>PBDN01000001.1 GCA_002718135.1 Pelagibacteraceae bacterium | reverse complement strand
TTAAACCGACTCACTCACTCATCAACTTTTTTCCTATCCCTCAAATTTGGTGGAGGGGGTAGGATTTGAACCTACGTACGCTCACGCGGGCGGATTTACAGTCCGCTGCCTTTAACCACTCGACCACCCCTCCTTTTAAATTCAGAGAACAGCACTAAGTAATTATTCTAGTACTTTTGTCAATGTTAAATTAAAATTTATTGCCGCAGAGCTTTTTTACCTAAAACCAAAGTCTTCTAACGAAAAATATCATGTTTGTACATAGTTCTATTGCAAATATTTGCTTTTTTTTCATTTAAGATATAATTATCAATTTATGGCGAAAAATAGTCAATTTTTACAAAAAAATAGCTCTCTTTTAAATATTTATGGTTATCATTCTGTAAAAGCAGCCTTAAAAAATGACAAAAGAAGAAAAAAAAGGTTAATTTTAAATCCAACATCTGCTGAAAATTATTATGATGAATTTAAGGGAAAAATCAAAGAAATAATTATTATTTCCCAAAAAGAGTTTAAAAACAAGTACTCAAAAGATGAAAACACTCAAGGAATAGTTTTACAAGCATTTGATTTAAAAGAATTAACTTTAAAAGAAATTTTAAAAAATAGCAGCAAAAATAAAGAATCTATTTTATTATTATTAGACCAAGTTAACGATCCACATAATATTGGAGCTATTATGAGATCAGCTGCATTATTTAATTGTTTATCAATAATTATAAGTGAGAACAATTCTCCTGAAATGAATTCAACAATAATTAAATCTGCTTCTGGTGCTGCAGAAATTGTAAGTTTGATAAAAGTTCCTAATATTTCAAGATGTATCAATGAACTCAAAAAGAATGATTATTGGATTATAGGACTAGACTCAGAAGCAGATAAAACTCTAGACAAATTTGATATTCCAAAAAAATCTGTATTTGTTTTAGGTTCTGAACACAGTGGTTTAAGAGAATTAACAAAAAAAAATTGCGACTACAAAATATCTATTAAAAATAAGCAATATAAATATTTTGAAATAGATAGTTTAAACGTTTCTAATGCCGCATCAATTGCTCTTTACGAATATAACAAAAAATATAATATTGATTATTGAATAAATTAGTATATTTAAGTTAACGAACTAAACTTTCTTATAGTTTGGATTTCAGAAATTCGCCGGCTTAGCTCAGTTGGTAGAGCAGTTGATTTGTAATCATCAGGTCGAGAGTTCGAGTCCCTCAGCCGGCACCACTAAAGTTAATTACACACCAGGTATGTAAGGAACTCCATCTCCTTTAATACTTTCATTGATATCAGACAAAGTAGAGCAGCTACTTAAAGCAAAAATGAAAGCTAATATAATAAATATTTTTTTCATAACCTTTTTTAATCATATTTATATTAAAATAAAAATATTATAATGAAAAATTATCAAATATTATCGGGATAAGTTTTCTAGCTTTGCAGCACAATACTTAAATTCAGGAATTTTACCGTATGGATCTAATGCTGAATTGGTTAAAATATTTGCTGCAGCTTCATAATAACAAAATGGTATAAATATTAAACCCTTAGGAATTGAATTATCTTTTCTTATTTTTAATTTAATAGATCCTCTTCTTGTAGTTACATTTACATAATCACCTTGTTTAAGCTTAATTTGTTCTATGTCATATGGTGACAAACTTACTGTTGGTTCAGGTTCAATTGCATCTAAATTTGATGATTTTCTAGTCATAGAACCTGTATGCCAATGTTCTAGTTGTCTACCCGTAGTTAAAATCATTGAAAATTCTTTATCAGGTAATTCATCTGAAGGTATAATTTTTGCGGGTACAAATTTTCCTTTTCCTCCTTCTATCGGAAAATTATCTCCAAACACAACTTCTTTACCTGGTTCTGTTGGGGAATCACATGGATAAGTTACTGAATCTTCTTTTTCTAGACGCTCCCATGAAATATTATTAAGTGATGGCATAGCTTCTTTCATTTCATCAAATATTTCTTTTGGATGACTATAATTCCAATTTAAACCTAATTTTTTAGCTATCTCTACTATAATCCACCAATCCTCTTTTGCTTCTCCAGGAAGTGGGACAGCTTTTCTTCCCATTTGTACTTGTCTATTAGTATTTGTTACAGTTCCATCTTTTTCAGGCCAAGCAGAGGCAGGGAGTATTACATCAGCAAATCTTGCCGTCTCAGTAAAAAATATATCCTGTACAACTAAATGATCTAATTTAGAAAGAGCATCTCTAGCATGTGATACATCAGGATCTGACATTGCTGGATTTTCTCCTAATATATACATCCCTTTAATAATTTTTTCATGAATAGAATCCATAATTTCAACTACAGTTAAGCCGTTTTCGGAATCTAAATCTGAATCCCAAAATTTTTTATAAAAATCTAAATTATTATTATCATCCACTAAATTATAATCTGGAAACATCATTGGTATAAGTCCTGCATCTGAAGCTCCTTGAACATTGTTTTGACCTCTTAAAGGATGTAAACCTGTTCCTGGTCTTCCAACATTTCCAGTCATTAATGCTAATGAAATTAAACATCTGGCATTATCTGTTCCATGAGTGTGTTGAGATATACCCATTCCCCAAAAAATTATTGCATTTTTAGCTTTACCAAATGTTGTTGCAACCTCATATAAGATTTTTTCTTCTATTCCACATATTTTTGACATTCTTTTTGGGTCATAATCTTGTAAGTGTTTTTTTAATTCATCGAATCCTATAGTATGTTCTTTGATATAATTTCTATCATATAAATTTTCTTTTAATATCACATACATTAATGAATTCAGTAAAGCTACATCAGAGCCTGGGGTAAATTGAACCATATAATCTGCATATTTTTTTAATGCCTGGCCTCTTGGATCCATTACAATCATTTTAGCACCATTTTTTTTTGCATTTTTAAAAAACGTTGCTGCAACAGGATGGTTTTCAGTAGGGTTTGCACCAATAACAACTATTACATCAGAATTTTTAACTTCAAAAAAGGGCGCGGTTACTGCTCCTGAACCAATTGTTTCTAACAATGCTGCTACTGACGATGCATGACACAACCTTGTGCAATGATCTACATTATTAGTTTGAAAGCCAGTTCTTATTAGTTTTTGAAACAAATATGCCTCTTCATTTGAACACTTAGCTGAACCAAAGCCTGCTAAACCTTTACCTCCTTCAGTTTTTTTAATTCTTATAAATTTTTCTGCTACCAAGTTTAATGCTTCGTCCCAAGAAGCTTCTCTAAAGTGTGTTAATGGATTTGAAGGATCTATAGCTAAAGAATTTTTTTTATCTTTATTGTCTAGTCTTATTAATGGTTTTGTTAATCTCTCTTTGTTAGTTATATAATCAAAACCAAATCTTCCTTTTACGCAAAGTCTATTTTTATTTGAAGGTCCGTTTCTACCATTTACATATTTAATTTCATTATCTTTAATATTGTATTCCAACTGACAACCAACTCCACAATATGGGCATACGCTATTAATTTTTTTATCTACTTCTGAAAAACCAACAGATTTTTCATCTACAATTGAGGCTGGCATAAGTGCTCCAGTTGGACAAGCCTGTACACATTCTCCACATGCAACACATGTACTATCACCCATAGGATCATCAAAATCAAAAACTATTTTTGAGTTTTCACCCCTATACGCCATTCCTATCACATCATTTACCTGAACTTCCCGGCAGGCTCTTACGCATAAATTACACTGTATACATGCATCTAAATTTACTGCCATTGAAGGATGTGAAGCGTCAGGTTCTATAAAGTTTTTTTTATTAAATCTAGATTCGTTTAATTCTATTTTATCTATCCAGTTCCAAAAATTTGAATTTGGATCGTGAGCAATCTTTTTTTCTGGTTGATCCGTTAATAACAATTCAAAAACTAATTCTCTCGATTTTTTAGCTCTATCTGAAGAGGTATATACCTTCATGCCTTCAATAGGTTTGCGAATACATGAAGCAGATAAAACCCTTTCGCCATCTATTTCTACCATACAAGCTCTACAGTTACCATCAGCTCTGTAACCTGGTTCTTCACTATAACATAAATGAGGAATTTCTATTCCTAAAGATTTTGAAATTTCCCATATAGTATTTTCAGAATTAGCTTTCACTTTTTTGCCGTTAATAAAGAAACTTATCTCATCTTTACTCATTCAATTTTAATTCCTTTGAAAAATGTTTTATTATAGAGTTAAGAGGATTGGTAGCAGCTTGTCCCAATCCACATATAGATGCATCAGACATTACTAAAGATAAATCTTTCAATTTAGATAAACTCCAATTTTTTTCTTTCATTTCTTTAACTGTTTTTTCTGTGCCTACACGACATGGGGTACATTGACCACAACTTTCATCTTCAAAAAAATGCATTAAATTCAATCCAACATCTCTCATTTTATCTCTATCAGATAAAATTACTATTGCTGCTGATCCTAAAAAACAACCTTCGTCTTCTAATTCCTTTACACCATAATCCAAAGGTATATTATCTAAACTTGCTGGAAGAATTCCACCCGAAGCACCTCCGGGAAGGTATGCTTTAAAAATATGTCCCTCTAACATTCCACCAGAATAATCATCAATTAATTCTTTTACTGTTATACCAGCTGGTGCAATTTTAACTCCAGGTTTTTTAACCCTACCTGAAACTGAAAAACTATGAAAACCTCTTCTATCATTTTTTCCTTGATTAGAATACCAGTTTGAACCTCTCTCTATTATATCTCTAAGCCAATAAACTGTCTCAACATTATTTACCAAAGTTGGTTTGCCAAATAAACCCACTTGAGCAACATAGGGTGGCCTATGCCTTGGAAGGCCTCTTTTACCTTCTATACTTTCTATCATTGCAGACTCTTCGCCACAAATATATGCGCCGGCTCCTCTCCTAATATTTATATAGTCTTTTTTAATAATTTCATTCTTTTCTAATTCAAATATTTCTTTTTTTAGTATTTCCATGGCTGCTGGATATTCGTCTCTCAAATATATATAAATTTCATGAGCCCCAATTGCCTCTCCACTTATTAAAACTCCTTCAATAAATCTATGAGGATCTTTTTCTAGATAATATCTATCTTTAAAAGTTCCTACTTCTCCTTCATCTGCATTTATAGCTAGGTATCGTGGACCTGGATTAGATAAAACAAAATCCCATTTTTTTGAAGTTGGGAATCCTGCACCACCTTTACCTTTCAAATTACTCTTTTCTATAATAGTTTTAATTTCATTAATCGAAATTTTTTTATTTCTGATTTTTTCTAGTAAGTTATAACCTTTGCCATCTAAATATTCTTTAAGATTTGAATACGTTGGAAGTTCTGATTTAAAGTTTTTTGCCTTTAAAACTTTAAAAATATCTTCAACACTCGCATTATCAACGTATTTTTTACCCACACAGACAGTTGGTGCATTTTGACATCTTCCCATACAAGGACCTGTCAATATTTCTATTTGCTGATCTGTATTTTGTAATTTTAAATCTTCAATTAATTTTTTAGATCCAAACATTTCGCATGTTAAACTTTCACATACTCTGATTGTTATATTAGGTGGTTTTTTATTTGGATCTTTTATAACTTTAAAATGTGCATAAAATGTTGTAACTTCATAAACCTCTGAAAGAGGTATATTAATTATTTCTGATAAAGCCACTAAATGATTATCTAGCAAAGCTCCAAACTTGTCATTTAAGAGGTGTAAATATTCAATCAACAAAAATCTTGAATAAGAGTCATCACCTATAACTTCTCTGACTTGATTTAGAGATTTTGAATCACTTTGCCTACCTTTAGGTGTCCATCTTTTTTTCTTTTTTTTTATTGAAAGATGTGTCTGAGAAATAAATTTTTCCATTTTTTTAAAGATATAGTGTATAGTTATAATAAATTAAAGATGAAAAATAATAGATATTCTAAAGAAATAATTTTAGATGCGATAGGTATGGAATGCCCAATACCAGTTCTTAAAGCTCGAAAATTGGCTCAAAGCTTAAAAAATCTTGATAGAGTTAAAGTTATTTGTACGGACCCACTCGCTGAAATGGATTTTAAACATTACTGTGAACAGTCAAAATACAAATATATAAAATGTATAAAAGAGGATGAAAAAATAATTATCTATTATCAAATTATTAAAAAAAATTAATATAATATATCAGAGAAATAAAATTGAAATATATCTCCTGGCTTTAAAAAAGACTTATTTTCAGGAATTTCAATAATACCATCCGAAAATACTATTGAACTTATAATGCCGGATCCTTGTTTTGAGTATCTTTTTACAATCAATTCTTTTGAATTTTTTGTTTCAATATTAACTCTTAACCACTCCATTCTTTGTGTCTTTTTTTTCATACTAAAATTTATTTTTACAGGAATATGTTTTGGATCTTTCCATTCTGTACCTGATAGTTTGAATAAAAAAGGTTTAACTATCATTGCAATTAATAAAAATACAGATACCGGGTTTCCTGGTAAACAAAAAATAGGTTTTTTTTTGATTTCTCCAAAAGCTAGTGGTCTTCCAGGTTTAATTGCAATTTTCCAAAAGTTAATTTTACCAATTTCTTTTATAACTTTAATTATATGATCTTCTTCTCCAACTGATGCACCACCCGCAGTAATTAATATATCAAATTTTTTTGATGCTTCTGAAAGTGAATGATTTATTTTTTGCTTACTATCTTTTAATACTCCTAAATCTACAACGCTAAATCCTGATTTTTTTAGGAGAGAATAAATTGCAAAACGATTTGAGTTATTAATTTGAGAGCCAATTAGTTTTGTGGTTGGATTTTTTAATTCATTTCCACTAGTAAAAAAACCAATAGAAATTTTTTTATAAACATGTACATAATTTAAACCAACTGATGCTAACAAACTTAAATTTTCTGCCTTAATTAAAGTTCCTCTTTTTAATAATAGTTTATTTTTTTTAACGTCTTCTCCTGCCAACCTCCAATTTACATTTTTTTTTGGTTTTTTTATAAATTTTACAAATCCATTTTCTTCAAAAGCATTTTCCTGCATTACAACAGTACATGAATTAATTGGCATAACTGCACCTGTAAAAATCCTTGCTGCCTGATTTTTTTTTAGAATAATTCTATCTTTTCCACCTGCTTTTATTTTGCGTACTAATTTATATTTTTGTTCATTTTTTATATCTAAATTTCTAATAACGTAACCATCCACAGCTGAATTATTAAACGGCGGAGTATTAATTTTAGAGTAAATATTCTTTGATAAAATTCTATTGTTTGCATTAATAACTTGAATTTTTTCTTCAGATAATCTTTTAGTATTATAAGATTTGAGAAAACTAACTACTTTATCTTTTTTTAGAGGTTTTAAATTCATTTTTTACAATTGTTGAGAATAAATCTAGCAATTTTTTCAATTTCTTCTAGTTTAAATATAGGTAATTTTGTCCTAATTTTATCATTTGTAACAATTGCAACAACATTTTTTAATTTTGTATAAAGTGGTTTATTATTAGTGTCCACTTTCCTGTAAATTTCTATTTTTTTATGATTATCTTTTTTAAAACCTTCTATTAATAAAATATCGGATCTCTCAATTTTTTTTATTAGATATTTTAAAGAACGTTCTTTTTTATTTGTCCTTTCTTCTATTTTTGCCCATCGTTTTGATGAACTAATAATAACTTCTTGAGCTCCTGATTGTCGATGAATAAAGCTATCAGTTCCTTCTTTATCAATTTCAAAATTGTGATGAGCATGCTTGATAGTTCCAACTACTAATTTTTTTGAATTAAAATATTTTATTAAATTTTTTATAGTAGTAGTTTTTCCTGAATTCTTTAATCCAACTATTCCGATAACTTTCATTAATATAACCTTTTATTTAATTTAAATGAAAAAAAATTAATAATCAAAGTGATTAAAATAAGTATGATACCTAAAGACATTGCTTTTTCAAGATTTCCCATACTTGTTTCAAGAGAGATTGCACTAGTCATTACCCTTGTATAATGTTCAATATTGCCTCCAACAATCATCACTGCACCTACTTCTGAAATAGCTCTACCAAATGCAGTCAGTAATATTGTTAAAACCATATAATGATTATTTTTTATAAATATGTAAATTACAGTAAAATTTTTCATATTATATGATTTTAAAGAATCACTGTAATGAAAATAAAACTCTTCAAAAAGTTCTTTTATGAGTGATGATATAATTGGATAAACTATTATAATTTGCGCAATAACCATCGCAGTAGGAGAATATATTATATTAAAAATTCCAAATGGCCCATTATCTGAAAAAATAAAAAAAACTATGAGACCTGCTACTACTGGTGGTATTCCAGTTAATGAATTCAAAAATAGAGTAATTATTTTAAATAAATTTGATTTATTATTTGCCAAATAATAAGCAGTAATAATTCCAAGAAAAGAAGCAATTATGGTTGCAAATAAAGAAGTTCTTATGGAAAGAAATATAATTTCGTATAAATCTAAATTAAAAGAAAAAATTAAAATAAATGAGTCATATAATATTTTAAAAAATTCCATTTTAAAGTAAAGTTTAATTTATTTTATATACTTTATTATTGTTATGAAAAAAAACAAATATTTAATTCAACCAAATATCAATAATAGTTTTTTATTTGATAAAGTTAGTGGATTTAATGAACTAAATGAGAAAATAAACACAAAAGTAGTTCAAGAAAGACCTTTGACAATTTTTCTTAATAATCAAGAAATTGTTACTTTGATGAGCATCAATGACTACCCAGAATATTTAGCAATAGGGTATCTTTTGAATCAAGATATGATTTTTCCATATGAAAAAATTAAAAAAATTGAATATGATAAAGACATTCAAACGATAGTCATAAGAACTAAAAGAAAAACAAATTATGAAAAGAAAATGAAAAGAAAGATCACAACTTCAGGTTGTGCTCAAGGAACAATATTTGGAGATATTTATGAAAAACTTGAAAAAACTAAATTACGAAGTAAGACAAAAATTAAAAAAGAATGGATCTATGAATTGTCAAAAAAAATTAATTTAACTCCAAGTTTATATTTAGAAGCTGGGGCTATACATGGTTGTGTTCTTTGTGAAAAAAGTAATCCTTTAATTTATATGGAAGATGTAGGTCGCCATAACGCAGTTGATAAAATAGCAGGATATATGTTTATGCATAAAGTTTTAGCTAAAAATAAAATATTTTATACTACTGGAAGATTGACAAGTGAAATGATTATTAAAACAGTTAAAATGAATATTTCTATTTTAATATCTAGATCTGGATTTACTGCCTGGGGTGTTGAGCTAGCAAATAAAACAAATCTGACATTAATTGGGCGAGCTAAAGGAAAAAGATTTACATTGCTTTCGGGGAAAAGTAGAGTTTATTAAAAATGAAACAAGTTACGGGCTGTATACTGATTGGGGGAAAATCAACTAGAATGGGGGGTGGAATTAAATGTTTAAAAAAATTTAATAATTGTTCAATTATTGATAGAATAATTCAAAGATCAAAATCTCAAGTTTCAAACTTAACAATTAATTGTAATTCAGATGACAAAATTATTAATAAATTAAAATTACCAATATTCTCAGATATTATTAAAGGATATTTAGGTCCTCTAGCTGGAATTCATGCTGCATTAAAATGGGTAAAATCAAATAATTCAAATCATGAATGGGTAGTAACCTTCGCAGGAGATACTCCTTTTTTTCCATTAAACTTGGTTGATAAACTATATAATTCAGCATTAAATAATAACAAAAAGATTATTTTTGCTAATAGTTTTGGAAGAAACCATCCAATTTTTTCTATCTGGCATATCAGCCTTGAAGAAGATTTAAAATATGCGATAGAAAAAGAAAAGATTAGAAAAATTGAATTATGGGCAAGAAGACATGAATTTAATGTAATAAATTTTGATGAATATAAATATGATCCTTTTTTCAATATCAATAAATATGATGACTTAATTGAAGCTGAAAAAATTGAAAATTATTTTTTTAAAAAATGAAAATATATAGCACCCCTTTTATTAATTATTTTTTGTTTTTTTAATAAACCAAATTTAATATGATTGTTTAGTAAATCATTCCATTTTAGTTTTGAAAATAGTTTTAATCCACTTTTGAATTCAATGGGCTCTTCTGTTATAATAAATTCATCAATTATTTTTTTTTTCAAAAAATAATCATTTACCTTTGTGCCACCTAATATGCATAAATTATGTTTTGGTTTAATTATATTTAATAAACTTTTAAGAGATCCTTTTTGGGGGTTGAAATAAATATGATTTTTATTAATTTTTTTATATTTATTAACTGAATTAGTAAAAATAATCCTTTTCCTATTTAAATTAAAAGATAATTCATGTGTATTTCTTCCCATTACTGACCAAAAGCAAGATTTAATATCTTTTTTAAAAATATTTTGCTCCTCTGTAGAGGTCCATTTATTAGGTAGATCTCCTGGATATCTAGCAATGTAACCATCCTTACTAACTGCAGAGATTAATATATATTTCATAATTCCTTGATTTTTTCACTTTCATGCCAATTTTTAAGAGTTATTTTACTAATAAGATGAATAAACACATAAATAATTATTCCTGTTAAAGCAATTAAAATTAAAGCCGCAAACATTTTGGCAGTTTCTAATCTATAACTAGATTCAATTATTATATATGCAAGACCCGATGAAGATCCGCCGATTCCTGTTACAAACTCAGCAACAATTGCTCCAATTAACGATAGGCCTGCACTTATTTTTAATCCAGATAAAAAAAATGGTAAAGCTGAAGGAATTTGTAAAAATAACAACTTTTGAAATTTATTTGCTTTATACAAAAAAAATAAATCCACTAAACTATGGTCAATACTCTTCAAACCCACTAGGGTATTTGATAAAATTGGAAAAAAAGCAACTAACCATGCACAGATAAGTGCAGCTATAAATGTATTATCAATTAGAATAATAATTAATGGAGCAATTGCAATTATAGGTGTTACTTGAAGAACGACTGTTAGAGGCATAAAGCTAATTTCAAAAATTTTAAATTGAGATATAATTACAGCTATAGCAAAACCTAATATCACAGCCATCAAAAGTGCTAAAAGTGTTACACTTAAAGTTATTAACATAGCTGAAATTAAACTATTCCATTCATTAATTATAGTTATAAATACTAGCGAAGGTTTTGGGATAATATAATGGGGAGTTTCATTAATAATCAAAATAATTTCCCATAGAAAAATTAATATAATAAATAAAAGGGATGGGGCTAAAAAAACTTTATTCTTCATTAGCTACCTCATTATAATAATTAAATTTTTTAGAAATTTTTTTGCATTTATTTAAATAATCTGTACTTAAATAATAATCCTCATTTTTTTCTTCATCTTTATCTAAATAAATTATTTCATTAATACTAGCTGGTCTATCTGAAATTAATGCAATTTTATTAGATAAATAAGCAGACTCATAAATACTATGAGTAATAAAAATAATAGTTAACTTATATTTTTTATAAATATTCAACAGATCATTGTTTAACTTAAAACGAGTAATTTCATCTAATGCTCCAAATGGCTCATCCATTAAAATAACTTTTGGTTTAGTTATTAGTGCTCTTGCAATAGCAACCCTCATTTTCATACCACCAGACAATTGACTGGGAAAATAATCTTTAAAATGAGTTAGTCCCACTAATTCAATAAAGTTCATAACAGTCTGATAATTTTTTTTTCTATTTTTCTTATTTAACTTTAACGGTAAAAAAATATTATCAAATACATTTAACCACGGTAATAAATTTGGATCCTGAAAAACAACACTTAAATTAGCGGGATTTTTTTCAGAATTTTTAAAAGTTGATGTAGGCCAATTAACTTTACCTTCTGTTGTTTTTAAAAGACCACATAAAATTTTTAATATGGTTGTTTTTCCACATCCAGACTTTCCTAAAAGAGTAATAAAATCATTTTTAAATATTTTTAAATTTAAGTTTTTTAAAACAACTTCACCGTTAGTAAAAATCTTAGTTACTTGATCTAATTCTGCTAATATATTTTTATTTTTTTTATTGTTTTTATTTAAGTTTGTTATCATCAATATTTATTTTCATAACCGATCCATTTATCATTATTAACAAAATTTAAAGTATAGGCTTTTTTATAATCTAGCGTTTCAGGATATAAACCTTGGTCTCTCATTAATTCAAAAAAAGATTTCCACCTAGAATCAGTCATTGCCCCGATACCCATTTTTTCAGTATCCCCTGAGAAGACTATCCCTCTTTTTTTCATTTCATCTCTTGCATAATTTAATAAATCATTAGACATTTCAGGATTATCTTTTTTAATTAATTGATTTCCTAATTCTGGATTTCCATAAATGTAAGAATACCATCCTTCTATTGAAGCATCCACGAAATTTTGAATCAGCTTAGGATTGTTTTGAATTTTTTCAATTGAAGTTTCAATAGTAGTAGCATATGGCATGTATCCATTGTCAGCTAGTAAATTTACAACCGGCTGAAATCCCGCTTTACTAAGTATTGAATATGGCTCACTAGTAAGGTAACCCTGTTGTATTGAAGTTTTATCTTCTAAAAATGGTTGTAAACTAAAATTATAAGGTTTTATTTGATCATCTGTAAATCCATATTTTGCTTTTAGAAATGGCCAAAAAGTAACTTGATTATATTTTGATATTAAAATTTTTTTTCCTTTAAAATTTTCAATTTTGTCATTTCCTTGATTGGGATGAGAAATTAAAACTTGTGGATCTTTTTGAAAAATAGCAGCAACGGCTTTAAATGGAACTTCACCGTTCACGAAATTAAGAGCCCCTGCGCTTCCTCCTATATTAAAATCAACTTTTCCTGCAACTAAAAGTGCTTTAGTATTTATCCCAGGACCACCTTGTCTTATTTCAACATCTAAATTATATTTTTTATAAATACCCTCAGCAAGAGCTTGATAAAAACCACCATGTTCAGCTTGTGCAAGCCAATTTGTAGATAATATTACCTTTTGGGTATCTTCAGCATTTATTGTGTAAGGAAAAATCACAAATATAATCACAATTGTAATTTTCCTTAAGTCTTCAAGATTCATTCGTCACTCCTCAAAAAATTTAAAGAGAGGTAGATCTTGAGTATCTTACTTAAGTCTTTCTTAAGATCGGATTCTCTTGATTGAGTCCTCTATATTCAGATCTATAGTTAGTGGATTCAAATGAAATATGGAAGTATTTATTATCTTTTTTTTGTTGATAATCTAATTTTGCATATTAATTTACTTTTATCGTTAAATTATATAATTAGTAATAATTATGAGTATTTATCTCCCTATAGCAGAAATGAATATTAATATTTTTTTAATTGTTTTTATTGGTATTTCTGTCGGAATTTTATCAGGATTATTTGGAGTGGGAGGTGGATTTTTAATGACCCCTCTTCTAATTTTTTTAGGCATCCCACCAGCAGTTGCTGTAGGAACAGAAGCTCCACATGTTTTAGCATCCTCTATTTCAGGAGCAATAGCACATTGGAGAAGAAACAATGTTGATTTTAAAATGGGATTCTTTCTTTTAGCGGGAGGTGTAGTGGGATCAACTGTCGGAGTTAATCTGTTTAAAGTACTAAGAAATTATGGACAAATAGACATAGTTATTCAATTATTATTTATTATTTTCTTAACTTTGATAGGATTATCAATGTTATTTGAAAGTGTAAAAACTTATAGAAAGTATAGAACAACCTCTTCAATAAGGCAAAAACTACATCAACATTCGTGGATACATGGATTACCATTTAAGTTTAGATTTAGACGATCAAAATTATACATAAGTATCATACCTCCAATTTTTATTGGTTTTTTTGTAGGAATTTTATCAGCAATGATGGGAGTTGGGGGTGGATTTATTATGATACCAGCAATGGTGTATATTTTGGGAATGTCAACAAATGTTGTTGTTGGCACTTCTTTGTTTCAAATTATTTTTGTAACAGCAAATTCTACATTTTTTCAATCTTACTTAAACCAAACTGTTGATGTAGTTTTAGCATCATTAATGATAATTGGGGGTGTATTTGGTGCACAAATAGGAGCAAAATTAGCGACTAAATTAAGAGGTGAAGAACTTAGAGGAATTCTAGCTATAATTGTGTTCATAGTTTCAATAAAAATAATTTTAGACTTAACACTCACACCAAAAGATTTTTATTCTTTAAGTTTTGGAAAAGTTTAATTTATTCACTAATTCTTAAAAAATTGTAGCTCCAAATACTTTTATTTGATCACCTTCTAAGCCTATAACTAATCTTCCCAAAAAATCACCTGGAAGGGAGTCACTCTTTTGTTTAAATAATACAGTAATATAATCGTTTCTTCTTATACAACCTAAAAATTCTCTATTAGTAGATAGATTTTTTAATAATTCATTATTTGCCCATTGTTTACCTAATTCAACTTCATTTGCTCCATAAAGCATCTGTGATGAAAAATCTTTAGTGAAGCCACTGTAATCTTTTTTATTGGAACAATTAATTAAATTATCCCATATAGGATTTGCTATTTTTAGAATTGCTTCATCAGACTTTTTAATTAAATCCATCACAGTTTTTTGAATTATGAAGCAACCTTTTTCTTCTCTTCATCAATTATATGATAAACCGGTTTTTTCTCCATTGAAAATTTTCCTGTTTTTGGATCACGCCTTGAAACAGTCAAACAGTGCCAATTTTCATCATCAAGCTTCATATGATCTCCTCTATAGTAATAACCTGGCCAACGTGTTTCTTTACGAAATAAAGTATGTTCAGTTACACACTGAGATGTAAGTGTTCTGTGTTTTAATTCCCAAGCTCTCATAAGTTGATGATAATCTTGGGCGCCTATATTTTCTAAATCTTCTTGTAACCAATCTAATAGCTCTAAAGCTTTTTTTAATGTATTTTCATTTGTCATATAATTAAATGAAATTCCACCCACGTATTCATCCATAATTTTTTGAAGTCGTTGAAGGCCTTGTAAAGGAAGTATATAACTTGGTGATACTGTGCCAGCAGTAATTTCATTTCTTCCTACTGTATAATTTTCAAGCGGTTTATAAATAATCTTTTGAAAATTCTTACATTGTTCATCGCTAACTTTTATATCATTTGCTTTTTCTTCTTGAATATATTTTACCGCAGCTTTTGCTGCAAGACGGCCTTCAGTAAAAGAACCGGACGAAAATTTGTGTGCACTTCCACCAACAGTATCGCCTGCACCAAAAAGTCCTTGAACAGTTGTCATTCTATTATATCCCCAAAAGTATTCAGGAGGTGATAAATCTTCTGGACCACTTACCCAAGCCCCCGAACATGTTGCATGTGAACCCATTACATAAGGTTCTGAAGTAGTTAACTCAGGGTTTTGATATTTTGGATCTATGTTTTGAGATGCCCAAACTACTGCTTGTCCAACTGTCATTCCAAGAAAATTTTCCCAACCTACTGTTTCTAGATGTGGGTCTTGAAAAGCCTCTTTAGTAACCATATGAATTGGACCTCCACCTGCCATAACTTCTTGGATAAAAGCATGATTTCTTAAGCATGTAGGTGTTGGGTGATGATCTATATATTCTCCAACCAATTTTTTTGTTTGCTCATACCATTTTTTTTCATAATTTTCTCCATTAGCATTTTGAGTATATGTTTTAAGGTGTAAAAAATATGCTCCTACTGGACCATACCCATCTTTAAATCTACACAATACTATTCTATTTTCCATTTGAGTCATTTTGGCACCTACAGCAATTGGCAGTGCATAAGCAGATCCATTACTCCATGGAGCATACCAAGTACGACCCATACCTTCCCCAACAGCCCTAGGTTTAAAAATATGAGAAGCTCCACCTGCTGCAACAATAACTGCTTTAGCCCTAAAAACATGATAGTTACCGGTACGCATATTAAATCCTACAGCGCCACCAACTCTATTTTCATTATTTTCATCCATCAAAAGATGGGTAATCATTATTCTATTATAAATTTTATCCGCAGACTTTTTAGCTGCCTCAGCGACAATAGGTTTATAACTCTCTCCATGGATCATTATCTGCCATTTTCCTTCACGCTGATATCTTCCAGTTTCTTTATTATGCATCATGGGAAGGCCCCATTCATCAAACATATGAACTGTAGAGTCAACATGTCTTGCCATATCGTAGCCTAAATCTTCTCTAACTAAACCCATTAAATCATTCCGTGCATATCGAACATGATCTTCAGGTTGATTTTCACCCCACTGCATTCCCATATAACAATTAATTGCGTACAAACCTTGAGCAACTGCACCACTTCTGTCAATATTTGCTTTTTCCACACAAACTATTTTAAGATCTCTACCCCAGTGTCTTGCTTCAAAGGTAGCACCTGTACCTGCCATTCCACCACCTACAACAAGAATGTCACAATCCTCATAAAATGTTTTGATTTTTGACATTAATAATAAACACCTTTCTTAAAAGACTCTTTCTTAATCGTAGGCAATTCTTTATCAGTATTTAAACCTTTAGGCTCTGAATATAAAGTTTGTGAATTGATTTCACCTTGATTTGGCTTTTCTTCTTCAGACAATTTGGGGATAAACTTACCCCAAGGTTTTGTCGTAATAGGAGAAACAAAATCTTTAACTGTTCCGTTCCTAAATTTTATTTTCCATGAAATTGTACCTTTTTCTTCTTCTCGTCTAACTCTTACACTGTGCCCCATTGGAGCAAAATCGGCATAACCCCTAACATCTATAGCATGATTTGGACAAGCCTTTACGCAAGAATAGCATTCCCAGCAAAAATTAGGTTCTATGTTTTTTGCTCTTCGAATAGTTTCATCAATATGCATGATGTCAGAGGGACAAATGTCTACACAATGTCCGCAACCATCACACCTAGTCATATATACAAAAGTTGACATTTTTAATTTTCTCCTTTTTTTTTTAACATATTAATAATGTTTTGGTTCTTCTCTCTTAATACCTAAACCAAATTGTTTAGGTGCATCAGCTGGCGGTGGCAAATTATCTCTTGATCCGTCTGCCTCTGCTAAATTTTTTTGTATTGCAGCCCCAGGTTTGTAAAACATATGCGCAAATTT
>PBDN01000018.1 GCA_002718135.1 Pelagibacteraceae bacterium | reverse complement strand
TTTCCAAGCGTGCTGATTAAACCACTCTCACATCTCTCCACTTCGGTCAATGAGAGCTAGATGGAGGATTTTTTTAAGCTATACACAAAAATTTTACCACTTATCACTCTCTATTTCTGCGATCATATTAACACGAATAGGATTTAATGGGATAAAAAAGTGACGCTAAGTGACGCAAAAGTGACACAAAAAAACCGATGAGTAAAAAGAGTTTTTTTTCATCATTATTTAGTTGGCGTGATCGTTGTGATTATGTGATTTGAAATTAGGAGAAGTTGTGATCAAAGTAATTTATCAATTTTCTTACATTGATATTCAAAAGAGTTTGTATAAAACTCAGAGTATTTAGTGCATGAAGAAATCCAAATTTTTTTTCCACATGACTCAGAAAGTTTTCTAGATCCGGAAATAGAAAAATATAATACTCCAGAGTACCTATCTAACTCAAAATCATATCCTAATACTTCACGCCATTTTGTTCCATCATTTTCATAAATCCATTCACCAAAAAAATTTTTACTACCTTGCAATATATCATCAGAAATATTTAAAGTTTCAAGTTCAAATTCGAATTCATTTTTACGAAGCGAGGTACTAAAATCCGTTTTTGCAATAAATTTTTTATCTTCAATATCTATTTTTATTTTTAATTGATTATACAAACCACAATCCGTAGTTAAATCTTCTACATCGGCCCCCAAAGCTTCATAGCAATTGCAATGAAGTGTTGTTTCCTCAGCATAGACAGATGACGGCACTAGGAACACAAGCAAGCCAATAAGTAAGAAGAGTTTTTTCATCATGTGTGCAAATAAATTATTATTTACTAGTAGTGCAAATGCCCGATCCGATAAATACATGTGATACACCAAAAGGAAATGAGCTAGAAATTCTTACAAAATTTAAATTAGTAGCATTATTATTGTTATCTTGATTGTGTTCAATTGTAATCATTTCATCTTTTGTTATTATTACATTTTCAAAGTGTGAAATCATATCGCGTAAGTTTTTATTAATTATTTTATGCTTTCTTTCAATTAAAGGAAAAATAAGTTCGTTAGCTTTAAAATCAATTGTCATAGGAATTTGATTCTTTTTTAAATCAAATTTACATTCTTTATCAAAACAACTAATGCTACTTAATTGTACACAAGATAAAAAATTCATTTGTTCCCATAAAGGTTTTGAAATCTCTAATGAATAAATACTAGGTGAAAGAAAGAAGGAAAATAGTATAAATATTAATAGTTTTTTCATCTCAATTATCATACCACTAACAAAGAGGAATGTTGATCAAAAATAGACTCATTAGTGACGCCTATGTGACACAAAACAAATTTTTATTGAAAAATCGTTGAAGAAATACTTTAGATTTTGAAAGAAAAAGGGGAGTTTAAGCTCTAGATAATGTTTTGACTATGCACGCTTTCCAAGCGTGCTGATTAAACCGCTCTCACATCTCTCCAGCTTATATTTCCTATGATTTATCACAATAAATTAGTTGTTAATAGGAATTCTTTGTAACGTAAGTGTAATCAAAATATTGCCATATTTTAATCACGAACGTGCCTAATTTGAAGATTAGTAATTATTCGTTGCATTGGGACGAAGTTCTTTTTTCATAATTATTATCATCTAATAATCACCTTAATTTCGTCCCTTAATGTTAAAGAACATTTTTATGTGTAGATTTAATATAATTAAAAAGTTTACTAAAAAATATTTACTGCTCTTCTTTTAATAAAAAATAATTTCCTATAACTAAAACATCCAAATTAGTTTTCATAAAACATTTATATGCATCATCAGGATTATGAACTATTGGTTCTCCTCTAACATTAAATGAAGTATTAATTACTAAAGGACAATTAGTTTTATTATTAAAATTAGAAATAAGTGCATGAAATTTTGGATTGGTTTCTTTGTCTACAGTTTGTATTCTTGCAGAATAATCAACATGCGTAATTGCTGGCACTATTGATCTCTTAATATTTAATCTTTCAACTCCGTTAAAATTTTTATCATATTTAGTTTCTTTGACACGTAAGCCTTTTTTAACATCAGCAGTAAATAACATAAAAGGACTTTCAGTGTTAATATCAAAAAATTCATTGCAATATTCTTTCAAAACTGCAGGGGCAAAAGGTCTAAAACTTTCCCTAAACTTTACTTTAAGGTTTAATTTTTTTTGCATTTTTGGGTCTCGAGGGTCTGCAATTATAGATCTAGACCCTAATGCGCGTGGGCCATATTCCATTCTACCCTGAAACCATCCAATTGCTTTTTTATCAATTATAGCATCTGCAGTTTTTGATAAAAGATCATCTACATCCAATAGATGATAATTAGCTTTATGTTGTTTTAGTGCTTCACCGATTTCATGATCACTAAATTCTGGACCATAATATGTGTGTTTCATTTCAGTTTTTTTGTTAACTATTCGATTATTGTGAAGTTCATGATACCATGCTAACAAAGCAGACCCTAAAGATCCTCCTGCATCACCTGCAGCAGGTTGAATCCATATTTTATTAAATTTTCCTTTTTTTAAAATTTTTGAATTTGATACACAATTAAGAGCAACTCCTCCAGCTAAACATAAATTTTTTATCTTATATTCATTTGATAAATGATTAGTTATTTTTATAATTACTTTTTCTATAATTTTTTGGATTGATGCAGCAATGTCAAAATGAAATTGAGTTAATTGATCTTTATTTGGATCTCTAACTTTGCGCTTGAAAAGTTTAGTAAATTTATCATTAGTCATTGTTAATCCAGTTGTATAATTAAAAAATGATAAATTTAGTCTAAATGATCCATCTTCTTTTATATTAATTAAATTTTTTTCAATTAATTCAGTATACTTAGGTTCACCATATGGAGCAAGGCCCATTACTTTATACTCTCCACTATTAACTTTAAAACCGAGATAATAAGTAAAAGCAGAGTATAGCAAGCCAATAGAATGGGGAAAGTGTATCTCTTTTAATAACTGTATCTTATTTTTTTTTCCTATTGCAACAGTAGTGGTAGCCCATTCTCCAGCACCATCCAAAGTCAATATTATTGCTTCATCAAAAGGAGATGGGAAGAAAGCACTTGAAGCATGGCTTAAATGATGTTCAGCAAATAATATTTTTTGACTTTTAAAATTTTTATCGAAATTCTTTAAATTTTTAACTATTTCATTTTTTTGAAAAAGTTTTTCTCTAAGCCATATAGGCATAAATTTCCTGAATAAATTAAAGCCTTTTGGTGCTTCAGCAACAAAAGTTTCAAGTATCCTCTCAAATTTGAGAAATGGTTTTTCATAAAAAACTATATAGTCAATTTCACTTAATTGAATCTTACTAAAAGATAAAATATACTTTATTGAATTTGTTGGAAATTGAGCATCATTTTTAATCCTTGTGAATCGCTCTTCTTGAACTGCTACTTTAATTTCACCATTTTCTATAAGTGTTGCTGAACTATCATGATAAAAAGCGGAAATACCGAGAATTAAAGTCATTTTAATTTGTTTTTAAACATGTTTCTGAAAACAAATTTGTTTTATTTATTAGATTAATATCTAAATCACTAGCTATATATTTAAGAATTTCTCTTGCTAATATATAATTACCAAAAGCAGTGTAATGAACATTATCAATAAAAACATCTTCTTTAATTTCAAAAAAAACTTGGGATAAGTCTGCAAATGAATTATTAAAGACACTGCTATCTTCATTCGCAATATCTAAATCAATTAAATCAATTGCTTCTTGGTAAAAAATTCTGATTGACTCTTCATATTCTTTTTTATCTATATTTTGTCTTGATGTAAAATGAGATTCATATTTACTTATTTCTTGTTTAGTGAATTTTTTATTAGAAATTGGTATAACTGGTTGAAGAAAAAAATATGACTTTATGTTATTTGCATTGGCAATTCCATTTAAATTTTTCCAATTTTTGATAAAAAAAATTGCATGAGAATTTTGATTATAAATATTTTTCATTATATCCAGTGATAATTTTGGCCATGGATTTTCTGTATAAGCAAAATCAGAATTCTGATTTCTATTTATTAAATTAAATATTTTTATGGTAGCCATTGATGAATTCCAGAATATTTTAGAAATTAAAGGGTATTTAAGTATAAAATATTCTACATTAATATTCTGATCAGCACCTAAAAAAGCCATTTGATAATTAGTTCTATTTGGTATTGCAATACCATTCCAATCAGCAGAATCTTTACTAGCTGAAAAGCTATGCCAATAATCATTGAAGCCATCTAAAGCAATTACCATTTTTGGATCAAGATGAATAAGCTCAAGTCCAAATCTAACAAACTGCATTGGCGAATAACTACCTCCTATACCGGCATTAATTACTTCAAAATTTTTTTCTAATGAATTTTGATTTAAAAAAGCTTCTAAAAAAGCTGAGATAGTACATTCATTTTTTAATTTAATTCCTTGAACAGTTGATCCACCCAGTAAAATTATTTTTTTTATATTTTTATCAAAATAATTGTATGGTTTTCCATTATGAACAAATCCATATTCATCTACCTCAAAGCCTCTCTTGGAAATAGATTTAGCCTTTAAACGTGATGATATGTAGGGGTCATAAACAAATTCAATCGAGTTTTCTTCAACATTTTCTTCATATGTATCAAGGCCAAAAAATAATGGGTGACTAATTGGGGATTTAATTCTTGATAGTTGGTATGTATAATTTTTGTTCTTAAATGATTCACCATATTTAAAAAAACTAAACATTACAAAATAAGCAAAAAATTCTATCAATAACCATAAAAGGAAAAAATAAATTAATATAAAAAAAGATTTTTTTATCACTTTTTAAAACAGTGTGTAAACAAAAGGAGCAATAGCAGATCCTTGGCTAAGTACAATCAGTCCACCAAAAATAACTAAAAAAAATAATATAGGTAAAAGCCAGAATTTTTTTCTTTTTTTTATAAATTGAAAAAATTCTATAATAAATGACATAATTAAAACTGATTTTTCATTGAATTAATTTCTGATTCTCTCTTTAGCCAATATGATTTTTCTTTATAATTGATTTTTTTTCTTAAAATATCTTTGTTAAACAATTTTAAAATTAACCCAGTGGGCATAACAACTATAAAAAAAATAAAAAGCATTACAAAAGAAGCAACATAGTGACCTATAAAATTACCAAATTTAAACCATGCATAATTAAATTTAAACAAATATTTTGGATAAAAAAAAGCAACCAAATAAAATAATAAAGAGATAAATAGAAAAAAAATATTAAAGTTATCTAAAACTAATAAGAAGTAAAAAAAAATAATTATAAAAATAGTTCCAAAAATATTTCCAAATGCTCTATTTGATCCAATTTTAATTTTTGAATACGACTTATTTTCAAACATATCTTATTTATTATATAACCTTTTTTTAAAAATCAACATTCCCAATTTGGTTTTCTCTTTTCTAGAAAGGCGTTTATGCCTTCTTTTGAGTCTTCTTTTAAAATATTTTCAACCATTACCGAAGATGTATATTTATACGCGTCTTCTAATGACATTTCTCTTTGATTATAAAAAGCCTTTTTACCTATTTTCACAGTTTCCATTGATTTAGAACTTATCTTTTCAGCAACATTAAATACCTCTTTTAAAAGTTGATTTGATTTATAATAATTATTAATCAGACCTATTTGATATGCTTTCTTAGCATCAATTAATTCTCCAGTTAACAACATTTCCATTGCAGATTTTTTGTTAACAGTTCTAGAAAGAGCAACCATGGGGGTTGAACAAAATAATCCTATATTAACACCAGGTGTTGCAAATTTAGATTCTTGACTTGCATAAGCTAAATCACAACTAGCAATTAATTGACACCCAGCTGCTGTTGCAATACCATCTACAGCTGCAATAATAGGTTTAGAATTTTTAACTATATTTATCATTAAACTAGAACAACTATTAAAAATTTTTTTATAATAACTTTTTCCTTTATCCGATTCAGATCTTTTAGCATTTAGATCTTTTAAATTGTGACCTGCACTAAAAACCTTGCCTGATGAGGAAATAATTATTACTTTGATAAGAGGATTTTTTGAAGCTTTTTTTAATTTGTCTTCTAATGCAATCATCATTTCTTCACTAAGAGTATTTTGATTTTCTGGGTTATTTAAAGTTAAATGTAAAATTTTGTTTTTTAAATCAGATTTTATTAAAATATTTTTCATTTTATTTTATTTCTACTTTCACTTCTGTAGATAAAGAATTTGCAATAAAGCAATATCTATGAGATCTATCCTGCATTTCTGACATTTGTTTCTCAGTAACAATAAAATTATCCTTAAAAGTAATTTTTGGATTTAATTGTATTTTGTTAATACTAATTTTACCATCTGAATTTTTACCCAAATATGCAACAGCTTTATCTTCATATGTTTTAACAGGCCATTTCATCTTTGCAGATAATGCTAAAAAAGTCATCATATGACAACTGCTCATAGCTGCAGCAAGTGCTTGCTCAGGATTCAAATTATTTGGATTGCCTCCATATTCTGAGGCAGCGCTTGCATCTATAGATAATTTTTCATTAACTTTTATTTTATGATCAGTGCTATATTTACCATAACTTAATTCTCCACTCCCAAGATTCCAGTAAAGTTTAATACTCAAGTTTTCCATATATTAATTTTCAAGTCTGCAATCAGTATTCATATTTATAACTCCAAGTAATATACTAAAATTGTAAATATTAAAATTAATGATGATAATAAAAATAAAATTTTGTCCTTAAATATTAAATCAACTGGATATTCTCCTAAAGTAAGTTTTTGTGAAGAAGAATAATATCTAAAAATTAAATAAATTAAAAAAGGATATATAATTATTAAAAAAAATTTTTGTATAATTATGAAAACAAAACAACAAATTAAAAAAATAACTCCCGATATGGTTATTAAAAATTTTAAAATTTTTTTAGAATAATGTTTATAAACATTTCTCATATTAGATTGATAAATATATTCAGAATATCTTTTAATTAGAATAATGTATAATGATAAAGAGAAAACAGTAGAAGCAAGTAAAAGACTTGTATTTACATTAATAGCCTCTGAGCCAGCATCAAGTCTTATTAGATAGCCAGCAGAGATACATAACAAATCTACATATGCAATTTTTTTTAAAATTGCAGAATAAAAAAAATTTAAAAGAATATAAAGAATAATATGACTTAAAATCAAAGTATTGTTAAATAGAATTAATATTAAAATTAACAGAAGGGATGAAATTAAAATATACGCTAAATTTAATGAAACTAAATTGCTGGCAATCGGTTTTTTGTTTATTTTAGTTTTATGATTTCTATCATTTTCAACATCAACAATGTCGTTAAAAATATAAATTATTGATGATGCCAATGCAAACTTAATAAAAACAAGCAATAAATCACCAAATGCAGAAATATTACCTAAATTGCCAGAAAATAAAAAAGGGAAGAAAATGATAAAATTTTTAATCCAATCTTTTATTCTTATTAAAACAAATATATTTTTAATCATTTTTAATATAACTATCTGTAACTAAATTATTAAACTAATGTTTTTTAAACTATTATTTCTATTGATTATATTCCTAAATTTAGGAATACCTCTTAATGATAAATTTGATTTAATTTTCATATTTATAGGAATATTAGCATTATTTTCAGTAAAAAAAGATTATTTGAAGAAATTATTAGAAAAAAAATTTATTGTATTTTCTATATTCATATTGACTATGATAAATATATTTATACCTAAATTTTTTTATCATGAAGCTCATCAAGTTTTTTTGAATTTTAAAGATATTAATATAATTAATCAATTATTACCCGACAATATTATTTATGAATTGAAAAATGATTTTAATGAAAAATTCAATCAGGTAAAATTTGAAGGAGCTGCTGAAAAAAAATCTTCTTTTTTAAAAAATAAAAAATTTATAGATAAAAGTTTTGCATATTCTGTTGATAGCATATTTCAAGATACTCACTTTTCAAGAAAAACTAGTAAGATTAATTTTAATTCTAGAGAAGACCTAAGAATAGGCACTATAAATTCTTTAAGATATAATTTTAGATATGACAAAGAATTTAGAAGAGATATGCCATATTATGTTTTGTTTGAACTAAACAAAATTTCTCAAAATTCTAAAATTTGTTCAAAGGGAGAATTATACTACTATTTTTCAAAAAATAAAATTACATTAAAGGATATTAAAAAATCTAGTTTTGTAAAAGTAAATAAAAATGAGTGTTTAAACTTTAATAAAAACAATGATTTTTTATATCTAATTGGATATTCTATAAACAAAAATGCAAATTTAGAATTAAAAATTAATGAAAATTATACAATAATTTTTTTAAAATTTTTAAAAAAATTTATTTTATTTATAATTTTATTAATTTTCTATAAATATTTATTTAATAAAAATAGTATTTCTAATTTAATTATTTACTTTATTTCAATCACATCAACAGTTTTACTAACTTTTATAAGAGACCCAAGTTTAATTTTTGGATTACGCTATTATAGAGGAGGTGCAGATGGATTACTTCACTATTCATTTGGAAGAGATATAATTGAAAATATTAATAGTGGTAATTTATTATTAGCACTTAGAGGTGGAGAAGATATTTATTATTATATGCCAGGAATGCGTTATTTTAGTGCATTAAATAATATTATGTTTGGAGAAACCTCTTACGGATATTTAGTTATTTGTAGCCTTATTCCAATAATTATTTATAAAATATTTGAAAAGATAATTAATAAAAAAATTGCATTAATATTACTGATTTCATTTATTTTTTTTCCAATTTTTGAAAATATGGGCTTTGGTCACTTTAATTATATTTGGCAATATGCGAGGCATCATGCTGAATCAGTAGCTATAATGCTTATTTTGTTTAGTTTTTTTGTTCTATTAAGCTTCTATCAAAATACAAAATATGACAATAAATCTATATATTTTTTAGGATTCATTTTATCACTTGCTGTTTTTTTAAGACCAAATTTTTTTCCAACATCAATTATATTTATTTTGTTTGCTTTTTATTTATTTATTAAATTTAAAAAATATGAACTTTTTTTATTTAATTCATTTGGATATTTATTTATTTTCTTATGCCTAATGCATAATTATCTTTTTGGAAATAGTTATAATTTTTTTACTGATTCTTCTGTGAATTTTTATTTAAATTTAGGGTCTTTTTTAAATGGAATATTTTCTTTTGTTGTTTTAGACTTTATGAATGAAAATTTAATAATTTTAAAAAATCAATTATTTGAATGGAACCCTTTATATAATATTCATAGAATAATTATTTTATTTTTTATAAGCTACATAATAATTATAAAAAAACACTTGTATATATATTACATTGTTTATTTAACTATAATTTCACAACACGCGGTTTTAATCTTGACACACCCAAGTAGCAGATATGCTTATCTCGCCTGGTTACTTACATTTATACTGTTTATAAAATTTGCCCATCAATTGATCAATAAAAAAAATGAATTTTAAATCAAATTTAAGAAAATTAATTTATCCTTATGAAATAATATTAAACAATATTCCCAATAATGCAAAAATAATTGATATAGGATGCGGTGATGGGCATTTATATAATGATATCGATAAAAATAAAATTATTTCATATACTGGCATAGATCCTAAAATTAAAAAAAATATTAAAAGTGAGAAATTTAAAATTATTAATGATAATATTAATAATATAACAGAACAAGTAAATAAATATAACTGTATAATAATGATTGATGTTATGCATCACTTGGAAAAAGATAATCAAGAAAATATATTCAAAAAGATAATTTATAATATGTCGTCAGAAACTGTTTTTATTTATAAAGATATATCAAACAGAAATTTTTTTTATTCAAATATTAATAAATTGCATGATTTAATTTATAATTTCGACTTTATTAACTACTATAGTGCTGAAAATATTATTAATGTGCTAAATAACAATAAATCATTAAAATATAAACATTTTTTCAAAAGAATTTTTTGGTATGATCATGAATTCTTTATTATAAACAATTAATTTCTACTTTTTTCTTATTTATTATTCTTTATTCATTTTTAATGCATTAAGGAATGCATTTTGAGGAATGTCAACTTTGCCAAATTGCCTCATTCTTTTCTTACCTTTTTTTTGTTTGTCTAAAAGTTTATTTTTCCTAGTTACATCTCCGCCATATAATTTTTGTGTAACATCTTTTCTAAAAGATGCCACTGTTTCCCTAGCAATAATTTTTCCTCCAATAGCTGCTTGTATGGCTACCTTAAATTGCTGTCTAGGTATTAAATCTTTTAGACGTTCACATAGCGCCCTGCCTCTTTGCTGGGATCTATCTTTATGAACAATTAAAGATAAGGCATCAACTGGATCACCATTAATCATAATTGTAACCTTGACTAATGGATTAATTTCATATCCAACTATATCGTAATCAAAACTTGCATAACCCTTCGTAAGGGATTTTAGTCTGTCATAAAAATCAAAAACAATTTCATTTAAAGGAAGTTTATATTCGACTAAGGCTCTTGTTCCAGCATAAGTCATATTAAGTTGAACACCTCTTTTTGATGTACATAATTCCAAAACAGATCCCAAATATTCATCTGGTACTATTATAGTTGCTTTAATCCAAGGTTCAGAAATAGATTCAATTTTTACAGGATCTGGCATATCTGTAGGATTATGTAAATCTATTATAGACCCATCATTCATATGAATTTTATAAACAACTGATGGTGCTGTTGTGACTAATTCTAAATTAAACTCTAATTCGAACCTGTCCCTAATAATTTCTAAATGTAATAATCCTAAAAAACCACAACGAAAACCATATCCTAATGCGGGACTAACTTCAGGTTCATAAGAAAAACTTGAATCATTTAAGGCTAATTTAACCATACTATCTCTTAGATGTTCATACTCATCTGAATCTACAGGAAACATTCCACAAAAAACAACGGGCTGTGATGGTTTAAAACCAGGTAAGGGGATTGACGTAGGATTTTTTTCATCTGTAATAGTATCGCCTACTTTACAATCTGATACACTTTTAATACCAGAATTTATAAAACCAATTTCACCTGGACCCAAACTCTCAACTTCAATTATTTTTGGTGAAAATATACCTACTCTGTCAATAGTGTGAGTTGCCTTTGCTGCCATAAATCTAATTTTTTGATTTTTCTTTAATTGACCATCAATTACACGAACTAAAACAATAACTCCTAAATAACTATCATACCAACTATCAACCAGCATGCATTTAAGTGGTTTGTCTTTATCACCACGTGGAACAGGTAAAGTTGTTATAATTTTTTCTAATAAATCTTCTACTCCTTCTCCAGTTTTAGCAGAAACTAAAGATGCGTCACTAGAATCAATACCTAATACTTCTTCAATTTGTTCTTTAATTTTATCTGGTTCAGAAGAAGGTAAATCAGATTTATTTAAAACTGGAAGAATTTCATGATCATTATTAATTGCTTGATAAGCATTAGCTAATGTTTGAGCTTCTACACCCTGAGTTGAATCTACTATTAATAATGAACTTTCACATGCCGCTAAAGATCTCGATACTTCATAAGAAAAATCTACATGACCTGGAGTATCCATTAAATTTAAGACATAATTATTTCCATCTTTAGCAGAATAATTCAGCCTAACTGTTTGAGCTTTAATAGTAATGCCTCTTTCCCTCTCTAATTCCATAGAATCAAGAACTTGTTCTTTCATCTCTCTATCTGTTAAACCTCCACAAAACTGAATGAGTCTATCAGCTAAAGTTGACTTTCCATGATCAATATGAGCTACTATCGAAAAATTTCTTATAGAACTAAGTTCTGTCATTATTTTCTTATAGAGGCATCAAATGTTTTTGATATTAGTACAATAATTTTTTGGGATAAATTATCAATTTCTTTTTCATTAAATGTTTTATCTTGTGGTTGTAATAATATTCTAAATGCTATACTTTTTTTATTGTCTGGTAATTTCTCACCTTCATAAACATCAAAAATAGTAACTTTTTTAATTAAGCTTTTATCAACTTTTTTTACCTCTGAAATAATTTCATTAGCCTGAATTTCTTTTGGAAAAAGAAAAGCAAAATCCCGTTCAACCATTTGGTATGGATTATTTATAAATCCTCCCCTTGAGTTAGATCTATTTTCTTGAAATTGTGAAATGTTATCTAAAAAAATTTCAAAACTAAAAACTTTGAAATTGACTTCCATATTTTTCAATAAAATAGGGTGGATTTCACCAAAATTAGCAATCATATTTTTACCCAATCTAAGTGAAGATGATTTTCCAGGATGGTAAGTTTGTCCATTAATTTTATCATATAATAAATTATCTGTTGGCACATTAAGACTTTTTAAAATTGAAAAAAGATCTCCTTTAATAGTATAAACATCAGTATTTTTATTATTTGATAACCAATTTTGCTCATCAATAGAACCATATATAATAGCTGATGCAACATTTTCTTGTTGATCTTTAATTGACTTAGCAAAATTTGGTCCTACTTCAAATATTTTAGCACGCGCATACATACGAGCTTTATTTTGATTAATTGCTTCCAATAAATTAGGAATGGTAGATGGGCGCATTGTATCTAAATCACTGCTAATTGGGTTTTTTAGATTTATTAAATCATTTGAAATAATCTTAGCTTTTTTTTCATCCATAAATGACCAAGTTACAACTTCAGAGTATCCATGTGATGCGATAATCTTTTTACTCTTATAAAAAGTTTTAATTGAAGAATTTAATATTTGTTTTTTATCCTCATTATTATTTATTATTTTTAAAGGTATTTTATCAAAACCATAAATTCTTAAAATTTCTTCAATAATGTCTGCTTCACCATTAATATCAGGTCTAAAAGTAGGACTTTCAATTTCTAGTTTAGAATTTTTTTCTTTAACTTTAAAACCAAGAGATATTAAAATATTAGATTGATCTTTAATATCAATTTCAACACCCCCAAAAGTTTTAATTTTATTTGTATCAAATAAAATTGGTTGCTTTTTATTTATATGTATTTCTGAAGAAACAAATTCACTTGCTTGTCCTCCACAGAACTCAATTATCATTTGACTAGCAGCCTCTACACCCCAGTATACAGATTCTGTATCTACTCCTCTTTCAAAACGATATCTTGCGTCACTTTGCAAATTTAGTTTCCTTCCAATTTTGGTAACTGATATTGGATCAAATAAAGCTACTTCTATAAATACATTTTTAGTATCCATACTACATCCACTATATAATCCGCCCATTACACCGCCGATACCATGAATTTTTTTATCATCATCAGAGATAACAATCATATCATCACTACATTTATAATTAACTTCATTTAATGCTAAACATTCCTCGTTATTGTCAGCTAATCTCATAGTTAAGTTTCCAGATACTTTATCAGCATCATAAACATGAAGTGGGCGACCTAAATCAAAAGTTATATAGTTCGTTATATCAACTAATGCTGAAATTGGACGTAGTCCAATTGCTGTTAGTCTTTTTTGAAGCCATATTGGACTTTCAACATTTTTTACATTTTTAAAATATCTTCCTGATACACCAGGGCACAAATTGTTATTTGCAAATTTTTTTTTCCATTTCATTGGACTTGTAAATGACTCATTTATTTTTTTAAATTTTAAATCTTTTAGCTTGCCAACTCCAGCAGCAGCCAAATCTCTTGCGATTCCCCTTACAGATAAGCAATCAGATCTATTTGGTGTTAAATTTATTTCTATAACTGGTTCATCTAATTTAAATATTTTACTAAATTGGTCACCAATTTTATAATTATCTTTAATTTCTATAATTCCATCGTGTTCATTAGAAATACCCATCTCTCTTTCAGATACTAGCATTCCACAGGATTCGACTCCCCTTATTTTAGTTTTTTTTAGATGTAATTCAGTTCCAGGAATGTAACTATTTTCTGGAGCAAAAATTCCCAGCATGCCTTCCCTTGCATTTGGGGCTCCACATACTACTTGGAAATCGCCATTTACAGTTTTAACCTGACAAACTTTAAGTTTGTCTGCATTAGGATGTTTTACTGCTTTTAAAACTTTTGCCACAGTAAAATTTTTAAAATCTTCAGATTTGTCTTCTACACTTTCTACCTCTAAACCAATATTAGTTAAAGTATCTACAATGGTTTTTAAATCCTTTGATGTATCTAAATGATCTTTTAGCCAATCTAATGTAAACTTCATTTATAAACCTGATGTTGTTTGATTATCTAAAATACTAAATCCATAATGATCTAACCATCTGAAATTTGGGTCAAAAAAACTTCTTAAATCTGTGATTCCATATTTAAGCATAGATAAACGTTCAATGCCCATTCCAAATGCATATCCCTGATATATTTTAGAATCAATTTTACAATTATTTAGGACAACTGGATTTACCATTCCACAACCTAAAATCTCTAACCAATTTTTACCTTCACCAATTTTTATTTTATTATTAACTTTAGTATATGCCACATCCATTTCAGCGCTAGGTTCTGTAAATGGAAAATAACTAGGCCGAAAACGATATTGTAGATTCTTCACTTCAAAAAATTCCTCTAAGAATTTTACTAAGGTTGATTTTAAATCAACCATAGTAGAGCTTTGATCTACAACTAATCCTTCTACTTGATGAAACATTGGCGCATGTGTTGCATCAGAGTCACTTCTATAAGTTCTACCTGGTACAATGATTTTAATTGGTGGCTTTTCTTTGAGCATAGTTCTAACTTGGACAGGGCTTGTATGTGTTCTAAGAACACTACTATTTTTATCATCTTCTATATAAAATGTATCTTGCATTTCTCTTGCAGGATGATGTTCAGGAATATTTAAAGCTGTAAAATTATTAAAATCAGTTTCAATATCTGGTCCTGTTTCAACAGAATAATTTAGATTACCAAATATTTGAATGATATTAAAAATTGTTTGACTAATAGGATGTATTTTACCTTGCTTACTTATATTTGGTGGCAAAGTAACATCAATCGATTCTTGAGTAATTTTTTTTGATATTTCAATATTCTCTATTTGTATTTTTTGGTCTTTTATACTTTCTTCAATAAATTTTTTAATTGTATTTAATTCTTGTCCTTTAGATTTTTTATCTTGAATAGATAAAGATGCTAAACCTTTTAAAGCTTCAGGAACTAGTCCCTTTTTGCCCAAATAATACAATCTTATTTTTTCTAAATCTTCAAGAGTATTAGTGTCTTCGATTTTATTTTGAATATCTTTTTTATTTTCAGCAAAAGCCATTGCTATCTATTATATTTTATAAATTAAAATTATCTAGCAGATTGAGCTTTATCAACCAGTGCTTTAAATGCTTCGGGTTGATTAACCGCTAGATCCGCTAAAATCTTTCTATCAATTTCGATTGATGATTTTTTTAAACCTGAAATAAACTGTGAATACGTCATACCATGCAGTCTTACCCCCGCATTGATTCGCTGAATCCACAAGCCTCTAAAATCAGTTTTTCTTTTTCTACGATCTCTATAAGCATACTGCAATCCTCTTTCAACAGCCTGCACAGCCACTCTGAATACATTTTTTCTTCTACCATAATATCCTTTTGCTTTTTTGATAACTTTTTTATGTCTTGCTCTTGCTGTAACTCCTCTAGAAACTCTTGCCATTTTATTACTCCTACTTGTTATAAGGTAACATATGATCAATTAATGCAGAATCTCCAGACGACATTATAGCAGATCTCTTAGTGTTACGAATAAACTTGTTTGATCGTTTGCTCATTCCATGACGTTTACCAGCTTGCTTAAATTTAATTTTACCAGTACCTGTTCGTGAAAATCTTTTTTTTAAACTACTTTTTGTTTTCAATTTGGGCATTTATAACTCCTTTTTATACATTAAAACTACTAGGCTGCCCCTATTGCCATAGTCAATTTTTTGAATTCTTATAATGAAAAAAAAAGAATTTTCAACAAATACTATTTACTTTGATACCTGTGGTACCAAAATCATCATTATCTGCTTTCCTTCAGATTTTGGAGGCACTTCAACTTTGGCGTAATCTTCAACTTCTTGAGTCAGTTTTTTTAATAAGTCAAAACCTAAGTTTTGATGCTCCATTTCTCTTCCCCTAAATCTCATAGAAACTTTTACCTTATTTCCGCCACCAATAAATTTAGATAATGCTTTTATCTTAACATTATAATCATGAGTATCAATTCCAGGTCTCATTTTAATTTCCTTAACCTCAATTGTTTTTTGCTTTTTTTTAGCTTCTTTTTTACTTTTTTGTTCTCTATATTTTAACTTTCCATAATCTATAATTTTACAAACAGGAGGATTGGAATCAGGAGAAACTTCAACAAGGTCAAATCCTTCATCTTCTGCAGCGATTAAAGCTTCACGAATACTAATAATACCTAATTGTTTACCAGTGCTAGATATTACTCTAACTTCACTAGCAGTGATCTGCTCGTTAGTCCTAGGACCAGAATTACTTTTTGGTCTATAATTAATTGACAAAACTATTCAAGGAATTGGTGGGATATATATTAAACACTATGAAGTGCATAAAGAATTAAAAATTTCATAAAAGTCATATAATTGTTTTTAAAATAATATTCAAGATACTAATTTTTAATTTTTAAATTTTTTTCCCAATATTTAATTATTTTTTCTCTATAATTGTCCTGCTTTAATGAAATATCCCTTTGACCATAGCAATAACCATTCCATGTTGAATTTTGCAAACGTCTTAATTCATTGGGGTTATTGATTAATTTATTTATTACATTTTTAAGTTTTATTTTATCAATTTTATTAATCAAAACTCCTCTTTTATACAAAATACTCTTTAAACCTCCAACATTTGATCCTATTACAGCCATTTTATTTGCTAATCCTTCTAATGCCGTCATACCAAAAGGTTCTTGCCAAATTGAAGGAACAACAAGTATTGAAGAATTGGACATTAAGTTTTTTACTTTTTGATTTGAAAGAAAACCATAATATTTAACATTTTTTCCGATATTTAAAAAATCTTTTATTATTTTTTTTTCGAAATTTGTTGTGAGATTTTTTTGGGCTGCTTTAGCAGTCCCAACAATTATAAATTTCCATTTAGGATAATTTTCTGCGATGTCCTTAACTACCTCAACAAATAATTTAGGACCTTTTTCTTCTACCAATCTTCCTACAAATAAAATATTTTTTTCTTTATTTTTTCTAACATTATAGTTTTTATCTAAACTATTTGGAAGAACATACAAATTTTTATTATCTTTATCAATACCATTTAAAAATTTTTTTTTAAGAAACTCACTTACAAATATAACACCCGAAGCATTTTGTATAATTTTTTTTCTATCAGAAACTGTAATTGATCCTTTCATAGTTTGTGGATCGTTATGAAAATACAATATTATTGGTGCATTAGGTAAGCGACTATAAATATAATGAAAAATGTAAGGTCTATTATGAATTTCAATTATTCTATTTTTACAATCAAATAATTTAGATATTTTAAGATAATTTTTAGCAATTAATAAATTTTTTCCTAAATTAAAAATTTTATTTGTTTTAAATCCAAAAAAATTTTTTTTGAAATAAGGATTTTCTGTTTTTTGTCCAAAAACAGAAATATTTTTTTTATATTTTGAAAACTTGATTGAGTTATTTACAGTAATTGATACTGCTGAAGCTTTTTTTGAGGAAAATAATTCTTTGTTTGGCAATATTATGTCTATTTTCATTTTATTATAATTTTATTTATTTGATCTATTATTTTGTTAGTTGAGATGTCGTTAATATTGTTAGATATTGTATAAGAAACGTTTGAAGACTGAGGAATAACTGTTTTTGGATTAGAATATTTTGACAATAATAAATGTATTTTACAACCAGTAGCAGCTATCAAGTGTGCTGGCCCAGTATCATTTGAAAGAGCACCTAAAGCTTTTTTTCCTAATGTATATACAAATGACAATGGTGATTTACCAATTAAATTCAAAGCTCTGGGTTCTATATTCACAATAACATCAATAGATTCTTTATCCTCAATAGTTCCAATAATTACTGGTAAAATTTTTTTTTTAATTAAAAAATTGCAAATAAATGCAAAATTAGAAGGGCTCCATTTTTTCTTTAAATTTTTAAGAGAACAGCCAGGGTTAATAATAAAAAAATTTTTATGTTTAATTTTATTATGATAACTATTTTCATTTGTCAACCAACCTAAGTAAGGTTTTTGATTTACTTTAATATCAATCAAATTAACTTGATTAGACAAACCTTGTATAACAGATGGAGGATTTTTATAACTATATTTATACCTAAAATCACAAAAATAATTAGTTCCATTAATTTTTGATTTTGATAATAATTTAAAAAAAAATGCATAAAACGCAGTTCTGTTAGAATTTTGTAAATCTATTACTAAATCAAATTTATTGAAAATTAGTTTACTTATAAATTTTAACGTTATTAAAAAACCATTTCTATTATCAATAATTATATTATCAATCAATTTAGAGGTTTTAAAAAAATCATTGTATCTTTCAGCTGTAACTATACTTAAATTTGCATTTTTAAATTTATCTCTGATTGCCTTAATAACTGATGTTGCAGTAATGATATCGCCTAGTGAGCCATGTTTTATTATCAGAATTTTTTTATAAGAAAATGTTGTCATAAAAATTTTTATATTTGTTAACCATTTCGTTTGAACTAAAATATTTTAATACATGATTGCGGGCTATATTTGTCAAATTAATTTTTTTTTCATCAGATAAATCTGATAATAAATTAATTTTATTAGAAAGTGCTTCATAGTTTCTTGGTTGAATTTTATATAGACTATCAATCTGCTTAAGCTGATCACTTACACCGCCAAAATCAAATGCTAGTACAATTTTTTTCATACTCATTCCCTCACTGACTATTCTCCCAAAACCCTCTGGTCTCAAAGGCGCTGAAATAACTATATCAGATATTGAATACATTAATTTTAATTCATTTCTATTAAGATTACCTAAAATCATACATTTGTCACCAAGAGAAGATTTATTAATTTCATTTTGTAATACAGAAGTATATGAAAAATTTTTGTCATCACCAACAAAATAAGTAAAATAATTTTCGTTAACTATTTTTTTAATAACTGATAAAAATTCTTTTTGACCTTTCCATTCCGTCAATCTAGCTGGATATAAGATAATTTTTTTATTTTTTTTTATTTTATATTTATTTATAAATATATTCTTATCATTTTCTTTCAAATCATCATCAAAAAAAACTGTGTCAATACCTCTATTTATGACTGTAATTTTATTAGGATTAATATTATATTTTTTTACTATACTGTTTTTTACATAATGAGATATTGCAATCACGTAATCTACATTTGCAAGTTCTTTATTATAAATTTTTTTTAAATATGAACTTCCTCCATAAACATTATGAAAAGTAGATACAGTTTTTAAACCTTTTTTTTGTACAAATTTTAAAATCCAAGACGGCCCCCTAGATCTTACATGTATAAGATTTATATTATGGTTTTTGATATATTTATCAATTTTTTTTGCAAGGTATGGATACAGAAATAAATTTTTACTATTTACAGATAAATTATAATGTTGAGAATATTCAGTATTTAGTTCAATTTCCATTCTTCCACCATTTGAAATGATATGGTTAAATATTTTATTACTTGATAAATAGTTTGCTAAATCAATAGTGCCTCTTTCTACTCCTCCGGAATCTAAAGACGGCAAAATTTGAAGAACATTAAATAATGACATTACAAATAAATCCTAGTATTCTCTATATATGCCTTATTATATAAATAAAAAAAAGCATAAGATTGCGTATAAAACAGTAAAAGGACGAGGGCTAGGGATTATTTTTATTCATGGCTTAAACTCTGACATGAATGGAAAAAAAGCGCTAGCTGCCGAGAAATATGCTAGAAAAAATAACCTTAACTTCATTAGATTTGATTGCAGAGGCCATGGAAAATCTGATGGTAAATTTGAAGATTATACAATTGCAGACTGGAAAAACGATTTAATTGAAATAATTGATAATTTAACCAGAGGACCTCAGATTTTAGTAGGAAGTAGTATGGGTGGATGGTTAATGCTTCTAGCAGCAAAAGCAAGACCATCGAGAATTAAAGGTATGATAGGACTAGCAGCCGCAGCTGATTTTGGAAATGATCTATATAAAAATCTGTCAAAAGCAAAAAGGAAAGAATTACAAACTAAGGGTATAACTAAATATTCATCATATGGTTTTAGTTATTATATTCGAAAAAATTTTTTTAAAGATGCAAAAACAAATAAAATTCTTAACAAAATAATACGATACAAAAAACCACTAATATTAATACACGGTCTTAAAGATAACGTTGTGAGTAAAAAAGTTCCTGAAATCATTGCTAAAAAAATTACAGGAAAGAATGTACAAATTATTTATCTAAAAAACAGTGATCATAGGTTATCAACTGATTTTGATTTGAAAATAATAAATCACTCACTTGAATTAATTATAAAAAATAATTAAGCAGTTTTTACTTCTTCTACCAATACAGGTTGGCCAAATTTATAAATCATTTCATGAGGTATAATTTGCCAAAACAATAATTTTTCATTTTCCCAATTATCCAAAATATGTTTTGCATGTTGAGAATTAGTTTCTAAAAAATATAATTTTATTTGATCAAAAAGTTTTTGTTGCCAATAATCTGTCATTTGTTGTTGATAAAATACATCTTCAAGATTTATACGCAAAGGTAGGCTTCCTTCTTTGTCATATACAAATGCCATACCTCCAGTCATACCAGCTCCAAAATTATTTCCAACTTTTCCTAGTATAACTACACTTCCTCCAGTCATATATTCACAACCGTTATCACCACAACCTTCAACTACTGCTTCTGCTCCAGAATTTCTTACACAAAAACGATCACCGGCAATACCGGCTGCATATAATTTTCCCTCAGTAGCACCATATAAAACTGTATTTCCTATTATTACATTATCATTAGTTATTAATTTTGATGTTTGGTTTGGTTGAATTATTATTTTCCCTCCTGAAAGACCTTTTCCAACATAGTCATTAGCATCCCCAAAAACTTTTATTGTCATGCCTTTAACGATAAATGCCCCTAATGATTGTCCTGCTGAACCATTTAAGTTAATTTTAACTTGATCTTCTTTTAATTTGTTGTTTCCTATTTTTGTGGTTACTTCTGATGCAAAAAGTGCACCAATAGCACGATCAGTATTTTGAATAGTATAGTTTAATTTAATTTTTTCATTTTTTTCAAATAAGGACATTGAATCATATAGTATTTTTTTATCTAATGAATCAGAAACTTTATTAATATCATTTCTCTTTTCTTCATATTTACCAATGGATGAATCAATAGTTTGTATAATTGGATTTAAATCTAAATCATCTAAATCAGAACTACCTCTGTTAATTTGATATAAAAGATCTGCCCTACCAACAATTTCGTCTAAAGATGTAAACCCAAGTTCAGTCAATATTTCTCTTACTTCTTCAGCAATAAAACTAAAGAGGTTAATTACTTTTTCAGGTGTTCCATTAAATTTTTCACGTAATTTTTCATCTTGTGAACATACTCCTACTGGGCAGGTATTTGAGTGACATTGCCTAACCATTATACAACCCATAGCCACTAAGCTTGCAGTACCTATTCCGTATTCTTCAGCACCTAACATTGCGGCAATAACAACATCTCTACCTGTTTTTAAACCACCATCTGTTCTTAAAATAACTTTATCTCTTAAATTATTTAAAGATAATACTTGATGTACCTCACTTAAACCTAACTCCCATGGAAGTCCCGCAAACTTAATACTACTTTGTGGACTAGCTCCAGTTCCTCCACTGTGCCCAGAAATCAAAATGGTGTCAGCTTTTGCTTTAGCAACTCCAGCTGCAACTGTTCCTATACCTGATTGTGCCACAAGCTTCACACAAACTCTAGCCTTTGGATTTATTTGCTTAAGATCATAAATTAATTGAGCTAAATCTTCTATTGAATAAATATCGTGATGAGGTGGTGGACTAATAAGAGTTACACCTTTAGTTGAATGTCTAAGTTTTGCAATTAAGTCAGTAACTTTTCCTCCTGGCAATTGGCCACCCTCACCCGGTTTAGCGCCTTGAGCAATTTTTATTTCAATCTCATCACAATTATTTAAATATTCTGCTGTTACACCAAATCTTCCGCTTGCAATTTGTTTTATTCTTGAAGAAGCATTATCACCATTTGACTTTAATGTGAAACGAGTAGGATCTTCTCCTCCTTCGCCAGAATCAGATTTAGCCCCTATTCTATTCATTGCTATAGTAAGTGTTTCGTGTGCTTCAGGACTTAGAGCTCCAAGTGAAATGCCAGGGGCTACTAGACGTTTTCTAATCTCATTAAAAGATTGAACACTATCAATCCTTACTTTTTCTCTTTTACTTCTATAATTTAATAAATCACGAATATTAATTGGAGGTAACTCATTAATCATAGATGAATATCTTTTAAATAAAGAATATTTATTTTTTCCAACTGAACTTTGTAACATATGTATAGATTGCGCTTCAAAAGCATGCTGTTCTCCTCCAAATCTATAACGGTAGAATCCCCCTATTTGTAAGTGAAGTAGGTTTTCTTGATAAGCTTTTAAATGAGCTTCTAATGATTTTTTTTCTATACCATTAAGACCAATTCCTGATATTTTAGATCTCATTGAAGGAAAATATTTATTCATTAAATTTCGACTTAATCCAATTGCTTCAAAATTACACCCGCCTCTATAAGAATTAATTACAGAGATTCCCATTTTACTCATAATTTTAAGCAAGCCATTATTTATTGAGTTGATGTATCTCTCAACACATTGTTCATAGGTGAGATTTTTAAATAAACCTTTTTTATGACGATCTGCTATTGCTTGTTGCGCCATATAAGCATTAACACTTGTAGCTCCAACGCCAATTAAAACTGCATAATAATGTACATCTAAGCATTCTGCTGACTGAATATTTAAAGAAACAAATGTTCTAAGATTTTTTTTTATAAGATAACTATGAATAGAACTTGTAACCAATATCATTGGAAGTGCTACACGATCTTTTGATAATTCTTTATCAGTTAAAATTATATGTGTGTATCCCTCTCTTACAGCTTGTTCAGCTTTCTGATTTATTGAGTAAAGAGTTTTTTCAAAGGAGTTATCAATGTTTTTGATATCCATTGTTGTGTCAATTATTTTAACACTGTCTTTCATATATTGACGCATTGTTTTAAATTGATTTATGGACAAAATTGGTGAGTTTAATTGAAGATGCTCACATTGGTCTTCATTTTCGTCAAGAATGTTACTTAAGTTTCCAATTCTTGTTCTTAAAGTCATAACCACTCTCTCTCTAAGAGAATCAACAGGGGGATTAGTTACTTGACTAAAGTTTTGTCTAAAAAAGTGATGTAAGCCCCTATAATTATCTGAAAGTACAGCAAGAGGTGCATCGTCACCCATGGATCCGGTTGCTTCTTTTTTATCTACAATCATAGGATGTAAAATCATTTCAATATCTTCCATGGTCCAAGCAAAAGATGCCATTCTATTTCTTAATTGTTGTGATTCTATATCCCTAAATTCTTCATCAACAGATTCAACTAATTTATCAATATGAGTAATTTTTTTTGTCCATTTCCCAAAAGGTTTTAAGTCTGCTAAATATTTTTTTATTTCTGAATCTTTATAAAATTTTTTATCTTTAAAATTAACTGCTATCATCTGTCCAGGTCCCACTCTTCCTTTTTCAACAACTTCTGATTCTTTAACTTCCACCATGCCAGCTTCAGATCCAGTGATTAAATATTTATTAGTTAATGTATATCTTAATGGTCTTAATCCATTTCGATCCATTCCAGCTATTGCCCAATCATCTTTTGTTCCACAAATTGCTGCTGGTCCATCCCAAGATTCCATAATGGCTGTTGCATATGCATACAAATTTTTTAATTTTTGAGAAAAATCTCTTCTGTGTGCCCAAGGTTCAGGTATGGTTAATATTTTAGCCATTGGTAATGATTTATTTGATTGTACTAATAGTTCAATTGTTGCATCTAAAGCTGCTGAGTCAGATGCATCTTCATCAATAATAGGCTTTAAATCATTAATACAATCTTCAAAATTTTTATGAAATAATCTGGGTTCATGTGCAGTCATCCAATTTTTATTTCCCTTTAGTGTATTTATTTCACCATTATGAGCAATTACCCTAAAGGGTTGAGCTAGTGACCATGTTGGAAAAGTATTTGTAGAATAACGCTGATGATATATAGAAAATTTAGAAATAAAATTCTTATTTTGAATATCTGGATAAAAATTAGATAGCTGCTCAGCTAAAAACATACCTTTATAAACTATTGATTGTGAGGAGAGTGAGCAAATGTAGAAATTATTAATATTTTGTTTTTTTATTTTCTTTTCAATTCTTTTGCGAATAATGAAAAGTTTTGTGTCAAATTCAATCTCATTTTTATATTTATCATTATAAATTAATATTTGCTCTATTTCTGGTCGAGTTGCTTTGGCTTTTTCCCCTATTATTAATGAGTTTATAGGTACATTACGCCAACCATATATTTTAAAACCTTCTTTGAGAATTTCTGATTCCACAATTGTTCTTGATTTTTCTTGAGCTACAAAATCAGTGCGAGGTAAAAATATCATACCTACTGCGAATGGAAATTCATTAGGTGTTTGACCAGTCCTTTCTATCAACTCAGCAAAAAATTCCTTAGGAATACTTAATTGTATACCAGCTCCATCACCTGTTTTCCCATCTGCGTCAACGGCGCCTCGGTGATATAAACATTTAAGTGCCGCAACACCCATTTCAACAATTTCCCTATTTTCTTCACCATTAAGTGAAGCAATAAGTCCTACTCCACATGAAGAATGTTCATCACTTTCGTTATAGATAAAATTTTTATTTAAAATATCTCTATTTTTTTTCCAATTTTTTAGATAATTATTCATTTATTACTATTTGTTTTTTATGTATTTTTTTTTCTTCTTTTTTTAAAATATAATTATGAATATTTTTTGCAGCATCTCTTCCATCCTTTATGCCCCATACAACTAAACTTGCTCCTCTGACTATATCTCCTGCAGCAAAAACACCGTCGATCGAAGTCATCATATTTTTAAAGTCAATTTTTATTGTTCCACTTTTATTAATATTTAATGAAGTGCTATTAAATAAATTAGGTAAATTTTCTGGTTCAAAACCAAGAGCTTCTATAATAATATCAACATCTAATAGTTGCTCTGTTCCTTTTTGAATTTCTGGATTTGGCCTACGTGAGTCATCTGAGGAAACGAGTTGCATTTTTACAATTCTTACTTTTTCAACTTTATGTTCTCCTTGATATTCAATAGGAAGAGTCAACCAATTAAATTCAATACCTTCTTCAATAGCATTTTCCACCTCTCTTTGTGATCCAGGCATATTTACTCGATCCCTTCTATACAAACACTTTACTGATTTTGCTCCCTGACGAATAGCTGTACGTACACAATCCATAGCTGTATCACCACCGCCTATAACAATTACTTTTTTATTTTCTGCATTTAACCTTCCGGTTGTAAAATCATGAACTTTATCTTTTAAACCAATTTTATTACTTGCAGTTAAATACTCAAGTGCAGGTATAACATTAGAATAATTTTTATGATTTAGATTTATATGTCTCGATTTATAAACACCTGTAGCAATTAATAGTGCTGCATGCTTATTTTTAATTTCATTAAACTCAATATTTTTACCAATATTACAATTTAATTTAAATTTTATTCCACTATTTTTTAATCGTAAAGTTCTTCTTTTAACTACATCTTTCTGCAATTTAAAATTTGGAATGCCGTATATTAATAAACCACCGATTCTATCATATCTATCATAAACAGTTATTTGATATCCTTTTTTTCTTAATTCCTCAGCTGCAGATAAACCTGCGGGACCTGCCCCTATAATACCAATTGACTCTTTTCTTTCAGTAATGGGAGAAATATTTTTAACCCAACCTTTTTCCCATGCGGTATCAGTAATATATTTTTCAATTGAGCCAATTGTTACAGTTCCATGACCAGATTGTTCAATAACGCAATTACCTTCACATAACCTGTCTTGTGGACATATCCTACCACAAATTTCAGGCATATTATTTGTTTCATTAGATATCGCATAAGCTTCTTCAAACCTTTCTTCAGCTGCTAGTTTTAGCCAATCAGGTATATTATTATGAAGTGGGCAATGAACCTGACAAAAGGGGATTCCGCATTGAGAGCATCTTGATGCCTGTTCTTCGGCATTTTTTTGTGAATATTGATCATATATTTCTTTAAAATTTTCTAACCTTTTTTTAGGTGAGTTTTTTGCTGGATTTTCTTTTAAAATTTTAACGAATTTCAACATTTTGTACAATACTGGTACTATATTTTTATAAAAAATATCAATTATATAAAAGGTTAAAAAAATAAATAAAAAAAATAATATTTTAGTCCTAAAAATGTACTAATTTTAAAAAAATCTATATATTATAACGAATTTCTTATTGTAGAAGATATATTTTGCGGCTCTATTTTGAAATGTTCAAAATCCAAATGTGATCCAGAGACAACATTATTGTGCTCAAAAAGTGATAATTGTTCTAGAGTAATTGGAGAAAAAAATGTTTTTTCAATAATTCCAACAAAAAATCTAGCTATTTTCATTGGTATTGGCAAAAATATTCTTTTTTTTGATATAGTATCAGCAATAAGATTGTAGAATTCTTTATAAGTAAATATATTTGGACCACCTAGTTCAAAAATTTTATTTTTTGAGTCCCTATCCTTTGCGGAAATAATTACTAAACTACATACATCCTCTATATGTACTGGCTGAAATTTATTGCTACCACCGCCAAAAAGGGGAATAAAAAAGGAAATCTGAAAAAATTTTAATAAGCTCGATAAAAAAGGATCTCCACCACCTAAAATAACACTGGGTCTTATAATAGCAGAATTGCTGCAATTATTTTTTATATAATTTTCAGTATCTAATATGGCAATGTTTCTTTGAGATTTTAGATTTTGATCAACACCTAAACCTGAGAAGTATATATATTTTTTGACAGTATTACTGCTTTTTAAAATTGATAAAAGTTCAACATTAAAATTAAAAATTTCATCTTTATAAGATTGTTTTTTAACACTCCACGAGGTTTTTAAATTAATACAGATAGAAGAATTATTTATTAAACTTAACAACTTTTTATCTTTCAGAGATTGAAAGTAATATGGAATTATTTGACCAATTGTGCCAAGAAGCCTTAATTTACTTTCATTGACTGATTTTTGATATGGTACTATGATTTTATATCCCAACTTTGAAAATCTAAGTATTAAATGTTTTCCAACATAACCAGCACCTCCAAAAATTATTATTGATTTCATGACCTTTAAATAAATTAGTGATATAATAACTTAATTATTAGAAATAAAGCAATATAATCAAATATATTTATGAAAATAAAACTATATAAAGATGATTTACCAGCTAATCTAAATCTTGGATCAGTTGTAGCTATTGATACTGAAACTATGGGATTAAACCCTCTAAGAGATAAATTATGCTTGGTTCAAATTTCAAGTGGTAATGGTACATCCCATTTAATAAAAATTAATGAAAAAATTAAAAAACCAAAAAATTTAGTCAAGATTTTAAAAAATAATAAAACTAAAAAAATTTTTCATTTTGCAAGATTTGATGTGGCCATTTTAAAATATAATTATGGGATAAATATTAAAAACATATATTGTACTAAAATAGCTTCAAAACTTGTAAGAACTTACACAGATAGACATGGTTATAAAGATTTGTGTTCAGAATTGCTTAACATATCAATTTCAAAAATTGAACAAAGTTCGGATTGGGGAGGTGAATTATCTAGATCTCAACAAAAATATGCTGCAACAGATGTAATGTATCTCCATAAAATTAAAAGCAAATTAGATGAAATGTTAATTAGAGAAAACAGAGTTAAATTAGCTGATGCTTGTTTTCAATTTATTGAACATAGAACAAAATTAGATCTAGATGGATGGTCAGATTTAGATATATTTAAGCATTAAAATGAAAAAAAAACAAATTATAGATAGAGCAAAAAAAACATTAACAACCGAATTAAAGGGTTTAAAAAATTTATCTAAAATTTTTAACAAAAATTTTTGTGATGCAGTTTCATTAATTAATAATACTAAGGGAAGAATTATTGTAACAGGAGTTGGCAAAAGTGCACATATAGGAAAAAAAATTGCCGCAACCTTAACATCTACAGGAACCCCTTCTTTTTTTATCCATGCTACAGAAGCGAGTCATGGTGATCTTGGAAGCATTAAAAAGAATGATTGTATTATTGCAATATCTAATTCCGGTGAAACCTCTGAGTTAAGTAATATTATAAATTATTCTAAAAGGTTTAATATTCCACTTATTAGTATTTCTAGTAACCCAAAAGGAAGTTTAAATAAAAATGCAACAATTGGTATTATATATAAAAAACCAGTAGAAGCGTGTCCGTTAAATTTAGCACCTACTACTTCAACAACAATTTCATTAGTTATAGGAGACTGCATAGCTATGGCTCTTTTAGAATTAAAAGGTTTTAAAAGTAATGAATTTAAAAATTTGCACCCTGGTGGCAACATAGGAAAAGATCTCAAAAAAATATCTGAAATTATGCATATTGGAAAATCGATGCCACTTGCTGATGAAAATGAAAAAATGTCTAAAACACTGCTAACTATGACAAAAAAAAGTTTTGGTTGTGTTGGTGTGTTAAATAAAAAAAGTATCCTAGTAGGTCTAATAACAGATGGAGATCTAAGAAGAAGCATGGATGCAAATCTAATAAATAAAAAAGCTTCAGATTTAATGACAATAAATCCAAGTATTGGTCATGAAAATATGCTAGTTTCTGAAGCTCTTAACATAATGAATAATCAAAAAATAACTAGCTTATTCATATGTAAAAAAAACAAACCTATAGGCATTATACACATTCACGATCTTTTGAGGTTAACAAGCTAAATTGAATTTCTTACTAAAATTAAATAAAAAATATATTTTAATTTCATTCTTGATTATTTTGATTTTTGTTTTTCTTAATATTATAAATAAATTTATGGTTAATAAAAAATACGAATTTACTGAAAAGAATTTAGAAGAAATTAAAGCAGATATTATTAAGCCTAAATTTAGTATCAATGGAAATGATCAACAAATTTTAATTACTGCTAATCAAGGTAATTTTTTGTCAACAAATAAAATTATGCTAGAACAAAATGTTAAATTTAAATCTAAAAGGTTTGAGCTAAAATCTAATAAAGTATTATTTGATAAATTAAATTTTACAGCACACAGCGAAGAAAAGGCTGAATTTTTTGCAAAAAAAACAGCTATAACATCTAAAGGTTTTGATATTACACAAAATGGTGAGAAAATAAATTTTAATGGTAAAACTAAACTTATAATTAAATGAAAATTATTCTTAGACTTGCAATTTTTTTAATTTTATTGCCTTCACAACTACAGTCTAGAAATGATGGGGAGACTGAGATCACTACTGAAGATGGAATTGAAGTTTTTCAAAATCAAAAATACTATTTATTAAAAAAAAATGTAGAAATTCAGTCTGATAGTTTTACATTATATGGAGATATAGTTAAGATTAATTATGATAAAGATTTGTATGATATAACTGAAATTTTTGCAGAGGGGAATGTAAGTTTAATTTCAAAAGAATATGGAATTAATGCAAAAGGAAAAAAAATAGATATTCAAATTTCAACAGAACAAATCAAGGTTGAAGGCAAAAACTCAAAATTAATTTTAGAAGATGTTGATATGTATTCAGATGGAATAATAATTGTAAAAAATATTGAAGGAAGTTTCATTGTAATTGGAAAAAACTCAAGAATGGTTGCGGATGATATAGATATTCAAGGTGAAAACATAGATGGGACATTTACAAATGATGCGGGGAAAAGGATTGTTGAAAATATTAATGTAAAAGATAAACAAATATCTAATATTAAAACAGATGATACAAATATGTTTGCTAAAAGAGCTGTTTACAATAAGGGTACTTCGATTATAGACCTATATGAAAATGTAAAAATAATCAGAGGAGCTGAAGTTATCACTGGGGACTATGGGAAACTTGATACAAAAAATAAATCATATAAAGTCAAATCTAATGAAACAAATAAGGTTAAAGTCTTAATCACTGAAGAAAATGAATAAATTTCAACTTCTAGATGATGGACTAATTGTTAACAAAGTTTCTAAAACTTATGGCAATAAAAAAGTTGTAAGAAATATTACCTTAAATATTAATAGAGGTGAAATTATAGGTTTACTTGGGCCAAACGGTGCTGGGAAAACCACAACATTTTATATAATTGTAGGATTGGTAAAACCTGATAATGGATCAATTTTACTGGATAAAGCTGATATTTCAAATCTTCCCATTTATTCTAGAGGTGAACTAGGAATTAGTTATCTTCCTCAAGAGCCTTCTATATTTAGGGGCATGAATGTTGAAGAAAATTTATTATCAATAATTGAGATTGTAGAAAAAGATAAAAAAAAGCATGAAATAATATTACAAGGATTACTTAATGAATTTGACATCAATCATGTAAGAAAATCTAAATCAGTTGTTCTTTCAGGAGGCGAAAGAAGAAGGCTTGAAATTGCCAGAACTCTTGCTTCAAATCCAAAATATTTGCTTTTAGATGAACCATTGACAGGTATAGATCCAGTTTCAATAGAAGAAATTAAAATTATTATTAAAAAGTTAAAAAAAAGAAATATAGGAATTTTAATTACAGACCACAATGTTAGAGAAACTTTGAAATTAGTAGATCGTGTGTATATAGTTAATGAAGGTGCAATATATTTTGAAGGTATTCCAAATGATGCAATATCTAATGAAAAAATTAAAAAATTTTACTTAGGAAGCAATTTCACAATTTGATAAAATGATTAGTTCAAAAACTAGTGCTGGAATTAATGGCATTGTTAAAATTCCTGGAGATAAATCTATATCTCATAGATCAATAATAATTCCTTCAATTGCAAATGGAATATGTGAGATAACAAACATTCTAAATTCTGATGATGTAATAAAAACTAAAACAGCTTTTTTAGAAATGGGAGTTAAAATGGAGGAAATAAATAATAAGTTAATTATTTATGGTAAAGGATTAAACTCGTTAAACAAACCAACAAAGCCAATTTATCTGGGTAATTCAGGAACAAGTGCTAGGCTGTTAACAGGCTTATTATCATCTCAAAATTTCGATTCTAAAATTACAGGTGATAAATCTCTTACATCAAGACCTATGGGTCGAATAGCCGATCCCTTAAAACTCATGAATGCAAAAATAGAAACTTTGAAAGGAAAACTTCCAATTAGTATATATGGTGGAAACCTTAATAATGCTAGAGTTAAGATAGATATACCTTCTGCTCAAATTAAATCTGGTGTTCTTTTAGCGGCTATAAATACAGCAGGTAAATCTGAAATTATTGAAAATAATATAACAAGAAATCACACTGAAATTATGTTGGAAGAATTTGGTGCTGAAATTAGTATTAAAAAACTTAGTGAAAAAAAACAAATTATATCAATAAATGGTAAAAAGGAGCTTAAATCAAAAAATATAACTGTTCCTTCAGACTTATCTAGTAGTGCTTTTTTTATTGTTGCCGCATTAATCAATGAAAATTCAAATATTAATATAAATAATGTTAATATTAATCCAACTAGATCTGGAATATTAACAGCGTTAAAAAAAATGGGGGCTAAAATAAATTTAATAAATAAAAGAAAGATTAATAATGAAGATATTGCTGATCTTAATGTTCAATATTCACAATTAAATGGATGTGAATTGAACTCTGATATGGCAAAGCTGATGATTGATGAATATCCGATATTATCAGTTGCTGCTGCATTTGCTAATTCATCAAGTATTTTTAGAGGGTTAAATGAATTAAAGGTAAAAGAAAGTGATCGATTAGAACTAATTAGAAGCAATCTATTAAACTGTGGTTGCACATGTAATGTAAAAGATAATGACCTATATATTGATCCAATAAGTAAGAATGTAAAAAATGTCATGCCTCGCATAACAACAAACTTTGATCATAGAATAGCTATGTCATTTGCTGTGTTTGGATCAAAATATGGAAAAGTGCAAATTGAGGAAGCAGATTGTATTAATACTAGTTTTCCATCTTTCAAAAATGAATTTAATAAAGCTGGTGGAAAATTATATTGAAAAAACTTATAATAACTGTTGATGGGCCTGCTGGATCTGGCAAAGGTAAAATATCAAAATATATATCTAGTAAATATAAGCTTAAGCATCTAGATTCTGGAGTTTTATATAGAAGAGTTGCATTCTTATTACTAAAAGAAAATATAAATCTCAAAAATAGAGTTAAAATATCAACTTTTTTAGATCAAATAAATTACATATCAATGAGACAAAGCAAAATTCTAAGAACTGAGCAAATCAGTAAAATTTCATCAAAAATTGCTAAATTGCATAGCGTAAGAAATTTTGTAAATTTTCAACAAAGAAAAATAGTTGAAAATTCCATAAAAAATAAAGGTTTTGTGATTGATGGAAGAGACATTGGATCAGTGGTTTTTAAAAAAGCTAAAATTAAGCTTTATATTCAAGTTAATGAAAAAATAAGAGCAGAAAGAAGACATAAACAGTTGATTGATATTGGTGAAAAGTCTATATACCCAAAAATTTTAAAGGAAATTAAATTGAGAGACAAAAAAGATAAAACAAGAAAAATATCACCTTTAGTCATTCCAAAAGGTGCCTATATAATTGATAATTCACATTCATTTAGAGTAACTATAAAAAAAATAAGAGAAGTGATCGGCAAACTATAATATGCAAAAACAAGTTAGCCAAACAATATCGAATGAAGAATACGAGGCACTGATATCCGATTCGTTAAAAAATAAGAATATTAAAGAAAAAACTATTGTAACCGGTAAAATAATTTCAGTTGAAAAAGATATTGTAACAATTGATGTTGGTTTAAAAAGTGAAGGAAGAATTCCAATAACTGAATTTTCAAGAACTAGTCAAGAGTTAGAAATCAATATAGGAGATGAATTAGAAGTTTTTGTTGAAGATATAGATAGTGCTAATGGAGAAACGAAACTTTCAAGAGAAAAGGCGGTAAAACAAAAAGCATGGAATTATTTGCAGGAATGTTTCAATGAAAATAAAGTTGTAAATGGAATTCCATATAATAGAGTTAAGGGTGGGATGAGTGTTGATTTAAATGGAGTAACTGCTTTTTTACCAGGTAGCCAAATTGATACCAGACAAATTACAAAAGATACAAAAGAATTATTAAATAAACCTTTAGATCTTATGATTCTAAAAATGGATAAGTTTAGAGGTAATATTGTGGTATCACGTAAAGCTATTTCAGATGTAGAATTAAAAGAACAAAGAAAAGAATTGTTAAGTTCAATTAAAGAAGGATCAATTATTAAAGGTAAGGTTAAAAACTTAACTGATTACGGAGCATTTATAGATCTAGGAGGTCTAGATGGTCTTGTTCATGTTACAGACATTTCATGGACAAAAATTAATCACCCCTCAGAAAAATTAACATTGGGTGAAACTATAGAGATTAAAGTTTTAAAATTTGATGAAGAACTATCAAGGCTTAGTCTTGGGATAAAACAACTTATTGAAAATCCTTGGGATAATCTTGATCAAGATATTAAAATCGATCAATCAATTACAGCAAAAGTTCATGCCATTAATGATAATTCTGTTAGCTTGATTATTAAAAACAAATATGATGCATTAATATTGCTAAATGAGTTGACATGGTTAAAAAAACCACCTCATCCATCAAAAATAGTTAATAACAACCAAGAAATAGATGTTAAAGTTATTGAAATAGATAATGAAAAAAGAAGAATAATTTGTAGTTTAAAACAAACTAAAGATAATCCCTGGTTAAAACTTTCTGAAAATTATAAAGTTAATGATACTTTTAAAACTGAAATAGTAAATATAGTTGATTTTGGAATTTTTGTAAAAGTTCAAGATGAAATTGATGGTATGGTGCATGTCTCTGATCTGCATTGGGAGGAAAAAGAATGCACAAAATTGTTATCTGAATATAAAAAAGGAGATAAAACAGAAGTTAAAATATTAGATATAAACGTTGATAAAGAAAGAATTAGCCTTGGGATCAAGCAATTGTCTAATGATCCAATTCAAGACTTTATTGAAAAAAATCCTATAAAATCCAAAGTAACAGGTAAAATTGTAGAAATTGACGATAAGGGTATTAAAATAAATCTATCAGAAAATATTTTTGGATTTATAAAAAAAACCAACTTATCAAAAGATAAAAATGAACAAAAAACTGATAGATTTGCAATTGGTGAATCTGTAGACTCAATTATTTTATCTGTTGATTCAAAATCGAGAAATTTAAGCCTTTCTATTAAAGAAATTGAAATTATTGATGAAAAAGAAGCACTTACTAAATATGGATCTAGTGACTCAGGGGCATCTTTAGGAGATATTTTAGGTTCAGTTCTGAAAAAAAAGGATTAATGTTAAAGTCTCACCTTATTTTAAAATTACAAGATAAAAATAAAAACTTAAGTATTACCGATTTAGAACTAGTTTTAAAAATATTTTTAAAAAAAATAACAAACGGTCTTAAGGAAAATAATAATGTTGAATTAAGAGGTTTTGGAACTATTAGTAAAAAGGAAAATAAAGAAAAATATGTCAGAAATCCCAAAACCAATGAAAAAATATTTAAAAATAAAAATTATAAAATTCACTTTAAAATTGGAAAAATATTACATAAGAAATTAAATTCAACTAATATTTAAAATGAAAAAAAAAATAATTGTTGCTCTAGATAACAACAATTTAACTAAAAATTTAAAGATTGTTTCTAAAATAAAAAATGAAGTCTATGCATTTAAAATAGGTTATGAATTTTTTTTTAGTTACGGAATTGAAGGTTATAAGAAGATAAAAAAATTATCTCCGAAAATTTTTCTTGATTTAAAATTGCATGATATACCAAACACAGTCGCAAATGGTATTAAAGCAATAGAAAGATTAAAACCTTTATTTACAACCATACATATTTCTGGTGGTGATGAAATGCAAAAAAAATCAATTTTAAACTTAAAACGAAAAACAAAAATTCTTGGTGTTTCAATATTAACAAGTTTGAATTCAGTACAAACAAAAAAATATTACAAAGAAAATAATATAAACAAACTTGTGCAACAGTTCGCAAAATATGCAAAAGCAAATAATTTAGATGGAATAGTTTGTAGTCCTCTTGAAATTGAAATAGTTAGAAAAGAAGTGGGGGGAAAATTTTTAATTGTAGTTCCTGGAATTAGACCCAAAAATTTTAATGACCAATACGATGATCAAAAAAGAATATTTACACCAAAAAAAGCAATTGATTTAGGTGCTGATTTTCTAGTTATTGGAAGACCCATAACCAAATCATCTAATCCCTTAAAAACTATTCAACTAATAAATTATACAATAAATTAAGTGTTTATAAAAATTTGTGGAATTAAAGATAAAAAAATTATTCAGTGTTGTGAAAAAAATCAAATAGATTTTTTTGGATTAATTTTTTATAATAAAAGTCCAAGAAATATTAATAAAGAAGATGCTTTGAAATTATTAAGTTTTGCTAATAAACTTAATATTAAACCTGTTGGTGTATTTGTAAATGAAAATATAAATAATTTAATTAGAACGCTTAAATTATTGAATTTAAAATATGTACAATTACATGGCAATGAAGATCAAGATTATATTACTTTATTAAAACAAAATTTAGAAATTAATATTATAAAAGCAATTTCTATTGAAAATAAAATTGATTTGAAAAAAATTGATAATTATGAAAATGTTGACTACTTTCTTTTTGATTATAAGCCTAAATATAAAGAAATGCCCGGCGGAAATGCTAAAAAATTTGATTGGTCAATATTACAAAACTTAAGTATTAACAAGCCTTGGTTTTTGTCTGGTGGTATAAATGCCAGTAATATTAAAGAAATAAAAAAATTTTCAATTCCTAATGGAATTGATATATCTTCAGGTGTAGAAGATAAACCAGGAATTAAAAATGAGGAAAAAATAAACAATTTGATCAAAATGTTATGACAAAAAAAAACATATATAAAAAAATACCTGATACAAAAGGTTATTTTGGTCAATTCGGCGGAAGATATGTTTCAGAAACATTGATGCCTTTAATTTTAGAAGTAGAAAAAGAATATAAAAAACTAAAATCAGATAATAAATTTCAAAAAGAGTTTAATTATTATTTGAAAAATTATGTAGGGCGACCTAGCCCACTTTATTTTGCTGAAAGAATTACTAAAAATCTTGGAGGGCCAAAAATATACTTTAAAAGAGACGAATTAAACCATACTGGCGCACATAAAATAAATAATTGTATGGGGCAAATCCTTTTAGCAAAAAAAATGGGTAAAAAAAGAATAATTGCAGAAACTGGTGCAGGGCAACATGGAGTAGCAACGGCTACTGTTTGTGCATTATTTGGATTGAAATGTATTATATATATGGGGATAAAAGATATTGAAAGACAATCACCAAATGTATTTAGAATGAAATTACTTGGTGCAGAAATTAGAAGTGTAAATACAGGTTCAAAATCGCTTAAAGATGCTATGAATGAAGCACTAAGAGATTGGGTTACAAATGTAAATGATACATTTTACATTATAGGGACGGCAGCCGGCCCACATCCATATCCATCAATGGTTAGAGATTTTCAATCAATAATCGGTAAAGAGGTGAGAAGCCAATTGATTAAAATTGAAAAAAGAAAACCTGATTTACTTATAGCATGCATTGGTGGTGGATCTAATGCAATTGGATTATTTCATGAATTTCTTGATGATAAAAATGTTGAAATGATAGCCGTTGAAGCTGCAGGTCATGGACTTAAATCATCTAAACATGCTGCAAGTTTAAGTGGGGGAAAACCTGGTGTCTTGCATGGAAACAAAACATACCTGATTCAATCTAAAAGTGGTCAAATTGAAGAAGCTCATTCAATTTCTGCTGGTTTAGATTACCCAGGAATTGGTCCTGAACATGCATACTTATTTGAAAAAAAAAGAATTTCTTATATGTCAGCAACTGATGAAGAAGCCTTAAGTGCCTTTCAATATTGTTGTGAGAAAGAAGGAATTATTCCAGCACTCGAACCATCTCATGCACTAGCAGTTTTAAGAAAAATAGCAAAAAAATATTCTAAAGACAAAATTATAGTAATGAACATGTGTGGACGCGGTGATAAAGATATATTTACTGTAGCTAATGAATTAAATATTAAATTATAATGTCATTAAGAATAAAAAATACTTTTAAAAAAAAGAACAAAAAAATTATTGCTTTTACGACTGGTGGTGATCCGAATTTTTCTATAAGTAAAAATATAGTAAAGATATTTGTTAAGAATAAAATAGATTTGATTGAAATTGGTATGCCTTTTTCAGATCCAATGGCTGATGGTCCTACAATTCAACAATCAAGTTTACGTGCTATTGATGCTGGAATAACACTAAAAGAAATATTTGAGATTACAAAATTTGCTAGAATGCTAAACAAAGATACACCAATCATTCTTATGGGTTATTATAATATCATTTTTAATTATGGAATAAAAAAATTTGTTAAAAAATGTGATGAAGTTGGGGTCGACGGTTTAATAGTTGTTGATTTACAACCTGAAGAAGATAATAATTTATTTAAAGAATTAAAAAAACATAATATCGATTTAATAAGACTTATAACACCAACTACAAATGAACAAAGATTAAAATCTATATTATTAAATGCAACTGGTTTTTTATATTATGTTACTGTTACAGGAATAACAGGTCAAAAATCAGCTAATATTAAAGAATTAAAAAAATCAATTACTAAAATACGTAATTATTCACCTTTACCAATTGTAGCGGGCTTTGGAATAAAAAATGTTAGAGATGTAAGAGATGTATGTAAAATTGCAGATGGGGCTGTTGTTGGATCATCAATAGTAAAATTAGTTGAAAAATATCAAAAAAATAAAAAACAAATACTTAAAACAATTGATGTGTTTACAAAAAAACTTAAAAATGGAACAATTTTATGAATTGGTTAACTAATTTTGTAAAGCCAAAACTATCTTCTTTAGTAAAAAGAAAGGAAGTTCCAGATAATTTATGGAATAACTGCCCAGTATGCAGCAATATGATTCATCATAAAGATTTAAAAAATAACCTTTATGTATGCGTTTCATGTAATTATCATTTTAGATTAAATGCTGAAGATAGAATAGAACTTCTTTTTCCTAATAAAGATTATAAAGAAATTGTATTAGATAAAATTAACGATGATCCTTTAAATTTTTCAGACAAAAAAAAATATAAAGATAGACTAAAAGAATATAGAAAAAAAACAAAAAAAAATGATGCATTCATTTTGCTAGAATCTAAGCTTAATAAAATGGATGTTATTATTGGTTTTATGAATTTTGAATTTATGGGTGGCTCAATGGGTAGAGCTGTTGGTTCAGCAATAATAAAAGCAGCTAATATTGCTATAACAAAGAAAAAACCTTTTATAATTTTTACATCTTCAGGGGGTGCTAGAATGCAAGAAGGTGTTATAAGTCTAATGCAAATGCCCAGAACTATAGCGGCTGTTAAATTACTAAATCAAAACAACATTCCATATATTGTGGTTTTGACTGAACCCACAACAGGAGGGGTGACTGCATCTTTTGCAATGCTTGGAGATATAACAATAGCGGAACAGGGCGCTACTATTGGTTTTGCAGGCAAAAGAGTAATTCAAGATACAATTAGAGAGGAGTTACCAATAGATTTTCAAAAAGCTGAGTATCTTAAGGATCATGGAATGGTAGATATTGTTTGCCATAGAAAAGATTTAAAAAAGACTCTAGTTGGAATTTTAGATCATATAAATTAAAAAGTGAAATCAAGAACTGAAAAACTTCTAATTCAGTTGATGAAATTACACCCTAAATATATTGATTTATCACTTGGACGATTGGAAATTCTTCTAAATAAACTTGGCAATCCACATTTAAAATTACCAACAACAATACACATTGCCGGAACAAATGGCAAAGGATCTACTTTAAATTTTTTAAGAAATATATTAATTAATAACAATTACTCTGTACACTCATATATATCACCACATTTAAATAATTTTTCTGAACGAATAATTATTAATAATAAACAAATAAGTACTATTAAATTATATTACTGTTTAAAATACGTAAAAAAAATTAATTCAAATAATCCAATTACTTTTTTTGAAATAACTACTGCAGCTGCATTTGTTTTATTTTCAAAATATAAAGCTGACTTTCTGCTACTTGAAACTGGACTAGGAGGTAGACTAGATGCAACAAACATTATACCAAAAAAGCTATTTAGTATTATTACATCTATAAGTATTGATCATGAAGAGTTTTTAGGCAAATCATTAAATAAAATTGCTAAAGAAAAATTAGGTATTATAAATAATAGTAAAAAAATTATAATTGCTAAGCAGCAAAATTCAGTAAGTAAATTTATAGTAAAAAAATTAAAAAATAAAAAAAATGTAATTTTTTTTAATAAAGATTTTAATTACACTAAAATAAAAAATAATCACTTTTTATTTAAATTAAAAAAATTTGAAATTAAAATTCGAAATCCAAAATTGAAAGGCGATCATCAATTAGAAAATGCCAGCACTGCACTGGCGAGTGCAATAACCTTAAAAAATATGGGCTATAAAATTAATAATCACTCATTTAATAAAAGTGTTTTAAATACAGAATGGCCAGGAAGATTAGAGTTTGTAAAATATAAAAATAAAATTATAATTCTAGATGGATCACATAATTTAAGTGGTGCTAAAAAACTTAATTATTTTTTAAAAAAAAATAAAATTAAACCTAATGTAGTTTTTGGTATGTTAAATAACAAAAAAATTTTTGAATTTTTGAAAGAAATAAAAAATAACATTAACATAGTATTTCCTATTAAAATTCCTAATGAAAAAAATGCTTTTACAGTTTCTGAAATTCAACTTTCCACTAAAAAATTAAATTTAAAATATATAACAAAAGACAATTTAAAGGATATTAATAAAGATATATTAAAAAGGTCAAATAAGTATATACTTGTTACTGGATCATTGTATTTAGTTGGAAAATTACGAGAAAAATATTTATAAATTTGCTTTTATCCAAGTTTCTAAGGCTGATTTAGGCAAACTACCAACTTTAGTATCCACAAGGTTACCATCTCTAAAAATCTTCAATGTTGGTATACCTCTTATTCCATATTTTTGAGGAGTATTAGGATTTTCATCAATGTTAAGTTTTAATACTTTTATTTTACCCTCATTTTCTTTAGCAATTTCTTCTAAAATGGGTGTAATTTGTTTACATGGTCCGCACCACTCAGCCCAAAAATCAACTAATATAGGTATTTGTGAATTTTTAATTTCTTCATCAAAGTTACTGTCAGTTATTATATGAGTGTTCATAAGTTAAAGGTAAGCACTTTAAAAAATTATTCAAGTCTCATTTGTATTTAAATTTATTAAATGCGTTTATATCTCCTACGTGAACAATATTAGAATCTAATATTTGACCTTGAAGATCTTTATTGGCAATGAGTAAGTCCCATAATTTATTTAGAGAAAAAGACTTATCTTTTACTAATTTAAAAATGTGGGGATTTATTATTTGTAAGCCTGTATAATATAAATGCGGATCTTTTTTTTCCCATCTTTTAATTAATTTATCTTCTAATTTAAAATCACCTGAAGATTTTTTTAAACCTCTAAAATTAATATCTTTGGCAAGTAATAACTTGCATGTTTTTATTTCCTGGATTTTATTAATAAAATTTTTTACATCTTTTTTATTTTCTTCTTGCAACATAATATCTGCATTAGCAACTAAAAAATTTTTATGTCCTAAAAAATTTAAAGCATTTTTAATACCACCACCAGTATTTAGTAAAGTGGGCTCATAAGTTAATTTTATATCTATATTAGAATAGTGTTGTTCAATAAAATATTTAATTTTCTCATGAAGATAATGTGTATTTATTACTATTTTTTTACATCCTAAATCTATAAAAAAATCTATGTTATGCCGAAGCAGTTCTTTGTTTTTTATTTTCAGCAAGGGTTTTGGTTTTGAGTAAGTCAAATTTTTCATTCGCTTTCCATATCCAGCTGCCAATATCATTACATTGAAACTATTCATCAAAGTATTATTGAATTATATAATTTAGATAATTTTTCATTTTGCAAATGAAATAAACTTTTTTTTAATCTTTTAAATGTCACATTAAGATACTTCGAATAATATTTACTTTTATTTTTTTTATCTAGATTTATCCATCTTCCAATAATTCTTGTTTGTCTTGCAGTGTTAAGAAAATAATATTGAATTAAAAAATCCTTAAAATTAATCTTTTGATAAGTTTTCTTAAAAAAATATTCTATTAATTCATCATTATACTTATCTTCAAAGTATATTCTTGGATTTTCAAGTAGAGAAAAAACATCCCATCCAACAAAACCTATAAATGCATTTTGAAAGTCGAGAATTCCGCATTTTAAGTGACTTTCTCGTTGAGGTAGGTGCATTAAATTACTTAATTCAAAATCCTTGTGAACAAAAGAATTCCAATTAAAATTCAAATTCTCAAATTCATATTTCCAAATATAAAAGAATTCATCTATTAGATCATCACTAATATTCTTATAAGGGAAGTAAAAGTCAACAAATTCAGTTATCTCAAATTTAAAAGTTGAGAAATCATAATATTGCAAACCAATATTAACCAATGATTTTTGAGTTTTGTGAATTTCTATTAAAGAATTTATTGCATCTATTAAAATCTCTTTTGGATTAGTATTATTTATTATCTTATCATACCTGCTATTACCAAAATCTTCCATTAGGATAATACTTTTACTATCATCATTATCAAATATTTTAGGGACAGAAATATTTATCATAGATAAAAAATTATGTATTTCCAAAAAAGATAAATAATCTTTACGGTTGTATGAAAAATCTATTAATATTTTTCTTTTATTTTCATTTTTAAATCTATAAATTTTTTTATGAGAAGCATCACTTTGTATTCGATAAAAATCACTTGAATTAAATTTCATTTTATTAAAAATTTAAATTGTGTTTTATGTTTCTAATTTTTTCATTAACAATATTTAAATTAACAGAATAATAATTATAGCTTTTTAAATAATCTAAAATAATTTCAGGCCACTCTATAAAAGTTATTGAATTATGTAATTCTTCAAAAATATTTATCTCTGATAGTTCACTAACATTTGAAATTCTAAATAAATCATAGTGATAAATTTCTAAATTATCTATTGCATATGTTATTAATATTGGAAAGGAAGGACTTTTTATTGAATTTGGTTTTTTTAAATTATTTCTTAAATAAATTGAATTTATAATATTCCTTACAAATGTCGTCTTACCTGATCCCAATTCACCAAATAAACATATAATATCTCCTACTTTTATATTTAAGGATATATTATCACAAAAACTTTCTAGGCCTTTTAAATCTAAATTGAGATTTTCTTCCTTCAAATTTAAAGTAAACTTTTTAAAGAGTTCGCCAGATCTGTTTTCTCCCAGGTAAAATGCCCTTGATCGCTTGGATCTCTTCCAAAATGTCCATAAGCTGAGGTTGGAACATAAATTGCATTAGTTAATTTTAAATGTTCTCTTATTCCTCTTGGGCTAAGATCAAATAAATCTTGAACAGATTTTTCTATTTTTTGCTCATCAACTTTATTTGTGCCATTCGTATTTACATAAACTGATAACGGTTTAGAAACCCCTATTGCATAAGACAATTGTATTGTGCATTCATCAGCAAGATCAGCTGCGACAACATTTTTAGCTAAATATCTAGCTGCATAAGCTGCTGATCTATCAACTTTGGATGGGTCTTTACCAGAGAAAGCTCCTCCTCCATGAGGTGCAGCACCGCCATAAGTATCTACGATAATTTTTCTGCCTGTTAAACCAGAATCACCATCAGGACCGCCTATTACAAAGTTTCCAGTTGGATTAACATAAAATTCTTCATCTTTAAGACCTTCAAGTAGTTCATTTGGGATGCATTCATGAACGTAAGGTTTTACAATTTCCTTTACATCTGCAGGTGATAATCCTTCTTTGTGTTGGGATGAAATTACTAAAGAAGTCACTCTACTAGGTTTTCCATTCTCATAAAGCATTGTTACTTGGCTTTTTGAATCTGGTTCTAAACCGGAAGCCGATCCATCTTTTCTTGCTTGAGCCATTTTATACAAAATTTGATGAGAATAATGAATTGGTGCTGGCATTAGGCTTTCAGTATCGCGGCAAGCATACCCAAACATAATTCCTTGATCTCCTGCACCCTCTTCTTTGTCGCTTCCGGAGTCAACTCCCATTGCAATATCCGTTGATTGTTCATG
>PBDN01000017.1 GCA_002718135.1 Pelagibacteraceae bacterium | reverse complement strand
CGATCCATCTTTTCTTGCTTGAGCCATTTTATACAAAATTTGATGAGAATAATGAATTGGAGCTGGCATTAAATTTTCTGTATCTTTACATGCAAAACCAAACATAATACCTTGGTCTCCAGCTCCCTCTTCTTTATCATTTCCAGAGTCAACTCCCATGGCAATATCAGATGACTGAGGGTGTAAATGATAATCTATTTCACAATTTTGCCAATGAAAACCATCTTGTTCATATCCAATATCCTTAATACAGTCTCTCACTTGAGATATAATTTGATCTTTTGATATTGAAGGGCCTCTTACTTCTCCAGCTAAAACTACTTTGTTGGTGGTAGTAAGTGTTTCACAAGCAACTCGAGTTTGTGGATCACCTGATGATAAATAGGTATCAACAACCATATCAGAAATTCTATCACATACTTTATCTGGATGTCCTTCTGATACTGATTCGCTAGTAAATAAATAAGATCTATGCATTTTTTCCTCCTTAATATCTGTATGTATTATCTTTAAAAGGTCCTTTTTTTTCAACCCCAATATATTCAGCTTGTTTGTCAGTAAGTTCTGTTAATTTTGCCCCAACCTTTTTTAAGTGCAAAGAAGCTACTTTTTCATCCAGATGTTTAGGCAATACATAAACTTTATTCTCATATTTTGCAGCATTATCCCAAAGCTCAAGTTGTGCCAAAACTTGATTAGAAAAAGATGCACTCATAACAAAACTTGGATGCCCTGTAGCATTACCAAGATTTACTAAACGCCCTTCAGATAATAACAAAATTTTCTTTCCATCTGGGAATTCTACTTCTCTTACCTGGGGCTTAATTTCATCAGATTTTAAATTTTGCAAAGCTTCAGTTTGAATTTCATTGTCAAAATGACCTATATTACACACAATCGCTCTATCACGCATTTTTCTCATATGATCGATTGTAATAACATCTAAATTACCTGTTGCAGTTACAAAGATATCACCATAAGAACATGCATCATCCATTGTAACAACTTCAAAACCTTCCATTGCTGCCTGTAAAGCATTTATAGGATCAATCTCTGTTACACATACTCTTGCACCAGCTCCCCTAAGACTTGCTGCAGAACCTTTACCCACATCACCATATCCCGCTACTACAGCAACTTTTCCAGCCATCATTACATCAGTACCTCTTCTGATTCCATCAACTAAACTTTCTTTACAACCATAAAGATTATCAAATTTAGATTTCGTTACAGAGTCATTTACATTAATTGCAGGAACTTTTAACAAACCTTTTTTTTCCATATCTTTTAAACGATGAACACCAGTTGTAGTTTCTTCAGATAAACCTTTTATATTTTGCAATAAATCAGGATATTTTTCATGAATAATTTTTGTTGCATCGCCGCCATCATCTAAAATCATGTTTGGTTTCCATCCATCTGGCCCCTCAAGTGTTTTTTCAATACACCACCAAAACTCTTCTTCATTCATACCCTTCCAAGCAAATACAGGTATATTTTTGGAAGCTATTGCTGCGGCAGCCTGATCTTGAGTTGAAAAAATATTACAAGAACTCCATCTTACTGTTGCCCCAAGATATACAAGAGTTTCAATTAATACCGCAGTTTGAATAGTCATATGTAGGCATCCTACTATCCTAGCCCCTTCAAGAGGCTTTTTATCTTTATATTCTTCACGAATAGCAATCAATCCAGGCATTTCTGTTTCTGCAATAGCTATTTCTTTATTGCCCCATTCTGCTAAATTAATATCCTTGACTTTGTAATCTTGACTCATTTTTTTTCCTTTATTTTATATTAAAGATTATAATAAATTAATTTTTTTTGACTTTTAAAGGTAATTTTATCATAAAACAAGCTCCAGAGTATTTTTTATTGTCTGTTTTTATCAACATTATTTCACCCTTAAATGAATGTAAAATTTCTTTAACTATTGATAGCCCTAGACCTGTATGATTAAAATTATTTGCATCTCTATCAGTGTAAAATCTTTCAAAAACTTTATCCTTATGTAAAAAATTAATACCTTTACCTTGGTCATAAATTTTCACGTGCACATATTGATTCTTAAAATTACTAACTGTAATTAAGATTTTTGAATTTTTGTCCGCAATTGACATGCTATTATCTATGAGATTTGTAAATACTCTATAAAGTTTATTTATATTTGCTAAAACATAGAGAGAATTCTGCTCAATTTCTTGAATTATTTTTATAGATTTTTTATTTTCTTTATAATTTTCTATAAGCTCAGAAATAAATGAGCTAATATTAATAAATTCAAAATTTTCAGTTTCAACCTCAGCTTTAAGACGTGTATAATTTGAAATATCTGAAATTAAAATATTCATTCTTTTTACATCTTTATAAATATTAGAAATCAAAGTTTGTTTATTTAAATCAGATATTTTTTTGTTGTTTAATAATTCAGTTGCAGAATAAAGACTCGTTAATGGATTTTTTAATTCATGAGAAACGTCTGATGCAAATCTCTCCAATTGATCTATTTGAGATTTCAAATCTTTTGACATTGCTTGTATTTCTTTTGATAAAATTCCAATCTCATCACCTCTTTTAGGATAAAGTAGTTTGTTTTTTTTGTTTAATTTATCTCTTTCTATTAAGGTCAGGTTAGTTAGTGTTTTTATAGGCATAATAAGACTTCTGGAAAAGAAAAAGGAAAGTAAAATCATAATTATAACAAATAGAATGTAAAAATTAAATAAACTGAAAGATATCAATTCTAATGAAAAATTATTTGTAAAAATAGGGTAAGAAATAATTAACACACCATAAACACTATTATTATTTATAATTGGTATTGAAAAGAATTGTGAAACAACATTTTCTTTATCAATGTAAGTTTTTTTAATCAACTCTCTGGATCGAATAGTTTCTTGCACTATATTAATATCATGTTCTTTTTTAATAATATTATCCTCAAATTTTTTTTTACTGATATTTAAATAAAATTTAAAAAAAAGATTTCGATATATTTCTTGGTAATTTTTATAAATATTATAAACATTTTTATTTTGATCAAATATTGCAATTTCTTCTATTTGTGATTGTGAGGACAAAAAGAGTTTTTTTGTATCTACTAGGTTTAATAAATTATCATTATAGATTTTAACTTCAAAAATTTTATTTAAATATCCTTGTATTATATATTTTTGAGCAGTGGTTGGTTCTAATAAAGGTTCTGACCATTCAAGATTTTCTTTATTATACATATTCTGTATACATTTATTTTTATCTAAACTTTGACAACTATCATCAAACAAAGGGACCCTAACAATCGAATTTTTTTCTAAAAAATCATTAATATTATTCAAGCTCGATAAAACTTCATCATATTGTTTTTGAATTTTTTTGTCATTTTGAATTATATAATAATTAAAAATTATAAATGCTATAAAACCAAAAAAAGATATCAATAAGTTTATAAAAAAAATTTGATATGTAAGAGAATAATTCGAAAAAAATAGTTTGTTTAAATTATTCACGCCATGAATATCCCGAGCCATAGCGCGTACGAATTTGATCAAAATCAGGATCCCGAGATTTAAACTTTTTTCTTAATCTTTTAATATGGCTATCGATTGTTCGATCATCAACATATATATTATCACCATACATAGCATCCATTAATTGATTCCTATCTTTAACTACGCCTGGATAATGTGCTAGAGATTTAATTAAATTAAATTCTGCCACAGTTAGTTCAATTATTTGATCTTTCCAAAAACATAATTGTTTTAATTCATCAAGTTCTAAAGAGCCTTTTTTTATATTTTGATTTTTGTTTATTTTTTTATCATCATATGTTTTTCTATTCTGGTGTATTCGAAGAACTGTTCTAATCCTTTCATTTAATAGTTTTTGAGAAAAAGGTTTTTTAATATAATCTGCAGCACCCATTCTTAAACCAATTATTTCATCTTGCTCTTGATCCTTAGAAGTAAGGAATATGATTGGTAGCTCATTTAAATCAGCATTTTTACTTGATCGAACTTTATTCAATAATTCGTTGCCATCCATTTTTGGCATTTTAATATCAAACAATCCCAAATTATATTTTTTCTTTTCTAAAGCAGTAAATGCTTCAACGCCGTTTCTATAACAATCAACTAAATAACCTTCCGATTTTAAGGCTAAGGAAACTGAGGTGAGAATCGACTCCTCATCATCTACTAAAATAATGCTGATCATAGTTATTTTTAATAAGTCTTTATGGCATATTTAAGTTTGAAATATAAATATTGTACCTACTGATATATATATTGCTGAACAAACTGTTATTATAGTTAATAAGTAAATTCAATTAAATCAAATACTTGTTATTAAAAATATAAATATTTGATAAATACATTGATTGACATTCTACAAAATATATTTATGTTCGTGTATTGTTCTTATTGCGATATTAGACAAATGTTGTATTGTCAAAATTCGACAGCACTACATATTGTGTTTTTCGACAATAATTTTTTAAAATGGATAGAATATAAATGAGAGACACACAACACGTATCTTCAAAATTAAATAATGATGATATGAGCATAAACTTGCTAAGCCTAAGTGTTGTAAGAAGAGATGGATCTATTACCCCATTTAAATCTGACAAAATTGCTAATGCAATTAAAAAAGCCTTCTTAGCTCAAACAAAAATAAGAAATAATAAAAATAAAGAAAAAGAGCAACAAGATAGTATCCATAAAACTGTAGAAAAATTAACACACAAGGTTGTTTCTGCTCTTACAAGGAGGATAGCAGATGGAGATATGATTCATATCGAGGATATACAAGATCAAGTAGAATTAGCTCTAATGAGAGATGAGTATCATAAGGTTGCTAGAGCATATGTTCTATACAGAGAACAACGAGCTGCATCTCGCTACCATACAAAAAAACTAAAAGAAAGGGTTGGGGCTAAAGCATCTTCTATGATGGTTACAAAAAGAGATAATACAAAAGAACCAGTATCTCTTGATAAAATTACAAATCGTGTTTCTGTGCTTTCTACTGGACTTAGTATAGATCCAATAGCTGTTGTCCAAAAAGCTGTACCAGGACTTTACAATGAAATAACCTCTATTGAAATTGATACTTATCTTGCAGAAACAGCAGCGGCATTAACTGTTGAACATCCTGATTATTCTTACTTAGCAGCACGAATTAAAGCAAATTCATTACACAAAGAAACACCAGGATTCATAATTTCTACTAAAAATCTCTATGATGATGGACTACTTAGAGAAGATTATTATAATAAAGTAATACAAAATGCAGATGAAATTGAATCAATAATTGATTACGATAGGGATTACAATTTTGATTATTTTGCTTTTACCACTCTAATTAGAGCTTACTTATTAAAATTTGAAAATAAAACTATTGAAAGACCTCAAGATCTTTGGATGCGTGTAGCACTAACTGTCTCTGGAGAAACTTTTGATTTAAAAAAAGTAAAGAAGACTTATGATAGCTTATCAAATGGTTATTATACTCATGCAACTCCAACTTTATTCAACAGTGGATTAAAAATGCAACAACTTTCCTCATGTTTCTTAATAAGTATGGAAGATGATTCTATTGAAGGAATATTTAATACTATTAAAGATTGTGCTCTAATTTCCAAAACTGCTGGCGGTATAGGTATGCATGCTCACAACATAAGAGGAAGTGGTAGTAGGATTAAATCTACAAATGGAAAGTCAAATGGACTAATTCCCTTTTTAAAAATTTTTAATGAAACTGCAAAATCTGTAGATCAAGGAGGTGGTAAAAGAAAGGGTTCTTTTGCTGTATATTTAGAGCCATGGCACGCAGATATAGATAAGTTTTTAGAATTAAGGAAAAATACTGGTGCTGAAGAGTTTAGAGCAAGAGATTTATTTTATGCTCTCTGGATACCAGACTTATTTATGAAAAGAGTTGAAGATGATGATGAATGGACTTTAATGAGTGAACATGAATGCCCTGGTTTATCAGAAAAATATGGGGATGAGTTTGTAAATTTATATGAGAAATATGAAAAAGATAATCCTCATCTTGAAAAAATTAAGGCAAGAGATCTGATGTCAAAAATAATAGAAGCTCAAATTGAAACTGGGCAACCATATATGTTATATAAAGATTCAATAAATACAAAATCAAATCAAAAAAATATTGGTGTCATAAAATCTTCCAATTTATGTGCTGAAATAGTTGAGTACTCTGATAAAAATGAAACTTCTGTATGTAATCTAGCTTCAATAGCTCTTCCAAGATTTATAATAAAATCGAAAAAAAATGATGAGAAAGAATTTGATTATAATAGTTTATATGAAACTGCAAAATTAGCGACTAGGAATTTAGACCAAGTAATTGATATTAATTTTTATCCTACTAATAAAACAGAAGTATCAAATAATAAACACAGGCCAATAGGTCTCGGAATACAAGGTTTGGCAGATGTATATTTTCAATTAGAAATTCCATATGATAGTGACAAAGCAAAAGAAATTAATAAGCTAATTTTTGAAACAATATACTATGGTTCATTGGAAGCATCATGTGAACTAGCAAAAGAAAAAGGTGCGTATTCTTCTTTCAAAGGATCTCCACTATCAGAAGGCAAATTTCAATTTGATCTATGGGGTGTAGAACACTCAAATATGTGGGATTGGGATACTCTTAGAGAAAAAATAAAAAAAGTAGGTGTAAGAAATTCATTAACAACAGCATGCATGCCTACTGCATCAACTGGTATAATTTTAGGTAATACAGAAACTTTTCAAATTCAAACTTCTAATATTTATAAAAGACAAACTCTATCTGGAGAATTTTTATTAGTTAATAGATATCTTGTTAAAGCTCTGTCTAAAAGAAACTTATGGAACAAAGAAATGCGAGATAAAATAATATTAGAAAATGGATCTGTACAAAATATTTCTAATTTTCCTCAAGATTTAAAAGAAACTTATAAAACAGTATGGGAAACATCTCAAAAAACAGTTATTGATATGGCAGCTGATAGAGCTCCTTTTATTGATCAAACACAATCAATGAATTTATGGCTCTCTTCTCCTACTTTTGGAAAAGTAAATTCAATGCATATGTATGCATGGAAAAAAGGTCTTAAAACAGGTATGTATTATCTTAGAAGTAGATCAGCAGTAGATGCGGTGAAAGTAACAGTTTCATCAGAGCAGATAGCAAAAGAAGATTTCTTAAAAAAACAAGTTACAGAAAACAATGAACAAGAAGAATGTTTAACATGCAGTGCATAGAAAGAGAAAATAAATGATATCAAAAGGGGTTAAGTCAATATTTCCTATAAAACATCAGGATATTTGGGATAGATATAAATTACATATACAAGCATTTTGGACTCCAGAAGAAGTTTCACTTCAAGATGATTTACGTGATTTAAATAGTCTTCACGATGGAGAGAAACATTTTATAAAGCATGTACTTGCTTACTTTGCTAATTCTGAGGCAATGATTAATGAAAATTTAGCTAGTAGATTTTATAAAGAAATTCTTATTCCTGAAGCAAGATGTTTTATATCTATACAAATGTTAAACGAATCAATTCATGCAGAAATGTATGGTTTACAAATAGAAGCCTATGTGAAAGACCAAAAAGAAAAAGATTTACTTTTCGATGCTATACAAAATGTACCATGCATTAATCATAAAGCACAATGGGTATCAAAATGGTTAAATGGAAATCAAAATTTACTTACTAGACTAATTGGTTTTGGATTAGTTGAAGGATTGTTTTTTGCTGGATCTTTTTGTGCTATTTATTATTTCCGCAAAAGAGGATTGTTGCCTGGTTTAGCTTTGTCAAATGACTGGATAGCAAGAGATGAAGGAATGCATTTCAGTTTTTCATCATTAATGTTTAAAACTCTAAGAGATAAGTTTAATAATAAATCATTAACGGATTCTGATATTTCAGATTTATCATTAATTCAAAATGACGTGCCTCAATCACAATTTGAAGAAATAGTTAGAGAAGCGGTAGAATTTGAAAAAGAATTTGTAAAAGATGCTCTTCCTGTTGACTTAATTGGGATGAACGCAGATTTAATGTGTCAATATATTGAAGCAGTAGCAGATAGAATTGCTGATCTTTTTGAATTTGACAGAGTTTTTAATACAGAAAATCCATTTGATTTTATGCGAGCGCTTGATGTACAAAATGTAACTAATTTTTTTGAAAAAAGAGTTTCAGAATATCAAAGACCAACGGATAGGGCACTTAGTTTTGATGAAGCTTTTTAATGAAAGCAGAAATTTATTCTAAAACAAATTGTCCATTTTGCGATAGAGCCAAAATGCGCCTTGCTCAGCATAATCCTAAAATACTCATGCTTGATAAAGATTTTACAAGAGAAGAATTTTTTCAAAAATTTCCTAATGCTAAAACATTTCCTCAAATAATTATTAATAATGAACATATTGGAACATATAATCAATTAGAACAATGGCTTGCTTTTAATAATCCAGATGAAGATTTTTAACTAACACTTTTTTTCTTTCTATTATAAATTTTTTTACTTTTGATAGTTCGTTGCTTGTATTTAGGACTTCGTAAATCTTTTGCCATAGGATTGGTTTTATTTACTTTTTTTTTCATTTAATGTGACTCACCCCAGGTATTGCCAACACCAAAATCTACAGTTAATGGGACAGTAAAATCCTTATATTGTAAATGTGATTTTTCCATTATTTGCTTTATAATAATTGAAGATTCTTTTACATCTTTCTCATTTATCTCAAAAATTAATTCATCATGAACCTGCAACAGCATTTTTACATTAAGTTTTTTTGATAATATATTTTTGTGAATTTCAATCATTGCTATTTTAATTATATCTGCAGCAGTTCCTTGAATAGGTGCATTAATTGATTGTCTTTCAGCAAAACCTCTAACAGCAAAATTTTTATCGTTTATACTTTTAATATTACACTTTCTTCCAAAAATTGTTTCTACATAATAATTAGTTTTAGCAAAATTTATTTGATCATCCATATATTCTTTAATTTTTGGGTAACGAGAAAAATATTTTTCAATATAATTTTTTGCTTCAGTATTTGTAATTGATAACTGTTTTGCTAAACCATAAGGACTAATACCATATAATATGCCGAAATTAATTGCTTTTGCTTTTCTTCGATAATCTGAAGTTATATCTGAACTTTTCAAATTAAAGATTTCTTTTGCAGTTGAAGCATGAATATCTACACCATCAAGAAAAGCTTGCATAAAATTTTTATCTTTTGAAATTTCTGCTGCTAATCTTAGTTCAATCTGAGAATAGTCAAAACTTACAAGTTTATTTTTATTATCTGCAATAAAAGCATCGCGAATTTTTTTACCTTTTTCGGTTCTAATAGGAATATTTTGGAGATTAGGATCATTTGAACTTAATCTGCCTGTAAGCGTGTTTGCCAATCCATAAGAAGTATGAACCCTGGAATTATTTTTAGTTGCTTGGCTTTGAAGTGCATCTGTATAAGTAGATTTTAATTTTGTTAACTCTCTCCATTCTAATATTAAACTTGCTATTTCATGACCCTCATCAGATAAATTAGATAATGTAGAAACATCAGTTGAAAAGGTACCGGATTTTGTTTTTTTAGCACCCTTAATTTTAAGGTCTATAAATAAAATTTCACCTAACTGTTTTGGAGAACCTATATTAAATACTTTACCTGCTAATTTAAATATTTTTTTTTCTAGTAATAAACTTTCTTTTTCAAAATCACCGCTAAGCTTTGCGAGATAATTAGTATCTATTTTTATTCCATTTTTTTCGACTGAAGCTAAAACATTAATTAAAGGAAGGTCTATTTCATTATAAATAAAATTATTTTTTTCTTTTTTTATTCTATAATTAAGTAAATTAAATAATTTTAGTGTTATAAGGGCATCCTCTGCAGCATAATCAAGAGCCTTATTTATTTCAACATAATCAAATGTAATTTCTTTTTTGCCAGATCCAACCAATTCTTTAAATTTTATATTAGTATGTTGAAAATGTAAGTAGGCTAAATCATCCATGTTGTGTTTTGTTATGCCATTATCAATTGCATAAGATAATAACATTGTGTCAGCTAAAGACTTAATCTGTAAATTATATTTCTCTAAAATCCTAATATCGTATTTAAAGTTATGCCCTATTTTTAATATAGAAGCATCATTACATATTATTTTAAGTGATTTAATTAAATCAGTTTCGTTGATTTGTTCTTTTATTCTTTTTTTATCAATTAAATTTTTATGATTTATTGGAATATAATACGAAGAATTTTCTTCAACAGCAATTGATATTCCAACCAAAATAGCTTCTTCCACATTTAAAGAATTAGTTTCTGTATCAATTGCACAGTATCCAGTTTTTTTTATAAGGCTTATTAATTTGTTTAAATCTTTTGTGTTATTAATTAAATTATATTTATTATTTAATTCTACTTCTATTACTTGCTCAGATACATTTTTTTTAATAAATGAATTGTTTTTTAATCTTTCAGCAATACTTTTAAAACCCTGTTTTGATAAAAAATTAGATAAGTTTTCAGTTTTAACAACTGATGAATAAGGATGAATATCAATAATCTTAAGTGGTAAATCTATATTATCTTTTAGTTTTACTAATTCTAAGCTTATCAAAATATCTGATTTATGATCAATTATGACATTTCTTCTTTTTTCTTGAGGTATTTTATTTGCGTTTTTAATTAAGTTATGAACATTGCCAAATTCTTCAATAAGTTGGAAGGCCGTCTTTGGTCCAATACCAGGAGCTCCTGGTATATTATCAACTTTATCACCTGTTAAAGCTTGAATTTGAATTACCTTTTCTGGTGGTAGACCAAACTTTTCAATTACTTCATTAATACCAATTTTTTTATTCTTCATTGGATCAAGCATTGTAATATTATCGTTAACTAACTGCATTAAATCTTTATCTGAAGAAACAATAATTGACTCAATTTTTTGCTTTTTAGCTAGGTTGCAATATGTTGCAATAATATCGTCTGCTTCATAACCTTCTATTTCAATCTGAGGAATTTTAAAAGAATCTACACACTCTCTTATAATATCAAATTGAGGTATTAAATCTTCAGGAGTGTCTCCTCTATTAGCTTTATAATCTCTAAAAATTGTATTTCTAAAGTTTTCTCTTGCTGCATCAAATACAACTATCATTTTATCATCTCTATAATCTTCAATGAGTTTTACTAACATGTTAGTGAAGCCAAAAACTGCATTAATTGGAGTCCCATCAGATCTATTCATTGGGGGGAGGCCATAGTAAGCCCTAAAAATATAAGCTGATCCATCTATTAAGATTAATCTATTTTGTTTATTCATATGATTTTTAAATATATAGACTCTAAATAAAAATGTCAGATTATAAATATTCAATTGATGCTAAAAAAGTTAATAAAATATATTATAAAAAAAATACCAAAATAGATGCTTTAAATGAATTTAATATTAAAATATTAAAAGGAACTATACATGGTCTTTTAGGTCCGAATGGAGCAGGTAAATCAACGTTTATTAATATATTAGGAGGATTAGTAAAAAAAACTGCAGGAGATGTATCTGTATGTGGTATAAATATAGATAAAAATCCAAAATTGAGTAAATTTAACATTGGTATTGTTCCCCAAGAATTAAATATAGATCCTTTTTTTACGCCTCTAGAACTGTTAGAGTTACAAGCCGGTCTTTATGGAATACCAAAAAAACTCAGAAAAACAGAGGAGATATTACAGAACCTCGGTCTTATTGAACAAAAAAATGCGTATACCAGATCTTTATCTGGAGGTATGAGAAGGCGTTTATTAGTTGCGAAAGCATTAGTTCATTCGCCAAAAATGTTAATTTTAGATGAACCTACAGCTGGGGTAGATGTGGATTTAAGATCATCTTTATGGAACTATATAAAAAAATTAAATAATAATGGAACCACCATATGCTTAACTACACACTATTTACAAGAAGCAGAAGAATTATGTGACAATATTACTATTTTAAACAATGGAATTGTGATTAAAGATGACTCAAAAAAAAATATATTAAATATTATTTCAGATAAAACAGTTAGTTTTACTATAAAATCTTCAATAAACATTCCCAATGATTTAAATGAATTTAGCCCCACATTATCATCAAATAAACTAACAATAAATTATGATAAAAATAAAACGACTATAAAAAATATTATTGATATTTTAAATAAAAATAAAATTGAATTTACTGAAATTAATACATACGAAAGTGATTTAGAAGATGTATTTTTAAAATTAGTTCAATAATATAATTATAAAATCTATTCCCTAGGAGCATGTTTGTTAAGAATTCTTTGTAATGTTCTTCTATGCATTCTTAATCTCCTTGCTGTTTCAGAAATATTTCTATTACATTGAATAAGTACTCTTTGTATATGCTCCCATCTAATTCTATCAGCAGTCATAGGATTTTCGGGGGGTGGTGGTAGAATTTGCTTAGAATTTGTCAATGCAGCAACAATTTGCTCAATTTCAGCCGGCTTAGGTAAATAGTCAATTGCACCTGATTTAATTGCAGCAACTGCAGTGGCTATATTGCCATAACCTGTTAATAAAAGAGATTTTGTTGCTGGACTTAATTCTTTAATTTTTTTTATTAATTCTAAGCCTGATCCATCTTCTAATCTCATGTCTACAATCGCATAATCAAAATAACTATTAACAATTTTTTTCAAAGAATCTTGATAATTAGAAAATGACTCAACTGAAAATCCTTTTTTTTCCATAGATTTTGTTAATCTTTCTCTAAATGGAAGATCATCATCAACTATCATTAGGCGCTTACTCATGTATATAAGATAGATCTATTGATAATTATTTCAACAGAAGCATCTCCTTTTTTGGAGTTATAAAATGAAATATCTCCACCTATATTCTCTATTAGATTTTTTGCTATAAATATTCCAAGACCCATACCTTTTTTATTTTTAGAAACATAAGGTTCACCTATTTTATCTAAAATTTCTTTAGGAAAATTATTACCATCATTGCTCACTTGTATATTAACGCTTATGTTATCATAATCTATTTTTACGGTGACTAAACTAGATGAATAAATAATTGCATTTTGAATTATATTACTTAATGCATATACTATCTCATCTTTGAAAAATGTTTCTGGCTCATCATCTTTTATAGAATTTATAAATTTAATTTTTTTATTTTCATTAAATTTTTCGAAATTTAATTTAATTAAATCAGATAATTTCATTTTTTCTATAAAACTATCTTTTAATTTTAATGGATTTTTCGATAAACGTAACAAAATCTGCTTACATCTTTCAGCTTGTGATTTTAGTAATTCTACATCTTTTTTAATATTTTTATCATTAATTAATTTTTTTTCTTTTAATAAATCATTTAAAACTAAGAAAATAGTATTTAACGGAGTACTTAATTCATGAACTGCAGCAGCACTTAAAGAGCCTACTTCTTTAATTTTTTTTTGATTTGAAAGTTGTAATTTTGTTTCAGATAATGCCTCAGAAATTTTTCTAGAGGAATTTGCAAATAAATAAGCATAAACAGCAACAAATATAATGGTAATTATTAAAGAAACAAGAATACCTATTTTATAAAGTTCTGGCACTATAAAAGTATCACTCCAACTAATTGGTATAAAGTTAAAATTAATAATTATTAATAATAAAATCGAATATGTGGAAAGTAAAATTGTCCAAAAAACATCTAGATAAGATGCTGAAATAATAATTGGTGCAACAATCAAAATTGCAAAAGGATTAAAGACACCTCCGCTTATGTATAATAATAAACCTAGTTGTGTAGTATCAAATACTAAAAAGAGAAATGATAATCTATTAGATATTTTAGAATTATTTTTTTGAATAAAATAAGAAATAAAGTTAACTAAAATAGAGAGAAAAATTATAAAAAATGACTCAATAATTAATACTGGAATATTCAAAAGGTATTTAACAAATACAATCGCTGAAAGTTGACCTAGTATAGCAAACCAACGAATCTTTATAAGATTTCCTATTAATATTGTATTCATAAAAAAGCTAAATATCTAAATTAGCAACTTTTAAAGAGTTCTCTTGGATAAATGTTTTTCTTCCTTCTGTAACTTCCCCCATTAATGTTTCAAAAATACTATTAGCTTCATTAATTTCATTTATTTTTACTTCTAAGAGAGATCTAAAATTGTTATCTAAAGTTGTTTCCCATAATTGTTCAGGATTCATTTCACCTAAGCCTTTGTATCGATTGATTTGTGTACCTTGCTTGCCTATTTCAAGTACTTTATCAATTAAATTTAAAGGTCCATTAATTTTAAATTCACTATCTTTAGCTTTTAAAATACCTGCGCAACCATTTTTTAAAATACCAAAATTTTGCATTAAATCTTTACGCATTTGATTTAGTGATTTTGCTTCAGGAGTTGCAAGAAAATCATCATCTAAAACATATTTTTCTATCACTCCTCTAATAGATTTAGTTATGAATAGTTTACCAATATCATAATTCACCTCCCAAAAATTACCATCAATAGTATTAAGTCTTTTCTGCAAATATTTAGCGATTTCTAACCCAACTTCTTTATTACTAAGTGACTCTTTTTTTAAGGCTGCTATAACTGACGCTTGTTCAATTACCAATCTATTGTCTATTCTTCTTGTAAGTTGATCAATTAATTTTTGAACATGTTTAGAAATATTAATTAGCTTTACTAACTCTAAATTACTTATTTGATTCATATTGTTATCTGAATTTGGAGTTTCAAAAACAAGTTTTTTAGCTCCTTCATTAATCAAATATTGTTCCATTTCACCTTCATCCTTAATATATTGTACTGAATTTCCTTTTTTTGCTCTAAACAAAGGTGGTTGAGCGATAAACAGTCTTCCATTTTCAATCATAGGTTTCATATGTCTATAAAAAAAAGTTAACAATAGTGTTCTAATATGACTACCGTCTACATCTGCGTCTGTCATAATTATAATTTTATGATATCTCATTTTGTTTAGATTAAATTTTCCATCACTTAGATCTTGTTCTTCATTCCCAGAAGGATTACCTACTCCGGCACCAATTGCTGTAATTAAGACTCCAATTTCACTTGATGTTAAAATCTGTTTGGGATTAGCTCTTTCCACATTAAGTATTTTACCTCTAAGAGGAAGTATTGCCTGATTTTTTCTGTCCCTACCTTGTTTTGCTGATCCTCCAGCCGAGTCTCCCTCAACTATAAATAATTCAGATAGTTCTGGATTTTTTTCCTGACAATCAGCAAGTTTACCAGGCAATGAAGAATTCTCCAAACCTGTTTTCCTTCTTGTTAGTTCTCTTGCTTTTCTTGCAGCTTCTCTTGCATTAGATGCTTCAATTATTTTTTCAATTACTTTTTTTATTTCTGTTGGATTTTCCTCCATCCACTGTTCCAATTTATCTAGACTAACTGATTCAACTACAGGTCTTACCTCAGATGAAACAAGTTTATCTTTTGTTTGACTTGAAAATTTAGGATCGGGTAATTTTACTGAAATAATACAGGTTAAGCCTTCACGCGCATCATCACCCGTAATACCAAAAGAACCTTTTGCATTTTTTTGAATATAGTTAACTACACTTCTTGTTAAAGCACCTCTAAATCCAGCTAAATGTGTTCCACCGTCTCTTTGTGATATGTTGTTTGTAAAACATAATGTATTCTCATGATAACTATCAGTCCATTGTAAGGAGCATTCAATAGAAACATTATTTTTTTCTGACGAGAAAAAAATAGGTTTTTGATTAATAATATTTTTACCTTCATTTAAATATTTAACATATTCTTTAATTCCTCCTTCAAATTTAAAACATTGATTAATTTCCTTTGAAGCTCTCTTATCTTTTAATAATATTTTTATTCCAGTATTTAAAAAAGCCAACTCTCTTAATCTTTTCTCAATTGTTTTAAAATTAAAATCTATATTTTTAAAAGTTTTGTTTGAGGGTAAAAAAGTAATTTTTGTTCCAGTAAAATATTTATCTTTAATTTTTATAGAATTTCCAATTTCGTTTAGTTTATTTTTTACAACTCCATGCTCAAAACTAATATTATAAACTTTTCCATCTCTATTTATTTCTAGGTTTAAAGACTCCGATAATGCATTAACTACGGAGACACCCACACCATGAAGACCACCTGAAACTTTGTAACTATTTTGATCAAATTTACCTCCTGCATGTAATTCAGTCATTATGACTTGAGCAGCAGGAACACCTTCAGATTTATGATTTTCAATTGGAATACCTCTTCCATTATCAGAAACAGTAACTGTTCCATTTGAATTTAAAATTACTAATATCTCATCACAAAAACCAGCTAATGATTCATCTATTGAATTATCAAGAACTTCATATATCATTTGATGTAAGCCTGAACCATCATCAGTATCGCCTATATACATACCTGGTCTTTTTCTTACAGCTTCAAGACCTTTTAAAACTTTAATAGAATCTGATGAGTAATTAGTTTTATTCACTATTCAGTTATATTATAAAAGTTAGCATTTGTTGATAAAAAAGAAAATAAATTTTTATTTGTACCAGTAAAAAATATTTGTAAATCAAAATAATTTGTTAGTTCAAGCAAAACATCACGATTATTTTCATCTAAATATGAACAAACTTCATCCATTAACAAAATTGGAAATATTTTACATTCATTTACTAAATAATTACATTGGGCAAAAAGAAAGGATAAAATTATTGTTTTTTGTTGCCCAGTTGATAGTTGTGATGCATTGAAATTATTTTTAATGTTTATTTCAAAATCAGATTTATGAGGTCCATACTTTGCCCCACCTATAAGTTGATCTAAAGTCCTAGAATTTTTTAATTCACTTAAATATTTTTCAAATGTTAAGTCAGAATTAACCAAATGGTCATTGTGTGATATTTTAGGAAAAAATGGAAGTTTTTTTTTATTATTAAGTTCTCTTAGATGAACATGCAATATATCAATTTGTTTGTTTCTATTATTGTAAATCTCTATACCTAATTTTGCTATATTACTTTCTATTTTTTCAAGCCAAACTTTATCATATGATTGCAAATTCAATATTTTACTTCTTTCAGAAATATTTTTTTTATATTTATTGAGCAATGTATTATAATTATTATCACTTGAAAAAATTAAGTTATCAAAAAAATTTCTTCGCATATTTGGTGAAGATGTAAATAATCTTTCCATATCTGGAACAAAAAATAAAAATGAGAAAATTGATTTTATATAATTGATTGAATTCATGTCATTGTTATTATTTAAATAAATTTTTTTTATATGACGGTCATTTCTTTTATCAGACAATATTTTTATTTCGTTAAAATTATTGTTATCAAAATAATTTCCAAAATTTATAAATTGATTTTCATCTTTTTTTATTAAATTAACTATAGAATCTTTTCTTAAACCTGTGCCTTTGCCAAAAAGAGATATACTTTCTAATATATTAGTTTTACCTGAACCATTTTTACCAAAAAGAACATTACTTTTTTTTGAAAATTCACATTCATATTTTTTAAAATTTCTGTAATTTGTTAATTTGATTTTTTTAAAATATCCCAAAATAAATTAAACCCTCATAGGCATCAAAACATATATCAAATCAGGATTTGATTTTTCATTTGCTATTATTGGAGAGGAATTATCTTTTAATTTTATATATATTTCCTCATCTTCAAGATTATTAACTATATCCATTATATATTTTGAATTAAATCCAATTTCTATATCATCTCCATCATATTCAACATTTAAATTTTCCGAGGCAGTATTATTATCACTATCAATGGTATTAACATTTAAAAGATTTTTTAATATTTTAAATTTAATAACTGGAGATTTTTCATTTACTACTGTGCTAACTCTATCAACGGCTGATAAAAAATTATTACGGTTCACCTGTAATATATTTTTGTTATCTGTAGGTATAACTCTTTTATAATCTGGAAAATTACCATCAATTAATTTTGAAACTAAAACAATATTATCAATATAAAAAACTATTTTGTTTGACGTAATATTAATTTCAATTTTATCTTTTCTTTCTGAAAGTAATTTTGATAGTTCATTTATAGTTTTTTTTGGAATAATTACTCCTGGAATTTCTTTACTTTTAGCATTGTTTAGATAACTAAACTTTGCCAACCTATGTCCATCTGTACCAACCAAAGTAATATAATTATCTTTTTCTTTATCTGTTGCATTAAAATATAGCCCATTCAAAAAATATCTTGTTTCCTCATTAGAAATAGCAAATTTAGTTTTATCAATTAATTTTCCTAATTCTTGCGCATCGAGTGTAATTTGTTTTCCATCATTTGCTTGATCAATTATTGGAAAATCTTCTTTAGGTAAGCATGCAAGAGAAAAGCGAGATTCGCCTGAACGTAGTGATAAAATCTTACCATCATTAGATATGATTTCTATTTCACTTGAATCTGGTAATTTTCTTATAATGTCATAAATAATTTGAGCATTAATGGTTGTTGAGCCACTTTCTATAACATTACAATTAATTTTTTCTGTTATAGATATATCCATATCTGTTGATGACAAAACAATATTATTGTCTTCAGCTTCTATAAGAATATTTGATAAAATCGGTAAAACATTTTTTTTATCAACTATATTTTGTAAATGTGATAAAGTTTTGAATATAGTCGTTTTAGATACAATAAGTTTCATTATTGAAAATATAAAGAAATTTGACTTAAGAATCTATAAGTCTTTTTAATAATTCTATATCTTCGTTAAAATTAACATCCAAGAGCTTTAATTCCTCTATTTTTTTTACAGCGTGCATTACAGTTGTGTGATCGCGGCCCCCAAATTTTCTACCAATTTCAGGTAATGATCTTGAGGTTATAGATTTTGCTAAGTACATTGCAATCTGACGAGGTCTTGCTACTGATCTTGAACGTCTTGGGGAATGCATATCAGTAATACGAATATTAAAATGTTCTGCAACTTTTTTTTGAATTTCTTCTATTGTGATTTTTTTATTTGATGATTTTAATAAATCTTGCAAAACAATTTGTGCTGTTTCGACTGAAATTGATGTACCAACCAGCGTAGCATGAGCAACAAGTCTATTTAGCGCTCCTTCCATTTCTCTTACATTAGAAATGATTCGATGTGATAGAAACTCTAAGACTTTTGGAGGTATTTCTACACCTCTTTTTTTAGCTTTTTCAATCAGAATTCCAAGACGTAATTCATAAGTAGTTGGGTGTATGTCGGCCACAAGGCCGCACCCCAATCTTGACTTTAATCTTTCTTGAACTCCATCAAGGTCAGATGGTGATTTATCTGCAGAAATAACTATTTGTTTATTTTGCTCTATTAAGGCATTAAACGTATGAAAAAATTCTTCTTGGGTATTATCTTTTCCGCTTATAAACTGAACATCATCGATCATTAATACATCAATTGACCTAAATTGTTCCTTAAAAGCAGATGTATCTTTATATCTTAATGCTCTAACAAACTGATACATAAATTTTTCAGCAGAAAGATATATTACTTTTCTTTCAGGTCGCAGTTCTTTAACTTTCCATCCTATTGCATGCATGAGATGGGTTTTGCCAAGACCAACTCCTCCATATAAAAAAAGTGGATTAAAAGAAACTTTTTCTGCTTCAGCAACTCTTTGCGCTGCAGCAAAAGCTAATTCATTTGGCTTACCTACAACAAAGTTATCAAATGTAAATCTAGGATCTAAAGGAGCTCCAAATTCACTAGGGTATGAGGTTTGTTGATTATTTCTAATATCAAGTGAAGATTTCCAATGATTATCAGTTGATTTTATTGTTCTTGTAGTTCCTGGAACTATTCTGCCACCATTTGGTTTTACTACAAATTTAATTATTTCTATTTTTTCAAAATATTTTTTTGTCTCTGTTTTTACTTTATCTGAATAATTATTAACTATCCAATCTCTAAGAAATTTAGTAGGCACTGAAAATGTAATGGTGTCTTTTTCGAATGAAACATATTTTAAATGTTTCAACCAATTATTATAAGCACTATCTCCAACGGTTTTTTTAAGATCTTTTTTTAGGGAGGACCATTTATTATCATCAAAAAGGTTTTGCGAATTATCCATTGTCCTCCTTTTAATCACAATATTAATTTATTGTAAATAAATCAAAATTCTAAAATATTATAACCACCAATTATAATAATGTTAATGAACACTCTTTACGTATTTTTATCAAGAAGAAAAGTGAAAAAAATATAAAATAAAAAAAAATTATTTAATTTGATTTGATAACAGGGATAACTTTCTTGAAGCAAAATGCTTTGTGATTACACCTTTTTTAACGGCTTTAGCCATTATTGAGTTGACTTCACTGAAAGCTGTCTGAATTTGTTGGTCTTTTTTTGATTTTATGGCTTCTTTAAAGTTATTTAGACTAGTTCTAATCTTGGTTGAATATCGAGAATTAACAATATTCCTAGATATTGATTGAATTGATCTTTTTTTAGCAGATTTGTGATTGGCCATCAGAGTTATGCTCTATAAATTTAATTTCAGTAAAGTCAATTTAAATTATCTTCTATGTTTTTTACATCTCTTTGTAATTCAGGACAATAGTAAGTGGCCCTTCCATATTGAGATGTTTTTTTAATTTTAAATTTTGAAATTCTGCTACCCTCCTTATCATATACTTTAAAATTTGATTGAAAATTGCCAATAGTGCCATTGGTTGATCTAAAATTCTTTATACTAGACCCTCTAAATATAATAGCTTTATTAAGAATTTTTTTTATAGATTTTAATAGTCTCATTATTTGACTAATTTTTATCTCATTGCCTCTAACAAAAGGTGATATTTTAGCATCAAACAAAATTTCATTTGCATAGATATTACCAATGCCTGATACTATATGTTGATTTAATAGTATTTGCTTAATTGGAACAGCCGATTTGTGTATTTTCGTATATATATAATTGGCATCAAGCTTTTTACTTAAAGCATCTAAGCCAAGTATAGATATATATTTTAAAGAACTAATTTTTGATGATTTACTTATATCTAAAAAACCAAATTTTCTTGGATCATTAAAAATTAAAAAAAAATTTTTCTCGAATTCTATTTTTAAATGATCATGTTTTTCTTTTTTAAATACAGATTTAACGATTTTTAGTCTACCGGACATCCCTAAATGTATTATTAATGAAAAATTATTGCTAAAATCAATAATTATATATTTAGCAATTCTATGGATTTTTACTATTTTATTGTCTTTAATTAATTTATTTAATGAATTTGGTACAGAATATCTTAATTTTTTTGTATATACATTAATTCTAATTATTTTTATGTTCTTAAGAATTTTCAAGTCTCTAATTGTTGTTTCTACTTCAGGTAATTCTGGCATTATAAAATGAGTAAACTTTCAAATTTTGGATTTACAAAAGTTAACACTAATAAAAAAACAAAATTAGTGCAAAAAGTTTTTTCAGATGTTGCAAAAAATTATGATTTAATGAACAATATTATGAGTCTAGGAACCCATAAACTGTGGAAAAAAAGATTTGTGGAATTGATAAACCCACAAGGATTAGAAAAAATTATTGATGTCGGATCTGGATCTGGTGATATTGCACAGATAATTTTGTCAAAAAAATTTACAGGTGAACTTCATTTAATTGATTTAAATAATAGAATGTTAGAAATTGCAAAAAAATCAATAAAAAAAAGAAATGTATTCTTTCATATACAAAATGCAGAAAATCTTAAATTTAAAGATGATATTTTTGATAAATATATAATTTCTTTTTGTTTAAGAAATATTACTGATATCAAAAAATCAATTAAAGAAGCAAAGAGAGTACTTAAACCAGGAGGGATTTATTACTGTTTAGAATTTAGCAATCCAGGATCAGCATTCACTCAAAAAATATATAAAAAATACAAATCATTTTTTTTACCATTAATGGGAAAACTAATAGCAAATAATAAAAATGCATATCAATATCTTCATGAAAGTATTGAGCTTTTTCCAACTCAAGAAAAACTTAAACAAAAACTTATTGAAAATGGATTTGAAAAAGTATCATATATTGATCTTTTTGATGGGATAGTGTCTATTCATTATGGTTACAATATTTAATAAAAAACAATAATGAGTTATACTGATTTAGAATTTGAATTATTTAGTAGGCAGTTTATACTAAAAGATTATACAAATGAAAAAATTGATAAACTAGAAAACTTAAAAATTACCATAGTTGGCCTAGGTGGGATAGGATGTCCATTAAGCCTATATTTAATTGCAAGTGGAGTAAAAAATCTCACTATTATTGATGGTGATAAAATTGAAAAAAGTAACTTAAATCGTCAGATTTTATTTTCAATTAACGATCTCAATAAGCAAAAAGTTGATGTAGCAAAAAATAGATTGCAAAAAATCAACCCTAATGCAAATATACAGATAATAAATGAAAATATTAAGAAATCTAATATCTCAATACTGTTCAACTCTTCAATAATTATTGATACAACTGATGATTGGAATAATACTAAAATAATTAACGAATATTGCTCTATACATGCATTAAAATTTATTTTTTGTTCTGTAATAGGAAATGATGTGCAATTGGGATTATTTGATAATAATAAAAAACACCATATTTGCTTAAATTGTTTATTCCCAAATAAAAATGATATTGATTTACCAAGGTGTGAAAAAGTTGGGGTTAATGGTATAGCAGCCGGTATTGCCGGTCTACTTGCTGCTCAAAAAACGCTTAACTATTTACTTAATTTTAATAAAGAGGTTAATATAATTACATTATTTGATGTAAAAAAAAATAATGTTAATAAAATAAGAGTTAAAAAAAATAATAAATGTTATTTAAATAATATTTAAGTAATAATTGATTATAAGCCAAAATTATATATCATAAGACTATGAAACAAAATTCCTTCAATTATGAAGAGTTGATTGAGTGTGCGAAGGGTGTCTTATTTGGAAAAGGTAATGCTCAATTACCAATGCCTCCTATGCTAATGTTTGATAGAATTATTAATATAAATCAAGATGGTGGTCAATTTTCCAAAGGAGAAATTATTGCAGAATTAGACATAAAACCAAATTTGTGGTTTTTTGATTGTCATTTTAAAGGTGATCCTGTGATGCCAGGTTGTTTAGGGCTTGACGCAATGTGGCAACTGTTAGGTTTTTATTTAGGTTGGTTAGAACAAAAAGGTAAGGGGAGGGCATTAGGTGTTGGTGAGGTAAAATTCACAGGACAGGTACTACAAACTGTAAAAAAAGTTACTTATCATATTTCTTTAAAAAGAGTAATATTAAGAAAATTAATATTGGGTGTCGCTGATGGCATATTAAAAGCAGATGATAAAAAAATATATGAAGCTAAAGATATGAAAGTGGGACTTTTTATTTCAAATTAATAATATATGAAAAGGGTTGTTGTAACAGGTTTAGGAATAGTTTCATGTATAGGAAATGATCAAGATACTATAATTAAAAATCTTAAATTACTAAATTCTGGAATTAGTGCGGCTCCAGAATATAAAGAATATTCTTTTAGAAGCCTTGTGCATGGAAAACCTATAATCAATATTGAAGATAGAATAGATAGAAGACTTTTAAGGTTTATGGGTGATGGTGCTGCTTATAATTATATAGCTATGGAAGATGCAATTAAAGATTCAGGTCTTAAAGAAAATGAAATCTCAAATGAATTAACTGGTATTATAGTTGGTTCAGGAGGTCCATCAACACAAAATTTATTTCAATCTTTTGAACTTGGAAAAAACAAAGGTTCTAAAAAAGTTGGACCTTTTATGGTACCGAGAAGTATGTCCAGCACTAATTCAGCTACACTTGCAACTCCTTTTAAAATTAAAGGAGTTAATTATTCAATTACATCAGCATGCTCAACTAGTTCTCATTGTATTGGAAATGCCTATGAGTTGATTCAAATGGGAAAACAAAAAATTATTTTTGCTGGTGGCGGAGAAGAACTTCATTGGACGCTTTCTATACTTTTCGATGCTATGGGAGCATTATCATCAAAATTCAATGACAATCCAAAAAATGCCTCTAGAGCCTATGATATGAATAGAGATGGCTTTGTTATTGCTGGAGGGGGAGGTACATTAGTTTTGGAAGAATTAGAGCATGCTAAAGCTAGAGGAGCAAAAATATATGCTGAAATTACAGGTTATGGGGCGACTTCTGATGGATATGATATGGTTCAACCATCAGGTGAAGGTGCTGAACGGTGTATGTTGCAAGCTTTAAAAAACATTAAAGGAAATATAGATTATATAAATACACATGGAACAAGCACTCCAATAGGTGATATTAAAGAATTAGAAGCAATAAAAAAAGTATTTAAAGAAAAGATTCCAAAAATGAGCTCCACTAAATCTTTAACGGGGCATTCCTTAGGAGCAACAGGGGTACATGAATTGATTTATTGCATATTAATGATGAAAAATAATTTTTTAAGTGGTTCAGCAAATATTGAAACACTCGACCCCAAGGCACAAGATAGTAATATTTTATTAAAAACATTAGAAAATCAAGATTTGCAAAATATAATGTCAAATAGTTTTGGATTTGGAGGAACTAATGCCTCATTAATAATATCAAATTTAAATGCTTAATAATAAAAAAGGAATAATTTTTGGTGTAGCTAATGATCATTCTATTGCATGGGGCATTGCTAAGAAGTTATCTGAAAAAGGAGCAGAAATAGCTATCACATACCAAAATGATATTTTTTTAAAAAGAGTAAAACCTTTAGCCAGTAAGATTAATTCAACATTTCTAATAGAATGTGATTTCAATAAAGCTGATTCAATTGAAAAAACTTTTAATATAATAAAAACAAAATGGGGAAAAATTGATTTTATTATACATGCAGTAGCATTTTCAGACAAAAATGATTTAAATGGAAGATATATTGATACATCTAAAGAAAATTTTCTAAACTCTTTAAATATATCTTGTTTTTCTCTAACTAAAATTGCCAAACTCTCTCAACCAATTTTGAATAATGGGGCTAGTATATTAACACTCAGTTTTTATGGTTCAAAAAAAGTAATACCTAATTATAATGTTATGGGAGTTGCTAAAGCTGCATTAGAAGCTAGTGTAAAATATTTGAGTGTAGACTTAGGATCTAACAATATAAGAATTAACGCCATATCAGCAGGTCCTATGAGAACTTTGGCTGGCGCAGCAATAGCCAATGCAAGAGAAGTTTATAAATATACTGAAGAAAATTCTTCATTAAATAGAAGTGTTTTACTTGAAGAGATTGGAAATTCTGCATTATATTTTGTAAGTGATTTATCTTTAGCTGTAACTGGGGAAATACACTATGTCGATTGTGGTTTTAATATAATTGGAATACCTAAAAAAAAGTTATAAGAAACTTAGCAAATCTTTTGGATCATCAACAACTAATGATTTTACACCTATGTTAAATAATTCTTTAGCATCTTTATAATTTATATTTTGCTCAGAATAAGTATAAACAATTAATTTATTTTGATTTAATATATTTATTACATCAGAAGTAATAATTTTAGCATTTAATCCACATGCGTAAAAATTATATTTTTTTGATAACTCAATTATTTGTCTTAAATCATAATCTATAAATTTATCAATAATTAATCCACAGTAAGCATTTTTAATTTTTGATATTAATTCAATACAAGAAGTCAAATCAAAGCTAGAATAATAAATTGGAATATCTTCATAATTTTTTACAATGTTAATAATTTGATAAACATTCTCTTTTTCTAAATTAATATTTGGTTTTAACTCAATATTTAATGATTTATTTTTTTTCTTTGTAATTTGTAAAATTTCATCAAGAGTTGGAATATGTATATTTGTTTTTTTGTTATAAAAAAAACTTCCTGCGTCCAAATTTTTAATATCCGAATAATTTTTTAAATTTGCATTTCCTTTACCATTAGTAGTACGATCAAATGTCTCATCATGTAATAAAAATGGAATTCTATCTTTGCTAATTTTTACATCTATTTCAACGCATTCTAAACCCAAATTAAACGCAGCCAAAATAGATGTATATGTATTTTCTGGATAAAGATCTTTAACACCTCTGTGACCAATAATTTTTGGGAAAATAAAATTATTATTTTTAATCAACTTCTTTCATAGAGAGTTTTACCTTGCCCCTGGAATCAATATCTAAAACTTTTACTGTTACCTCATCACCTTCACTAACAACATCTTCAACTTTTTGAACACGTTCTTTTTTTAGTTGACTGATATGAACTAATCCATCCTTAGATCCCATAAAATTGACAAAAGCTCCAAACTCCATAATTTTAACAACTTTTCCTTGATAAATTTTTCCAATTTCTGGTTCTTCGACAATACTTTTAACCCAATCTATCGCTGCTTTTCCTGATTTTGAGTCAACAGCAGCTATTGAAACAAGACCTTCATCATCAATTTCAATTTTTGCACCTGTTTTTTCTGTTATTTCCCTAATCACAGATCCACCTTTGCCAATTACTTCTCTAACTTTATCTTTATGCACCTTAATAGTTGTAATTGTAGGGGCATAATTAGAAATAGAATCTTTTGGTCTGTCTATGGCTTTAGACATCTCTTTTAGTATATGCATTCTTCCTTCTTTAGCTTGTGACAAAGCTTCCTGCATTATTTCTGGTGTTATACTAGTAATTTTAATATCCATTTGAAGAGATGTTATGCCATCTTGAGTACCTGCGACTTTAAAATCCATATCGCCCAAATGATCTTCATCTCCTAAAATATCTGATAAAATGACATGTTTATTTTTTTCTTTTATTAAACCCATTGCAATTCCTGCAATAGGTTTTTCAATAGGCACACCTGCATCCATTAAAGACATTGAAGCACCACAAACTGTTGCCATTGAACTAGATCCATTAGATTCAGTTATTTCTGATACAATCCTATATGTATATGGAAATTTCTCTTGTGAAGGTAACATTGGATGAATAGCTCTCCAAGCAAGCTTTCCATGACCTATTTCTCTTCTACTAGTTGAACCTACTCTTCCTACTTCACCAACTGAATAAGGTGGAAAATTATAGTGCAACATAAAATTTTCTTTGTATTCACCTTCAATTGCATCAATTCTTTGTTCATCTAAACCTGTTCCTAATGTAGTTACAACTAAAGCTTGCGTTTCACCTCTGGTAAATAATGCCGATCCATGAGTTCTCTCTAAAATTCCTGTTTCACATATTATAGGTCTTACTGTTTTAGTATCTCTGCCATCAATTCGATTACCTGTTTCTAATAATTCATTTCTTACTACATCTTTCTCAATAGATTTAATTGAATCTGCAATAACCACAGCTGAGACAGTCTCCGATGCATATTTTTCTTCAATTAAGTTTCTTAATGAACCAAGTTGGTCTGATCTTTTTTGTTTTTCTTGTATTTTATAAGCTTTTACAAAATCATTTTTAAATTCTTCACTAATTTTAGTTGGCAAATCTACTATTTCTTGATTTTTTTCAGGAAGAATCCATGGATCTTTCGCAGCTTTTTTAGCCAAATCTATAATAGCTTCTATTACTGGTTTATAATTTTGTTGACCTAAAACTACAGCTTCCAACATCTGTTCTTCTGACAATTGATGTGCCTCAGATTCTATCATTAATACACCCTCTTTTGTTCCTGCCAATACAAGTTCTAATTTAGAATTTTTAATTTCATCTAAAGTTGGATTTAAAACAAACTCATTGTCAATTAAGCCTATTTTAATAGCGCCCAAAGGTCCCATAAAAGGTAATCCAGATAATGTTAAAGCAGCACTTGCAGCAACCATAGCTACAATATCAGAGTCATTTTTTAAATCATGAGAAAGTACTGTACAAGTTACCTGTGTTTCATTTTTAAAACTTTTATGAAATAGTGGCCTAACCGGTCTGTCTATTAGTCTACAAATTAGTGTTTCTTTTTCAGTTGGCCTAGCTTCTCTTTTAAAAAAACCACCAGGTATTTTCCCAACTGAATAAAATTTCTCTTGGTAATTAACAGTCAAAGGAAAAAAATCAATATCTGGTTTTGCTTCTTTAGCAGCAACAACATTTGCCATTACTGTAGTGTCTCCATAAGTAGCAATTACTGAAGCATCAGCTTGTCTTGCAACTTTACCAGTTTCTAAAATTAATTTTTTTCCTGCCCATTCTAATTCTACTTTTTTTACATCAAACATCTTTTCTCTTTCTAATTAACCTCTAATATTAAGTTTTTTTATTAATTCATTATATTTTTCATTATTTTTTTTGGACAAATAGTTTAATAATTTTTTTCTTCTGTTCACAAGTCCTACCAAACCTCTTTTGGAGTGGTTGTCATGTTTATGAGATTTAAAATGTTCAATTAGATTATTTATTCTCTCACTTAAAACTGCTATTTGTACTTCTGGAGATCCAGTATCATTATCTTTAGTTGAAAAATCTTTAATTATATTTTTTTTAACTTCTTTATTTATCGACATCGATACTCCTATATAAATATTTTTTTTGGTTTAAACAAATTTCCATCTAATTTGCCATAGGAAACAACATTTCCCTTTTTAGATAAAAAAACTATTTTATCATCTGTTGAATTTAAAGGTGGTTTATTAAATTTTTTCAAATCTAAATAAATTGATCTACCAAAAGAAAGATTTGTTTGATCTTCCTTATTTTCAATTTCATATGCCAAGATGTCGTCCAGCATAGACATTGAAGTATGGATACAATTAAATTCGAAATGCGTTTGTCCTATTTTTAATAAATCGTCCAGTAAAATCGCAGAATTTTGATCAAAATTTCCAATTTTTGCTCTTTTTAAGTAAGAAACATGTCCAAATGCACCTAATGATAAGGCCAAATCTCTCGCTAAGCTTCTTACATAAAAGCCTTTACCACACTCTATTTCAATAGTTGAAAAATTATAATCAGTTGTTTTTAGTAATTTAGTTTTTTTCACATATACTTTTCTTGATTTTAATTCAAAATTTTGATTTTTTCTAAATAGTTTATAAGCACGTACTCCATTTATTTTTATTGCCGATGCTGCTGGAGGTATTTGGTCAATATATCCAATAAATTTGGACAATTTTTTTTTTAAATCATTTCTTTTAGGGATTTTACTTGAAGATTTAATAACATATCCTTCTGAGTCATCAGTGGATGTTTGCTCTCCCCATTTAATTTTAAATATATATTTTTTATTATAATTACTAATAAATTTTACTAACTTGGTTGCTTGACCTACTGCTATAGGCAAAATGCCTTCCGCCAAAGGATCTAGAGTCCCTGCATGCCCAATTTTATTAACTCTAAATTTTTTTTTTATCAATGTAAGAGCATGGTTAGAGGAAATATTACTTGGCTTATATAAATTTATCCAACCTTGAGTTTTTTCATTCATTTAAATCTCTTGAGACCTTTTTATTAAGAAGAAGTTGTTCAATTTTCTCTGCCTCATCATATGTGTCGTCAATAAAAAAATTAATTTTTGGTGTAAATTTAGATTGTAATTTAGCTTTAGATAAAAATTTTTGAAAAATATATTTTTTATTATTTATGTTTTCTAAAAAATGATTTTGATTTTTTCCTCCTAATGGCATTAAATACACGTTAGCGAATTTTAAATCTTTTGACATTTTTACAAAAGATACTGTTATTGAATATGGCTTAAAACTTGGATCATAAAAATCCTCTTTTAACAAACACTCACTTATTATAGATCGTATTAACTCTCCATACCTAATTTGTCTCTGTGAAGACATCTAATATCTATTTAAATTATATTTTTCTACTTTGCTCAATTTCATCAAAAGCTTCAATATTATCTCCAACTTTAATATCTGAATAATTATCGATCATAATACCACATTCAAAACCATTTTTGACATCTTTTACTTCATCTTTAAATCTTTTAAGACTACTTATTTTTCCTGTATGAATAACAATATTGTCTCTTAATAATCTTATTTTTGAACTTCTTGAAATTTGACCATCAATAACCATACATCCGGCAATATTACCAACTTTTGATATATTAAATACCTCTCTTATCTCAACATTACCTGTAATTTTTTCAGAAATATCAGGTTTAAGTAAACCAGATAAAAGAGATTTTATGTCATCAATTAGTTCATAAATTATTGAATAATATTTTATATCTACACCATCTCTTTTTGCTGCATCTCTTGCGTGAGGTAATGCCCTTACATTAAAACCAACTATAAAACCTTTTCCAGAATTTGCTAAAGCTACATCACTTTCAGTAATGGCCCCAACACCTTTATGAATAACAGATACAGCTACCTCTTCTGTAGAAAGTTGAATTATTGAATTTTCAATTGCCTCAGCAGATCCTTGAACATCAGCTTTTATGATTACCGGTAAATGAGAAGCTTGACCTTGATTAATTTGTTGAAACATTTCTTCAACATTAGTTTTAACTACTTTATTTTTTTGAATTTGCATTTTATCAAATCTAAATTCTGAAATTTTTCTAGCAACACTTTCACTTTCAACAACTATAAAATCATCACCTGCAAGTGGATTTGAGTCAAAACCCAGTACTTCAATAGGCATTCCAGGAATTGCTTCTTTAACACTTGCTCCTTTATCATCAATCAGTGCTTTGACTTTCCCCCATTCAGAACCAGAAACAAATATATCACTAACTTTTAATGTCCCTTTTTGAACTAGTACAGTAGCAACTGAACCCCTACCTTTTTCTAATTTTGATTCTATAATTGTTCCTCTAGCAGTACGATTTTTGTTGGCTTTTAAATTTAATAAATCTGCTTGTAAATGTATTGCTTCTTCCAATTTATCAAGATTAATATTTTTTGTTGCAGAAATTTCAACATCGAGCACATCTCCACTTAATTTTTCAACAACTATTTCATGTGTAAGTAAATCATTTCTTACTTTTTCTGGATCTGCATTTGGTAGATCAATTTTATTTATTGCAACTATTATTGGAACTTTAGCAGATTTTGCATGTGAAATTGACTCAATTGTTTGTGGTTTTAAACTATCATCTGCAGCAACAACCAAAACAATAATATCAGTTGATTTTGAACCTCTAGCTCTCATATTTGAAAAAGCGGCATGGCCTGGAGTATCTATAAAAGTAATTTTTTTATTATTATTATTAATCTGATAAGCGCCAATGTGCTGTGTAATACCTCCAGATTCTCCATCAACTACGTTTGATTTTCTAAATGCATCTAGAATACTTGTCTTTCCATGATCAACATGACCCATGATAGTAACTACTGGAGCTCTGGTTTCCAAACTATCTTTAGGATCTTCAAAATCTTCAATTTCTTTTAATATATCGTCTTCATTCACTCTAACTGCTTTATGACCCAGTTCTTGTGTTACAAGTTCAGCTGTATCTGTTTCAAGTGCTTGTGTCGCGTTAGCCATTACCCCAAGCTTCATTAATGCTTTCACTACATCAGCAGTTTTTTCAGCCATTCTATTTGCTAATTCTTGAACTGTTATGATTTCAGGAATAGAAACTTCACGAGAAATCTTTGTTTCATCTTCTTTATCTTGACTTTTAAGTTTTTCTTTTTCTCTAGCTCTTTTAATTTTTGCTAGGCTAGGAAATCTATCGTATTCTTGTTCTTCTTGCTCAAGTATTTTTTTAGCATCAGTTTTGCTAAATTCATCTTCAATTGGTTTTAAGGTTGATTTTTTTGGTTGATTTTTTTTAGAGTCTTGACTTCGCTTATTTTTATTTTCAAAATTTTTATTTTTATTTAGAGAACCAAGTGTATTATTTTGTGTTTGAATAGATGGAGTACGAAAAGAAGAAGACCCTCTAAAATTAGATTTAGCAGTAGATGAACTTTTTTGTTGATTATTTTTATTTCTGAAAACTATTTGAATAGTTTTTTTATTACCACCTGATCCAGCTCTATCACCCGCTGGTCCCAAATTTTTTCTAATTTGCAGTCTACCAGAAGAGGATAATTTGAGTGGTTTTTTTCTTTTATCTTTATTTTTTTCCAATTTTGATTCCTCTAATTATTTATTTTCTTCTAAAAACCACTTCTCTCTAGCTTTCATTATCATTTTATTTACATGATCTTCTTCAATATCTAAACTTCTAAAAATTCCTTCTTCCTTATCAACCAATTCAAATGATGCTAATTCAGCAAACCCATTTAAAGTTAAAATATTTTCTTTAGCAAGCAATGCTAACATTTGATTATTTATGCCCTCTAAATTTATAAGCTCTTCATCTTTAATTTTTTCTTCAATAATTTTTTTATTCTCAGTATCTTGATCTTTTAAAAAGTTGTTAGCTCTAAGTATAATCTCATTTGCTAATTCTGTATCAAATCCTTCAATTTTTTCAATGTTTTCAACAGTTTCTGAAGATATAGATTCCACAGATACATATCCTTCTGTAACTAGTAGTTGAGCTATGACATCCTCAACATCTAATAGTTCTGCAATCATAGAACTTTTGTCTTTAAATTCTTGTTGCCTTCTTTCTGACTCTTCCTGTTCTGTTAATATATCAATTTCTAAATTTGTTAAATTGGATGCAAGTTTAACATTTTGTCCTTTTCTACCAATTGCAAGACTTAATTGTTCATCAGGAATAACAACCTCAACTTTATTTTTTTCTTCATATAAAAAAATTTTGCTTACTTCAGCTGGAGCTAAAGCATTGGCTAAAAATGTAGCTTGATTATCTGACCAAGTAACTATGTCAATTTTTTCTCCTTGTAGTTCATTTACCACTGCTTGAACTCTGGACCCTCTCATTCCAACACACGCACCAACAGGATCAATAGTGGAATCATCAGTAAAAACACTTATCTTTGCTCTTGAACCTGGATCTCTAGCAACACTTTTAACAATGATTACACCTTCATATATTTCCGGCACTTCTTGATGAAAGAGTTTTGATAAAAACTGAGGATGAGTTCTAGATAAAAAAACTTGGTATCCTTTCAAATCATTTTTTACTTCATAAATATAAGCTCTAACTCTATCACCATTTTTAAAAGTTTCTCTTGGTATTAGTTCTTCTCTTTTAATTATTGCTTCACTTTTACCAAGATCAACTATTAGATTTCCAAATTCAATTCTTTTAACTATTCCTACGGCTATTTCACCAACCTTATCTTTATATTCTTCATATTGTTTTGACTTATCAGCTTCTCGAACCTTTTGAATAATTACACCTTTAGCATTTTGTGCTGCAACTCTTCCCAATTCTATCTGTGGAAGTTCTTTAATTATATACTCTCCTAAATTTATATTTGGATTTATTTTTTGTGCATCCTTAAATAATATTTGTCTTGATTGTTCTTCTTCTGAAAGATTTTCAACAACTTCTAAATATGAATTTAATGTCATATCACCTGTTGATCTATCAATTTTTACTCTAATGTCTCTTTCAAAACCATATTTAACTCTCGCCGCTTTTTCAAGAGCTTGTTCCATTGCAGAAAATACAGAGTCTTCATCTATATTTTTCTCTAGCGCTACATTATTTGCGACTTGGAGCATATCTTCTTTAATTACTTTAATTCTTTTTTTTGCCATATAATTCACCAAAAAAAAGGCGGGAAATCCCACCTTTGAATTTTTCAAATGTTAAACCATCCTATAATAAAATAATAAAAAAACTCAAGCTTATAATTTTTTTAACTTTATGAAAAAGGGACTTCTCCCAGATTTAACAGCTTTTTTATAGAATTTTGTTTTTGGTAAGTTGTTATTTATATATTCCCATCCTTCCACAGTTTGATTTTCCCAAATAAAAAAATTTTTTATTGTGTAAATGTCTAGTAAAATGCTAACCAAATATGAATTAGAATCAGTGGCAATATATAAATTACCACCAGTTTTCATATAATTATGTATTTTTTTTAAAAAAGAAATATTTAAAAGTCTTCTTTTATGATGTTTTTTTTTAGGCCAAGGATCAGGAAATAAAATCCAAATTTGTTTAAAAACTTCTTTTGAACTAAGATAATCAAACAAAATTAAAATATTTTTATTAAATATTTTTATATTAGTTATTTTTTCTTTTTTTATATAATTTGATAATTTGATATT
>PBDN01000016.1 GCA_002718135.1 Pelagibacteraceae bacterium | reverse complement strand
CCGCCAGGAGCATCGCTGGGTAGCTATGTACGGACAGGATAACCGCTGAAAGCATCTAAGCGGGAAACCCACCTGAATACTAGATTTCCCCATTAGAGTCGTGGAAGACCACCACGTTGATAGGTTGGGTGTGGAAGTGCAGTAATGCATGAAGCTTACCAATACTAATAACTCGATTGGCTTGATTACAATAATCGTACAGAGAAAAGTTTTATACTTATTAATTTCCTGGTGACAATTGCAACAGATAAACACCCGATCCCATCCCGAACTCGACCGTGAAAGCTGTTAGCGCCGATGGTACTTTGTCTTAAGGCATGGAAGAGTAGGTCGTTGCCAGGATTTCTGCTATAGTAATATTAGTGAATACATTTTCAATTATAATACCAGTATATAACGAACAAGATAATATATATAATTTGATTTTGGAAATTAAAAAAGAATTAAGTAATTTATATAAATATGAAATAATAATTGTAGATGACTCTAGCACAGATCAAACACAATCTACTCTTGCTAAATTAAATAAAGAATTTAGTGTAAATATAATTTTAAATAAAATAAACGAAGGTCAAAGCAAATCAATTCTTAATGGCATAATGCATGCTAAAAACGATATAATTATTACGATTGATGGAGACGGGCAAAATAATCCCCGAGATATTAAGAATTTAATAAATACTTTTTTAACAAAAAAATATGATTTAGTTGCAGGTATTAGAAAAAAAAGAAAAGATAATTATATAAAAAAAATTTCATCTAAAATTGCAAATTATATTAGAGCTAAATATTTAGATGACAATTGTAGTGATACAGGATGTGCTTTAAAAATTTTTAATAAAGAAATATTCTTAGAATTCCCTTTTTTTGATGGAATACATAGGTTTTTACCAGCTTTATTTAGAGGTTTTGGTTATAAAATTTTTTTTGTTGATGTGGATCACAGATTTAGAATGTCAGGAAAATCTAAATATGGGACAATTAATAGATTGTTTAAAGGTATTAAAGATATGTTTTATGTAAAAAAATTAATAAAATTAAAATCAACTAAGATTAGAAAATAATTCAAACATTGTTTCAAAGGTATCAAATTTTCTATCTTCCTTCTTAATACAATAATCAAACGCTAATGCAGCCTGTAAAAGATTCATTTTTTTTCCATCGAGTATTTTTAAATTATTTTTACTTGCAGTTTGTAAAAGAAGTGTTGGAGAAGGATCATAAATTATATCATAAATAATTGCACTTTTTTTTATATATTTAATAGAATTTAAATTTATAGGCATTTTATGTCGTGATTTATTGGAGCCTAAAATTGTACAATTAATAATTATGTCAAATTTATTAATTTCATCATTAAATATATTCCAATTAAGCCAATTACTTTCTAATAATTCAGCATAAGATTTAGCTTCAATTGACCTACTAGAAATATAGATATTTTTTTTATTATTAATATCTTTAGCAAAAAAAGCTGCAACTGCTTTACCAGCACCCCCCATTCCAAGAATTAGTGTTTTTCTATTTAAAATAGATTTATAAGTGTTGTTAAAGGCCTCTAAAGATGCTTCACCATCTGTATTTGTTGCAGTTAGCTCACCAGAATTATTTCTATACAAACAATTCACAGCACCAATTTTAGATGTTTCAATAGATGTATTATTTTTTAATAACTTAAATATTTTTTCTTTATAGGGCACAGCTATTGCCCCACCTAAAAAAAATTTATTTTTATTAAGCAAAAAAATTAGTTTTTCTAAATTTTTATCAGCAACATCAAATGAAAGCATATTGCAATTAATTTTGTTTTTTTTAAATGTATAATTCCATAATATGGGTGATCGAGCACCTTCAGAAGGATTTCCTCCAATTATTGCAGTAAAGTATTTTTTTTCATCAAAAACTAAATCGTTTTCTATTAAATCACTTATCTTCACTTTTTTTAAAGAATAACTTTTTTTTCAAAAATATTAGCTGTTTGATTCATTTTTTTTAATAATTTTGAAAAATGATCGTAATTTATTGGCTGCAAAGGATCTACTGCTGAATTTTCTGGATCTGGATGAACTTCCAACATAATCGCATCTGCCCCTGCTGCGATTGATGCTAAAGTCATTGGCTCAACCCATGGTCTCCAAAATGTAGCATGAGAGGGATCTACAGCTATAGGTAAATGTGTAATTTCTTGTGCCGCTGGCACTACTTGTAAATCTAATAAAAATCTCGATGTTTCGCGGTGTGTATGTGGAACAGATACTCCTCTTTCACAAAGTATGACTTTGTCATTGCCCTCATAAAGAATATATTCAGCTGCACCTAACCAGTCTCTTAAAGAAGCACCATAATGTCTTTTTAACATAATTGGTTTACCTGTTTTGGCACAGGCTGATATTAAAGGGTAATTTTGCATATTTCTTGATCCAATTTGTAAAATATCAGCGACCTCACATATTAAATCCAAATATTTTTCTTCCATAATTTCAGTTATTATAGGCATAGAAGTATTTTTTTTTGCATTACTTAGCCATTCAATACCGTCTTCTCTAGTTTCAGTATATTTTTTGCTTCTATAGGGGAAAGTTAAAGGTTTAAAAGCGCCCCCTCTTAAAAAATGTCCACCAGCTTTTTTTATATTTATAGCACAGTCTAGAATTAATTCTTTGCTTTCTACCATGTTTGGACCAGCAAAAACTGGTATGTGACTTCCTCCAAATTCAATACCACTAATTTTTATTTTTGATTTATGGTCTGGATGTTTTTTTGCTACTAAAGGAAACTTACTTTTTATATCATCATTAGATATATCCTTGCCAGGTATCTTGTTTTCAATCATTATTTTCCCAGTTGTTTGGAGAGATTATTACCACCAACTTTTACCCATTTATTTATTTCATTACTTTTATATAGGGCATTTACAAATTCACAAGTTTTTATTGTTGTCTCAACAGGTACTGGTGATGCAATTTTTTTATTTAAAATATTTTTAATAATTTTATTAATTAAAATTATGTGACTATTTCCATAACCATTTTCAATATTTTCAGAATATTTTTTTTTAATATATGCAAAGTTTTTGTTACCTTTTACAAACTCACATTTTTCAATTTTATTTAGCCCAATTCCTCCAATTTCAATTATACCTTTCTCACCAACAATTGATATAGATGCCTCAAAATCTCTTGGTCTAGCAGCTGTTGTGGCCTCTATTGTGCCTAAACTTTTATTTTTAAACTCTACAATTGAAACTAAAGTATCTTCGGCCTCTAATTTGTTTAATCTTTTTGTAGCTATTGAACATACTTTATTAATGGGACCCAAGATCCATGAAATGCAATCAATATGATGTATTGCTTGTTGATTAATTACACCCCCATCCATTTTCCACGTACCATGCCATTCGTCATTGTAATATGCATTATACCTGCACCATCTTAATCTTACAGATGAACTAACTATTTTACCAAAATTACCATTATCAATATTTTTTTTTAAGAATTGCACAGCTGGATTAAATCTATTTTGATAAGCTGTACAAGCTATCACTTGATTTTTTTTAGCCAAAGTAGATATTTTTTTAATTTCATTAGGAAAAAAAGCAGTAGGTTTTTCAATTAAAACATTAATTTTTTTTGAAATTATATATTTAGCTTGTTTGTAATGATAACCTGAAGGAGTTAATAAAAATATTAAATCAAAATTTGTATTTTTTAACATTTTATTAATTGAATTATAATAATCACATTTAAAATGTGAAGATAATAATTTAGCTTTATTTAAATTAATATCACAAACTGCTAAAACAATGTAGTTAGTTATTTTTTTTGATAACAATAATTTTTTATAATGTTCAGATACTCGTCCACAGCCTATAATTCCAATTTTAATCTTTTTCATTTTTCATTTATCAATTTTGAAATTTTTTTTAGATTTGAATAGTCTTTTTTGTTTCTAATTTGTAAATTTGAAATGTTAGATTCAATTTCATATTTTGCAATATTTTTACCAAAATAAGAATTTTCTCTAATATATTTGGCATAAGTTATAAAACATAATCCGAACAAACTTATCAAATTTAAATTTTTTTTAAAGTGTCTGGGAATAAAATTACTTTCATTAATACTAATTTTATTATCTTTATTCGTTACAAATATATTTCTTGCTTCGGGGTACACAGCTATAATACTATCTGAATGTGTTTTTTTTAATTTTAATAGCATTTTATCTATAGTATTTTTTGGTCTAAAGGGTTGAGAAGGATCCATAACTACAATTATATCTTGCTCACCAAACTTTTTTTCAATACTTTCAAGGCAGTTGTATATAATATCTCCTATTCCTACTATGTCACTTTTTAAAAATTTAGGTCTTAAAAAAATTTTTTTTAAACTTTTTGATTTTATATTTTCTTTAATATTGTCATTATTTGTAGAAATAAAAATTTTATTATTAAATTGTGAATTTTCTGCTTCCATTAAAGTATAATTTAGAAGTGTTTTAGCTTGTGGAAGGGTTAAATTAGAATTATATGGAATTATAGTAGATATTTTTGATTTATTTAAATTCTTTAATTTATTTTTAGAAATGCCTTCAATTTCATCCATTATATTAGCTATACTTATTGCTCTTTCACTTTTTTGATTTTGATGAATACCATGATAATGATACACACTTGCATTGGGTTCATAAATTATTTGTAACCCATTATTAATTACTCTTTTCCCCCATTCTCTATCTTCAATATTTTTAATTTTTTCATTAAAGGTAAATTTTTTCCAAATTGTTTTTTGAAAGGCGCTATTAGCATTATGAAAAAAATAATCCTTTTTTTGTATTTTTTTATCTAAGCCAAATGTTAAAATTAAATCTCTTTTATCATTAGGAGAAGAAAAGCTTAGAGGTTCTTGCCGTCCATAAACTCCGGCTACATTTGATTTGTTTAGATTTTTAATTAATGTTTTAAGCCAGGAATTATTTTTTGGGATACAGTGTCCAGAAAGACATACTATAATATCTCCACTAGAATTTTTAATTCCTAAATTTATTGCTTTTCCTGGAAAAAATTTATTTATGTTTAAAATTTTAACTTTAAATTCTTTAGCTTTTTTTATAGTATTATCACTAGAATTGTTATCAACTAAAATTACTTCAAAGTTTTTATAAGTTTGACTAAATACTGCTCTTAAACAGCTAGTTATCCATTTCTCTTCATTTTTTACCCTAATGATTATTGACACTTTTGCATTTTTAATATTTTTTTTCATAAAATTTTTGGCAAATAATTTGGTTTATTTTTTTTAAAATATTCAAAAGTTTTTTTTACCAAATATAAATCATAATCTGAGTGAATATCTATATCAATTGGATTATGATTAATAATAAATTCAACTTTATCTCCTATTCTTTTACCGTTTCTCCATAATTTTGCTCTTGAGGCACAAAGTAGACCTGTGTCTTCTCTATAAATTGGTTGCTTCTGCTGTCTAGAACTATAAGTTTTCATTGAGTTGAGTATTCTTTTAAGATTTTTATTTTTATTGTGCCAATAATTTTTATGAGTTGGTCTAACGGAAAAGCAGCTATCAATATTTCGATTATTAATTAATTTATATACAGCTTTTTTTAAAGATAAAACTGTTCTAAAAATGTCAGTAGCAGTCATATATACACCGATGTCATATTTAATTTTTTTATATGTTTCGTATTCATTAAGCGCATTTTTAAGTGTTTCTTCTGTCGTAGAATAATCTTTTGCATATTTTTTTTTTCTTAAAAATGGCACATCAGCTCCATATTTTTTTGCTACTGATGCAATTTTTTTATTATCTGTAGATACTAAAATTGATTCAAATAAATTGCTTTGAATTGCAGTCCTTATAGGATAGGCTATTAGTGGATGGCCATTAACCAATTTAATATTTTTATCTTTTAATCCTTTAGAACCACCTCTTGCAGGAATAATGCAAATTATTTTTTTATTTTTAATCATTAAAAATTATTAAAAAAAAGTTCAAGATTTAGTACTTTCCAAATAAAGAACGAATTACCAAGCGATTTACTTTCATTGTAATTTTTATATTGTTGATAAAAATTGTCTTTATTAATTATATTATTATTAACTAAGTATCCATCAAAAATTATCTCTTTTATTTTATGGTAAAGTTCAATTTTTAACCATTCTCTTTGTGGAGCGGCTACATATTTTTTTTCTTTAAATAGCTTGTTATCAATATTAGCTCCTTCGAGATTTTCTTTAAGTAATTTTTTAATATTACCATTATTTATATGATTGTTAGTATCTAATTCATTTATCATCTCTACTAGTTCATGATCAAGAAAAGGGACTCTGGATTCAATACCGCTATTCATCGAGCATCTGTCTTGAAACATTAAAAGTTTTGGTAATTTTTTTTCCCAAATATCTAGTTTATTTACATTTTCTAAATGATTATTTTTAAAGATATAATTATTTGATTTGATTTTTATATCATTTAAGTTTTTTCCTGTAAGTGATTTACTAGATAAATGTGTACCATCAGGTGCTTGAGATCCATAAATTTTTTCTAACATTATTTTATCATCTTTTATATCCTCTGACAAATTTTCTCCTGTCAAGTTTTTCCATTTCATTATTTCGTATTTAGTTTTTTTGTCTAAATTATTTATTTTTAAATCAAGCAAGTAGGCATAAAAATAATATTTATATCCATAAAATATTTCATCAGCTCCTTCGCCAGATAAAATTACCTTCACATCAGATTCTTTAATTTTTTTCATTAAGTGAAATAAAGATAATGTTCCTAAACCACCAAGTGGACATTGAAAATATTTAACAGCATTATTTAACTCTTTAATCAAATCATTTGATTCAAGTACTGATGATATAATTTTAATATTTAAGTCCTTATATTTATCTTTTACATAATTTGATTCATCATAATTCTTGTCTGTATATCCATAAGTGAATGTTTTAATATTTTGATTATGTTTTAATATATATTTAAGTAAGATCTGAGAGTCTATTCCCGAGCTTAAAGTAATGCCAACAGGTGCGTCACTAATTAAATGTGATTTTATGACTTCATTTAATTTTTCTGATAAATCTTCTTTTATATTTTTAGTATTTGCAATATTGTTGTTTCTTTTTTCATTCCAAAATCTTTTTGTATTAATGTTATTTTTTTCAATTAACATAATTGTACTTGGTTTAATTGGTATTACGTTATCAAAAAAAGTTTCATGATTATTTTCTAAAATACCATCAACTAAATATTTTTTTATTGATGAAAAATTTATATTTTTTGGTAAACCTAATTTAAATAAAGCTTTTGGTTCAGATGCAAAATAAATCTTGTCATTATCTTTAAAATAATAAAGAGGCTTTATACCAAATCTATCTCTAGCTAATATTAATCTGTTATTCTTTGATTCCCAAATTGCTATAGCAAACATACCTCTAAGCATTGAAAAAATTTCTAAACCATATTTTAAATATAATGATAAAATTACTCTAGTGTCGTTTGTTGCTTTTATTTTATTATCAATTTTATTTTGCAATTCTTGAAAATTATATATCTCACCATTAAATACAATAGCTGTGCCTGAAGTCTTATCAATTATAGGTTGGTTCCCAAATTCAGACAAATCAAGAATAGAGAGTCTTGTATGTATTAGAGTAATATTATTATTCTGATAATATCCTGAATAATTAGGTCCTCGGCTCCTCATTGACTCCTGACATGAGAATATTTTGTCCTTATTCAATTTTTCACCAAATACTCCAGCTATTCCGCACATAATTTTTTTAATGTATAAAAATAATTACAGATTTATTTTAAATATTATATAGAATAATTCTAATACTTTATGTTTTTAAGCTTTATTAAAAATTTTGATAATTTTTTCTTGATAATTGGTTTTGCTGGACAGTCTATATTTGCTTCAAGATTTATAGTTCAGTGGATTTATTCTGAAAAAATTGGTGAAAGTGCTATACCTATAATTTTTTGGTATTTAAGTATTTTTGGAGGCTTAATGCTATTAATTTATGCTATCTCTAGAAAAGACCCTGTTATTATTACGGGCCAGCTTTTTGGTATAATTGTTTATTTAAGAAATTTAATTTTAATTTATAGGAAGCAGAAATGAAAATAATAAAAAACTATATACAAGGTAAAATACAGAGTAAGTCAGAAAATTATCAAAGTGTTTTTGATCCTTCAAAAGGTGAGGAAATTGCTAAAGTTGTTTTATCTAATGATGAAGATTTTAATCAAGTAATTCAATCATCTGTTAAGAGTCAAAGAGAGTGGAGTTTAGTCACTCCACTTAAAAGATCCAGAATTCTTGCAAAGTATAAAAATTTGATTGAGGAAAACATAGAAGAACTAGCTAAATTAGTTTCTACAGAGCATGGAAAAACCCTAGAAGATGCCAAAGGATCTATTACCAGAGGTTTGGAGGTGGTTGAATTTGCTGTTGGTATACCACACTTATTAAAAGGTGAATTTTCACAAAATGTAGGCAGCAACATAGACTCATGGTCTGTTAGACAGCCTTTAGGAGTTTGTGCTGGCATAACACCATTTAACTTTCCTGCCATGGTTCCTATGTGGATGTATCCTATATCAATTGCTTGTGGAAATAGTTTTATACTTAAACCTTCAGAAAAAGATCCATCATGTTCATTAAAATTAGCAGAACTATTTTCTAAAGCAGGTTTACCCGATGGAGTGTTTAATGTTATTCAAGGTGATAAAGATATTGTTAATTTAATATTAAAGGAAAGATCTATTTCCTCAATTAGCTTTGTTGGATCAACACCAGTTGCTAAATATATTTACGAGCAATCTGCTAAATTTCATAAAAGAGTCCAATCATTGGGAGGGGCAAAGAATCATTTAATTGTAATGCCTGATGCTAATCTTGATCAGTCTGTAGATGGTATTATTGGTGCTGCCTATGGATCAGCAGGGGAAAGATGTATGGCTGTTTCTGTTGCTGTCGCAGTTGGAGGAATAGCAGATAAATTAGTTGAAAAAATTCATCTAAAAGCACAAAAATTGAAAGTTGGACCATGGACAAACTCAGATTCTGAAATGGGACCAGTAATTTCAAGGGAACATAAAGAAAAAATTGAAAATTATATAAATGTTGGTGTCAAAGAAGGTGCTAGCTTAATAGAAGATGGAAGAAATTATAAAATTCAAGGTTATGAAAATGGCTACTTTGTAGGACCAACCCTTTTTGATAATGTTAATTCAAATATGCAAATTTATAAAGAGGAGATATTTGGACCCGTATTATCTGTTGTTAGAGCGAAAGATTACAATGAAGCTTTAAATTTAGTAAATGAACATCAATTTGGAAATGGAACTAGTATTTATACTTCTGACGGAGAAATTGCTAGACATTTTACCACAAATGCAAAAATTGGAATGATTGGTGTTAATGTCCCCATTCCAGTTCCAATGGCATTTCATAGTTTTGGAGGATGGAAAAATTCTTTATTTGGTGATTATGCAATGCATGGTGAAGAGGGAGTAAGATTCTATACAAAACTTAAAACATTAACTAGTAGATGGCCTAAAAGTATTCAGGATGGTCCTGAATTTAAAATGCCAGTGAACTAAAAAATGAAAATTTTAGTTACTGGGTGTGCTGGCTTTATAGGATATTCATGTTCAAATTTTTTTTTATCTAAGAATTTGAGAGTATATGGTATTGATAATTTAAATAATTACTATGATACAAAAATTAAATTTGATAGACTCAAAATATTAAAAAAGAATCAAAATTTTACTTTTGTAAAATTAGATTTAAACGACTCAAAAAAATTAAATAAATTCTTTTCTAAATCAAAATTTGATTATGTTATAAACTTAGCAGCACAAGCTGGCGTAAGATATTCAATTCAAAAACCTCAAGCATATGTTGAATCAAATCTTTTAGGGTTTTTTAATATTTTAGATGCTTGTGTTAAATATAAAATAAAACATCTTTTAAGTGCCTCTACAAGCTCTGTATACGGTACATCAAATAAATTTCCACTAAAAGAAAATACTTTTACAGATAATCCAATTTCTTTTTATGCTGCAACAAAAAAAGCTAATGAAGTTATGGCACATTCTTATTCTTCAATACATAATTTACAAATAACAATGTTAAGATTCTTTACTGTATATGGACCATATGGAAGACCGGATATGGCACTTTTTAAATTTACTGAATCTATTTTAAATAATAAAAAAGTAAACTTATATAATAACGGATCACATGTAAGAGATTTTACATACATTGATGACGTAACTCAAGGTGTGTACAATTTAATTAAAATAAAAAATAAAAATAAAATACCTTATACGGTTTTCAATATAGCAAATGGCAAACCAATTACTTTAATGAATTTCTTGAAAATTATTGAAAAAAAATTGAATAAAAAAGCCAGAATTAGAAAATTAATACTTCAAAAGGGAGATATATACAAAACTCATGCTTCAATTGCAAAAATTAAAAAAAATTCTAAATATAAACCAAAAATTGATATTGAAGAGGGTATAGATAGATTTATAAAATGGTACAAGTCTTACTTCAAAATTAAATGAACAATATCAATTTATCAAAAATAAGCATTAAAGATTATTTCATACTTCTTTTATTATACAAAAGGTTTTTTATTATTGGATTTTTATTAATTAATATTTTAGCCTTTTTTTACATTGCATTTATAATGATGAGTAAAGCAGAATTTAAATCAAATTTTACATTTATTAAAACACATGATGAACGAAATATTTTATCAAATATATATAGTTCAGTTTTTACTTCAGTTGATGAGAAAAATAAAGATATAGTGACTTTAGGTTATTTATTTAAAGGTAAATACCCTGATAAATTTAATGAACATATAATAGATCAGAAAAAATTATTATTAAACAATTTCAATGATTATATTAACGATTATTTATTAAAAAATTATAATACAAATTCTGAAGAATTTAACATAATTAAAAATTCAATCAGTTTATTTAATTTTAATTTTGATATTAATATGCACAAATTATATATAACTAGCAATAGTATTGATATTGAAAATTTTGAATTATTTAAAAATTTTTTTCAGCTATTGCTGGATGATATTAATAAAAATTATAATAAATCCTTGCAGGAATTTATATTAAATGATTTGAATATTTTTTTATCTGAATTAAATTATTTCATAAAAGCTAGAGATAAAAATAATTATCAATCTTTAGATTTATTAAGTAAAATTAAAACTATTTTAGATATAAACCCTTCAAATTCTACAAAATTTTTTATTTATGAAAATGAAGAATTTGAGAATATTTCTTTAAATGAGCTAATTAAAAATGTTCCACAAATAATAAATAATCTCCAACTTTACTACGAAAAAACATTAATTGAGTCCATGATACTGCAAAAAAAAATATTACTTAATATTAATAGAATACAAAAAAAACATATGGAAAATTTTATTGATTTAGATAATTCAATATTTTTTTCTGAAAAAAAATATACTAATACATTTTTAATTTTAAATTTAATTTTGATAAATTTATTTTTATTAATTTTTATAATTTCTTTAATAAATTTAAAATATTTTTATCAAACTGTGGTTAAAAAATATAAAGATTAAATATAATGAATTTATTAAATAAAATTAAATATTTTGAAATTAATTTTATTATATCTTTCATGATAAGCTCAATTCCTATTTTATTGATAACTGGCCCATTTTTACCTGACTTGGCGTTATCAATAGTTTGTTTAATATTTTTATGTAATATTTTTTACAAAAAAAAATATAAATTATTATATAATAAATTTATTTTATTGAGCCTATTGTGGTGTAGTTATTTATTATTAAGATCTTTATTCTCACAACATATTTATTTATCTTTTGAATCAAGTTTATTTTTTTTTAGATTTTTTTTACTTTCCTATATTATTTATTATTTATTAAATAATTATAACCCATTTGTAAAAAATTTTTTTTATACAATGTTTTTTTGTTTCTTTGTTCTTATTGTCGATGGTTTTATTCAATTTATTTTTGGATATAACTTAATAGGAATTCCTTATAATGAAAATAGAATTAGTAGTTTTTTTAATACTGAATATATTTTAGGAAGTTATTTATCACATTTATACCCCTTATTGGTTGCTGGCATATTTATAATCTATAGTTCAAATAAAAAAATTATATATATATCTTTTTTACTTTATATTTTTATTGATGTTTTAATTTTTTTAAGTGGAGAAAGAAAAGCTTTTTTTAATATGTTTTTATCTGGTTTGATATTTATAACTCTTTTTAATGATTTTAAAATAGTTAGGTTATTTTCAATAATTATTTCAATTTTTTTAATATTTATAATTGTAAAAAATTTTGAGCAACCTATGCAAAGAATGATTACACAAACAGTATATGACTTAAATATAAACCCAACAGAACAAGTAAATAACAATTTAGAAGTTAATACAGATTCAGATAATTTCATAGAAACTAAAAATAAATCAAATAAATCAATAGAAAATAAAATTTACATATTTTCAAAACAACATCATGCTCATTTTATCACTGCTTCAAATATTTTTACTCAAAATATTATTTTTGGAGTAGGGCCAAAATTATTTAGAATTTACTGCCACGATGAGAAATATAAATATGTAATTGAACATGATTTAACTTCTATAGATGGCTGCTCAACACATCCTCATAATTTTTTTTTACAACTATTGTCTGAAACAGGTTTGATTGGTTTTATACCTATTTTATTTGTTTTTGTTTTAGTCTCCTATTTATTCATCAAACAATTTATAAAATTATATTTTTTAAAATCTTTTTACTTATCTAATGTTCAATTATCACTTTTATCATGCGTGGCTATTTATCTTTGGCCCATTGCTCCATCAGGTAACTTTTTTGGAAATTGGTTAAGTATTGTAGGATTTTTACCTTTAGGTTTTATTTTATTTTACTTTAATTTAATTAAAAATGATTAATATTTTAAAATCATATTTTAAACTATTTAATTATAATCAAAAGAGGAATTTTTTTTTAGTATTTTTTATTTTACTACTTAGTATTTTTTTTGAACTTTTAAGCTTTGCACTTTTATTACCTTTAATTAGTAATATGTTTTCTCTAGAATATACAGAAAATTTGTATTTTTTTAAATTTCTTGACAATTTAGTGGATTATATTTTTTCAATGTTAAATTTTTTATTTAATTATCAACTTTCTTCAATATCAAATGCCAAATTATTTCTATTACTTATTATTATGGTAGTTGTATTTTTTATTAAGGCTGCTTTTTTAACATTTTCAGTATATGTTCAAGCCAGATATACTTGGAATTTACAATTATACTTTTCTTCTAAACTTTTTAATAGTTATTTACATAAAACATATCTATTTCATAAAAATACAAACTCATCAATTTTAATAAGAAATGTAACTTCAGAAATCAATAATTTCTCAAAATGTATAGTATCTATATTAAATATTTTTGTTGATTTTATATTACTTGCTTTTTTATTTTTATTAATATTTTTAAATTCATCGTTATATAATATTTTTTCAATATTATTTATTGGTATTATTATTATTATATTTTATAATTTATTTAAAAAATATATAGAAAAATTATCTCTTATAAGAATCAATAATGATAAGTTGCGGCTTCAGTCTTTATATGAATCTTTTTCTAATATAAAAAATATATTGTTAGATGCTAATCAAAAATTTAGTCTAAAATTTTTTTTTCAATATAGTAAAAATTTGTCAAATACTATGGCTTCAATTCAATTTGTAAAGTCAATTCCAAAACATTGGATAGAGTTTTTAGCTGTTTTTTTCTTATTTATATTTATTCTGATATCTTTTAAATTTGTTAATAATAATGATGATGCAATTTTAATAATTTCTTTAGTTATATTAGTTTTTTTAAGATCTATACCAATTTTTTTAAAGCTGTTATCAAATTTTCAAAGTATACAATTCTTAAAACCTTCGATAGATGTAATAAATAATGATTTAAGTAGATATAAAATTCAAGAAAAAAATAAAAATAAATTTTCATTTAAAAATTCTCTTATATTTAAAAATGTAAATTTTTATTATAATGAAGATAAAAACATACTTAAAAATTTTAACTATACTTTCCTATCTAAAAAAAAATATGGAATTTATGGAATGTCTGGTTCAGGCAAGTCTACATTAGTTGATTTAATAACAGGTTTAATATTACCAAAATCAGGCTCAATATGTGCTGATGATAAATCATTAGAGAAAATAATTAATTCTTGGCAAAATTCTATAGGTTATATATCTAATACAAATTTTCTACCGGATACGAGCATATTAAATAACATTACTTATGGTATTGAAGAAAATGATATCGATATAAAAAAAGCAAATAATTTACTTAAATTAGTTAATATGTATGATTTTTGTATAAAACTTCCCAATGGTATTAATACATTTGTTGGTGAAGGTGGTGCAAAATTATCTAGTGGTCAAAAACAAAGATTGTCTATTGCTAGAGTTTTATATAACGATCCTGAAATTTTAATATTAGATGAAGCTACAAATTCTTTAGACAAAAAAAATGAAAAATTAATTTTTGATATTGTATATAATATTAAAAATCTTAAACTTTTAATTATTGTCAGCCATGATATTAATAATTTAAATAAATGTGATTATTTAATAAATATTGAGGATTACACAAATAATTAATAAAAATTTTTTTTCTTTAATATTTGACCTTTTTTAATTTTTATTCTATTTTTTTTATTTAAAAAAAAATTGATATCCTTGCCAGGATACCCGTGCCCAGGTCTCTGTAAAATTAAATGATTTTGAGTAATTTTTGTGTTTTTGTTAATGTCAATCTTTGCGGTAATAGATTTCATTGCCCATTTTTTTGCTTTTTCTTCACTTATTCCCGGTTTCTTTGAATTTTTTATCGCCATTTCAATATTTCTAATTTTTTTAACAAAAATTGGCATACTATAATTGTCGTTGGATACTTTCCAATCTTGAGCATCTTTAACATTTTTTTTAATTGTTATGTGTTTTTCTATAATTTTGGCTCCCAATGCTACAGCTGCTAAAGATGCCCCATCATCTTCAGTATGATCTGAATAACCTACAGGTCCGTCAAAAATTTTTTTTATCTGTTGAATAAAATTTAAGTTTAAATATCTGTAATTAGCGGGGTAGGCAGTTACACAATGTAAAATTGCTAATCTATTAGAAGATCTCATTTCAAAAATTTTTATTACTTCCTTCAAATCTTGCAAAGTATACATACCTGTTGATAGAATGACTGGTTTTTTTGTGCTTGCAATTTTATCAATAAATGGCCAATTTTGTATTTCTCCTGAACCAATCTTAAATGCTTTAACTTTTAATTCATAATTTAAAAAATCAAAAGCTTTTTCATCATGTGGAGTACAAAGAAATGGAATATTTATTTTTTTGCAAAAATTAAATAATTTTTCAATTTCATAGTCTTTTAATTCTTTTTTACTTAATCTTCTTTGCCAATTTTTAGCACTTGGACCAACTAATTGATTAGCTGAATAATGTTGAGTTTTGAATATATCACATTTGGAATTTTTAGCTAATTTAATCAATTTTTTTGCTTCATTCAGATTGCCAAAATGATTTACACCTGCTTCACCAATAATTAAAACTTTATTTTTTTCTCCAACTGGCAATCCACAAATTTTAAAATTTTTTTTAAATTTCACTTTTTATTTTATTTTTGATTCCACCTTACATTAGGTTCAAGTAATTTGGATGAAATTGATTTAGCATTATTTTTAATTTTTTTTAACATGGTGATTAAAATTTTATCTTTTAGTAAAATTGGCTGTAGTCCCAAAGATTCTAAATTCGAATGTTTTGCATTATAATAATGATCTTCTTGCTCAACTCTTGGATTATCAATATTTAATATTTTAGAGTCAATACCAATGCTTTTTGAGGCATTAACAACAAGTTTTGCTAATTCAGCTATGGAATATTGTTCAGTAAATTGATTAAAAACTCTAAACTCACCCTTTTCTGGGGGATTTAATATAGATAATTCTATGCATTTAATTGTATCATGGATATTCAAAAAACCTCTAGTTTGAGATCCATTGCCATAAATTAAAAGAGGTTTTTCCATAACTGCACTTGTCATAAATCTATTAAGTACTGTTCCAAAAATAGAGTCATAATGGAAAGATGTTGCTAAAGAGTTATCTAATAATGTTTCTTTAGTGTCTATACCATACACAACACCTTGATTGAGATCAGTAACTTTTAGGCCCCAACTTCTGCATACAAATTCTAAATAAACAGAATCTGCAACTTTTGAGCAATGATAAAAAGAACCTGGTTTTTTTGGATATAGCATTTTATCGGATCTTCCATTGTGATTAATATCTATCCATCCTTCTTCAATGTCAATGTTGGGTGTTCCATATTCGCCCATAGTACCTAATTTTATTATATGTATATTTGGATTATGTTTTTGGATTGCAAATATCAAATTAATAGTTGAATTGATGTTATTAACAGTTGTACCCAAACATCTTTCTCTATCTATCATTGAAAATGGTGCCGAAGGTTGCTCCGCATAATGCACCACTGCTTCTGGATTAAATTCTTTAATGATTTTATAGGTAAATCTATTACTACTAGCAAGGTCTCCTTTATAAAGTTTAATATTATTTTTAGTAATATTTTTCCAACTACTAATCCTTTCGTCAATATTCTTTATTTCAAAGAGTGGGGATACTCCCATTTGCTCTTCCCAATGCCTTTTTACCATATTGTCAGCAATTGCAACATCATGTCCATGATTAGAGAAATGCATTGCTGTAGGCCATCCTAAGTAACCATCTCCTCCTAGTATTAATATTCTCATTAATTCATTTTGTTTTGTTAAAAAAATTATTTAAGTTTTTTATGTTTTTTATAAGCAATCTTGCAATAGTTAATTGATCATAGTTGTCAATATCAAAATTATATGGCCACTCAATAATGTGTCCATAACTGGGCTTAATAAAAAAATTTTTTTTAATAATTAATTTTGAAATATTAACAGCTACTAAGTTGCCAAATACATAATAATTAGGCTTTAGTTGTTTATTATAAAACTTAAATCTATTTTTTTTTAAAAAACTAACTTCTTGTGTGGGCGATATTGATCTTTGATTCCATGAATGATTATTATGCTCAACTTCAGTTATTGTTTGTGCTGATGAATATTTTGATTTTGCAATTTTATCTAAAAGAATCTTTATATGTTTTTTTTTGACAAATGGACTAGTCGGCTGAAAAAGAAATAATATTCCAGTATTTATTTTACTTTTAATTAAATAATCGATTGCGCTATCAACTACATTCGAATTGTCTTTAGAAAGATATTTTTTTCTTTTGTGAGTCAATACATTGTATTTTTTTGCAATTTTTAAAATTTTATCTGACTCTGATGAAATAACAATTTTTTCAAAAAAATTAGATTGTTTTGCAATAATTATTGAATTTTCTAATAATGTTATTTTTCCAAGTTTTTTTAAATTTTTATCTTTAATTGTTTTGGAATTACCTCTAGCTGGAATAAATGCAATATTCATAATTTAAGAAAATTAATTGTTTTATTTATAACTCTTTTTTCAGTTTTGTACCAAGCATCATATGTTGATCCAGCAATATGAGGGGTAATTATTAAATTTGTATTTTTTTTTGAGTAATTTATTAATTTAATTCTTTTTTTATTTTTTTTAAAATTTATTTGATCGTATTCACCTTCTATTGTGTCGAGAGCGGCACCAGCTATTTTTTTATTTTTCATAAATTTAATTAATGCATCAGTATCTAGTAACTCTCCTCTAGCCGTATTTATGATATATGAATTTTTTTTCATTTTTGATAAAACTTTATTATTTATTATTTTATAATTTTTTTTATTAGCAGATGCATTTATTGACAATATATCAATTTTTTTTACCATATTTATTAAATTCTTTTCTCCACCTTTAACATTTGGGTCATAAAAAATTACTTTACAACCTATGGCAATTAAATATTTTTTTAATATCTTTCCTATTCTGCCCATTCCAACTATACCTACTGTAGATTCAGAAAGCATTTTCTTGCCACCCCAATTTTTTCTGTTCCATTCATAATTTAATACACTTTTATAAGATGGTATAAGATTTCTAGTGATAGCTAAAATCAATCCTAAATTATGTTCAGCGGTAGGAGTAATGTTTTTTAAAAAAGTTTTATCATTATGAAGAGCGGATATATATATTTTTTTATTTTTACAATATTCCTCATCTATATGAGGAATACTCGTAGTGTTCGACACTATTACTTTTAAATTCTTAAATTTTGATAAAAAAGTCTCATCAAAATTAAATCCAAGAGGGGCACTTAAAACAACAGTATCTTTAATTTGTTCTTGAATGGTTTTAGTTGGAAAATTTTTTTCAATTAATTTGAATTTTTTTTTAATTAATTTTATTGACTGTTTCGAATATTTAAGATTTTTAAAATATAAAAATTTTAACATTAGTAGCTGATCCTTTTTTCAAATAATTCATCAAAATTTTTAATTTTAGATAGTATTTTAACTATTTTTAACCCAGTTTTTCCATCACCATAGATATTTTTAGAATTTTGAACTTTTGATATAAATTTTTTGCTATTTAACGATTTTTTTATTGCTTTGATTATTGCTTTTTTATCATGCTTACATTGAATTACATTTTCAGCATGGGGACGGTTTTTTTGCCTTGTTCCAATATTAATAACAGGTATTTTTAAAAGTGAGCTTTCAATAATTCCGCATGAACTATTTCCTATTAAAAGATTAGATATTTTTAACAATCCTAAAAAAAGAGGAGCATCTAAATTTTTATAAACTGTAATATCTGGATTGTGCTTAAATAAATTAATAGCTTTAATAATTCCTTTATATCCAATATCGCTACATGGATAAATAATAATTTTTTGAGCATCAAATTTTTTTATAGAATCTAGTGTAATTCTCATTTGTTGAAAAGAATTTTTATATTCATTGCCCACACTATGTTGAAGTATTACGATAATTTTCTTATTTTTTTCTAGCTTGAGGATTTTATTTGTTTTTTCTCTAGTGTAATAATCTTTCTCATAAATTTGATCTAAATGACTATCTCCAACTACGAATACATTTTTTGGCTTTTCACCAAGTTTAATAATTCTTTTATAACTAGAAAGAATAGATGGAAAATGTAAATGGGATAGTTTCGTTATAGCATGTCTAAAATGTTCATCCAGGGTACCTGATATATCTCCCCCTTGTATGTGAGCGACAGGTATCAACATGTTATTAGCAACTAAACTTGCTGCTAAAACCTCACTTCTATCTCCATATAAAATTAACAAATTTGGCTTTCTTTTTTTGATAAGTTTTGAAAAAGAAGATTGAAATTTAACTAAAGCAGCAATTCTATTAATGGCTAAATCATTTTTTTGATACATAAATATTTTATCAATTTTTTTAAATTCTTTTTGGACCTCCTTATATGTATTACCAAATCTTTGATCGGTATGTTGATCAGTTAGCACAAGTTGAAGATTCATTTTTATATTTCTATTAATGGATCTCAACATTTGCTTCATGGCTCCAAAACCACCTCTTTTACCTGATAAAACCATAATATTTTTTTTATTAGTTGTCATATCATCTAAATTTTTTTATTATTTTATTATCAACATCTTCTAGGGATCCAATCATTCTAAATAATACTTCTTTTTGAATTTTTGGGTTACCTAAGTAGCTATCAAATAATTTAATTAACATACTATCTACTTCATTTAAATTTGATATTTTTTTAAATTCATTTTTTAAACCTAATTCTTTTAAAGTATTTATATCATCATATCCATGTGATACTTTTTTATCAAAACAATACAGCAATACAGGTTTACCTGATATTAATGCAGTGTAAAAAGCCCCACCAGTAGCACATATTATATAATCACTATCGATAATATCATCAATCAAAAGTTGATTTTTTGATAAAGAAATATTTGAATCTTTGTTAATGTTACTAAAATTTTTAAGATTATTTTTTTTTGATAATATGTCTAATTTTCCTCTTATAATTATATTGCAATTAGAAGGTAAATACGATGAATTGATTATTTTTTTTAACAATTCATCATTATAATAATGTTCTTCTGGACCTTTAGATATTATTAATAAATTTTTACTATGATTTGCTCTATAAGAATTATAAATTTTATTATAGCTATAGAACAATTCAAGACTTCCAATACTTTCAAATTTTTTATTTGTGAAAATTCTCTCAAGTTTTAATTTACTATAATAGGAAGGAACAATTGTATGTTCAGCAGATGTATAAAAATAACTTATACCTAAATCTAAAGTATTCAAATATTTTATAGTTTTAATATTATTTTTTTTTGCAAAATAATTTACACTATCTGATAGGTAATAATCATTCGATAAAACTAAAATTTTGCTTGGTCTATTCTTAATAAGTTCATTTGCAAATAGATTGTAATTAAAAGATTCATTAATATAATTTTTTATCATTAAATTAAAATAGTATTTAAAATTTTCAGACAAATAAAAAAAATTAGTATTTTTTAAACATATTTTTCTATTAGAAAAAATAAAATTTATTTTTTTAATTTTTTTTGTAGAACCATATTTTTTTTGATATTTAAAACTACCTGATGAATAAATTAATATATTTTTTTTATTATTTTCTAATAATTTATTTAAAAAATTAAAAACATGAATACCCGATGTTTTTGAAAAATCTATTTTGCTTGAAATTATAAATAAATTTTCTTTATAAGATCCCATTTTAAATTGAGTTATGTAAGAAATAAAAACAAAATTAAATTTATTATATAAAATGTTAAAAAATAATTTTAAAAAAATTTTAAATTTATAGAGTATACTTAATTGACTAAATTTATTTTTGAATTCTGAATAATTAGTTTCATTAAATATTAATAAATTAATAAATAAAAGCTTATAAATTTTTTGTTCAATTAGTTTAATATAATGCTTTTGTTTTGATTTACTCGTTAATTGGTCAATTATTTGATAAATATATTTATTAATAAATGAATATCTTGGATTAGACTCAATATTTCCAGTTATAGGTATAATTTCTTTATTACTTAAATTATTTATCCAATGTATAAAAACTATTTCTTTAATTTTATTCATCAATTTATATTGCAATTACAGTATCTTTAAATAAACAATTATTTTCAATTAATTATAAACTGTAATTTAGAATTTAATGAATTTCCATAACTATAAACAAAAAATTTATGTTTATGCACCTCTAACTAAGCTGGTTTTTGACGATTTGGTAAAAACTTCTTTTATTCAAGAATTTGAAAAAATATATGATGTGGAATGGATTTTTTCTGAAATTGAAAATGTCAAATCATTAAATTTACAAAAATATAAAATTTTAAAAAATAACAAGTTACAAAACAATTTATTCAATTTAATGTATTATTTTGAAACAAAAAATTTTAATATTAAACACAATATTAAGTGGATTTTTCCTTTATTTAAATTTTCATTTTTAATAAATGTTTTTATAAAAATTATTAATTTTTTTAATTTAGACAATGTCCTAATATATTTGCTGTATAGAATTAGAATTTTTATATTTAATAATGATATATTTTTTTTAAAAAATACTAAATTGATTATTTTTGGGAGCGCTAAAGATCCTTATTTTTTAAATTTAATATATAAAGCAAAAAAAGCAAAAGTAACAACGATTCATATTCCAATTAATTGGGATAACGCTTCAACTAAAAATTATTATTTAAAACCAGATTTAATTTTAACCTGGGGCAATCAAACGGCTGAAATTTCCTCTCAACTTCACAATATTAAATCCATGCCTATAGGTAGTTTGAGATTATCAAAGTTAAATAAAAATATTCAAAATAATAATTCCATTCTTAAAAAAAAATATTTTTTAGATAAAAATAAAAAATATTTTATTTTTGCAGGTGCTGGACTGCCTTATGATGAAATTTCTATATTGGAATTACTTAATAGTGAGTGTGATGATAATACTTTTATTATTTATAAACCTCACCCATATCAACAATTAAGAAAATATGAAAATAAATTTAAATTAAAAGAATTATTTAAAATTATTCAATTTAATGACTATCTAAAATATGAAAAAAATCATTTTAATTGCTCAATTGAGCTAATGTCAATATGTGATGGGTTAATAACGCCATATTCAACTATGATTTTAGAAGCGTTATTTTTTAATAAAAGTGTAATAGCCGTTTCAATAGCAGATAAAATACATAGTAATTTGAAATGGAATTATTGCACAGAATTGCCACATTTAAAAATATTTGCAGAAAATGATATAATATTAAAAAGTGATACTATTAGCTCACTTAAGAAAAATTTTGATATAATAAAATCAAAAGAAAAAAACGTTGATGTATTTAATTCTGAATTATTCAATAAAATAGTTTATAGAAATGATTTAAATTATATCGACAAATTAAAAAAATTTATCGATAATAATCAATTATAAAAAAATAATTTATTTAAGCTATGAAAGGACTATCAGTTGTAATACCTTCGTTAGGTGAAAAAAAAATTAACAAAACACTTAATTCAATATTTAATTCAAGTATTAAACCAGACGAAATAATTTTAGTATTGCCATCTAATAAAAAAAGTGAAATTAATAACAAATACAATGTTAAAGTTTTTTATTCTAAAGTAGCTAATCAAGTTGCTCAGAGAATAATTGGTTTTGAAAATTGTAAATATGATTATGTAATACAATTAGATGATGATATTTATTTAGATAATAACTGTATAAAAATATTATTAGATTTTATTAAATCTCAAAATAAAAAAACTGCAGCTGGGCCAAGTTTATTGAATGAAAGAAATAAGCAGTCTGTATGGATGACAGATAAAATATTTAAATATAAATTTTTTGTAAATTTACTTTTTTATATTATTAATGGCAAATCTGGTTATGTTCCAGGTAAAATTTCTAAAGCAGGACTTAATATGGGTTTTAAAGATTTTAAAACTGCATCTACTCCGTATGAAGTTGATTGGCTTTCAGGCGGTTGTATGATTCATAAAAAAAATAATTTATTGTTAAAAAATTACTATCCTTATTCTGGCAAATCTTTTGCAGAAGATATAATTCATTGTAAAAAACTTAAAGAAAAAAATACACATCTTTATCATTTACCCATTGCAAAATGTTTACATTATGAAACTAATAAAAAAACCATTTATTACAAATTAATTGATATCTATAAAAATTTTAAAACTTTAAAAAAAATCAATAATAATAGTTTTTTTGATAATATAAGATTGTTTATTGGTACAATTCTCTATTTTATGTTACTTTTCTTTAGTAGAATTTTTAAATGAAGATAGTTCATATTATAGCTGGTTTAAATGAAGGAGGAGCTGAAAAGGCACTTATTAGATTGGCTGAACAAGATTTATCTAACCAGCATACCATTTTAAGTTTTTTAGATATTGAAAATAACAATGTTTTTAAGAGTGAAAAAAATGTTAAAATAATTTCATTAGGTATAAAAAACAAATACTTAGATTTATATAAAATATTTAAAATAACTTTTTATCTTAATAAAATTAAACCAGATATTGTTCAAACTTGGATGTATTACGCAAATTTTATTGGAGGTTTAGTTGCATATTTTAGTGGGTTTAGAGACATAATTTGGTGTTTGCATAGTCAAAGCGCTGACTCAAAAGAATTTTCAATTACAATAAAGGTAATATCTTATTTATCAAAAAAATTTTCCAAAATATTACCTAAGGTAATTATTTGTTGTTCAGAAACTGTCAGAGATAGTAATGTCAAATATGGTTACAATGAATATAATTCAGATGTTATATATAACGGTTTAGATATAAAGGAATTTAACAAAATAAATTTAAAGGAAAATGCCTTCTATAATTTACATGATAAATACAAAGATGAATTTAAAATTGGCATGGTTGCAAGATGGGATAAATTTAAAGATTTTGAAACATTATTTAAGAGTTTAAATTTATTTAAAAAATATAATAAAAAATTTATATTATTTTTAGCTGGATTGAATTTAATTAATGAAAATCAAAAGCTAACACAACTTACAAAAAAATACAATTTACAAAAACATGTTGTATATTTAGGTCACGTCAATAAAACAAATCAACTTTATAATATTTTAGATATAACAATCTTATCTAGTTTTTCTGAGGGATTGCCAACAGTATTAATAGAGTCTATGGCATGTGAAACATTATGTGTCTCAACCGATGTTGGAGATTCTAAAATAATTCTATCTAAATATGGCTGGCTATCTAAAAAAAGTGATTATAAGCAATTATTTGCAAAGTTAAAAGATGCATATATTTTAAAAAAAACAAATTTAAATCAGTGGAAAATTAGAAAATCAGAATCCAGAAAACACATTAAAAAATATTTTGACATCAAAAATATAACCAATTCTTATATTCAAATTTGGAATTATATTTTTTTACAAAAAAATTTATTAACTAAATTTTCTAATTTCGAAATTTACCAAAATGACTTATCTATTGTGATAACTACTATTGGCGATGCACATTTTAAAAAAACTATTGATCACATAAACAATCAAAATAATCTTCCAAAGCAAATATTAGTATGCATTCCTAATCAAAATTATAAGAAAGTAAGTTATTTAAAAAAATATAAAAATGTTAAAGTAATTTCTTGTGATAAATTTGGTCAAGTAAGTCAAAGACTGATAGGTTTCTTAAATGTTAAAACAAATTTTGTTCTACATTTAGATGATGATTGTTTGATTAATTCAAAAGATGTTAACAAAATGATATTTTTATCAAAAACTTTAGGAGATAAATTTGTTATTGGGCCAAGTTTTATTGATAGTGTTTCCAATAAACCTTTTCATAAATTAAATAAAAATTTTTTTAACTCTTTTATTTTAAAGCTATTTTTTAACATCCCCTTTGGATATAATAGAATGGGTAAATTAACAGATATGGGAATGAACTACGGTGTAGATCATTCTGTATTAAAGGAAAATTTTAAAAAAGTTGATTGGCTTTCTGGGGGCTGCGTTCTCCATAGGAAAAAAAATTTGATATTAGAAGATTATTATCCATTTAAAGGGAAGGCATATTGTGAAGATTTAATACATTCACATTTATTAAAAGAGAAAAAGCTAAAACTTATAGTTACCAGAGAAGCTGTTTGTAAAACACCCAAAACTAATTTTCCAATTAAAAGTTCTGAAATTATGAAATATATTGATGCTTTTAAATTTTTTCATAACCTAAATAGAACTAAAAATCATAAAATTAAATTTAATCTTTGGTATTTTTATACAAGATATTTTAGAACAATTAAATAATGAATAGAAAAGATAAGATTACAAATAAAGTTATTAAGGATTTTGGATTAGAATGGAAAAGATTTAATCAATCAAATGTTAGCGATAAAGAAAATAAATATTTGTTTAATAAATATTTTGAAAATTTTCCCTGGAAAAAATTAAATTCTAATTCTGTTGGAATGGATGTAGGTTGTGGATCAGGTAGATGGACTAAATTTGTTGCAAGAAGAGTTAAAAAAATATATTGCATCGAACCCTCGAATTCCATAGAAATTGCAAAAATTAACCTTAAGGAATTTAACAATTGTGAATTTATAAATTCAAAAATAGAAGAAATCGACTTAGAAAATAATTCACTTGATTTTGGTTATTCTTTAGGTGTGCTTCATCATGTAATTGATACTATAAAGGCACTAAAAATTTGTAATAACAAATTAAAAAAAAATGCTCCATTTTTAGTTTACTTATACTATAATTTTGAAAACAAACCATTATGGTATAAAATTATATGGAACTTGTCTAATTTTTTTAGAATTATAATTTCAAGACTTCCTTATGTAATTAAAATTTTTGTATGTGATCTGATAGCTATTTTAGTTTATTTACCCTTTTCTAGAATTGCTAAAATTTTTTATAATTTAGGATTTGATACAAAAAACTTTGTATTATCTAGTTATATGAATGCTTCGTTCACTATACTTAGAAATGATTCTTTAGATAGATTTGGCACTCATTTGGAAAAAAGATATAACAAGAAAGAAATTGCTGATTTACTTTATCAATCAGGCTTTGACAGGATCAAGTTTAATGATTCTCCTCCTTATTGGACTTTTATATGTTATAAAAAATAGATATGTGTGGAATTTCCGGTATTTTTAATGGTTCAGAGAAACAAATATTAGAATTTAAATCCCTTTCATATTTATTAGATCATCGAGGACCTGACTCAAAGGGTGATTTTATTGATTTAGATAATAAAATTTTATTATGTCACAATAGACTTGCAATACAGGACTTGAGTAATCATGGAAATCAACCAATGACTAGTAGTAACAATCGATGGATAATATCTTTTAATGGGGAAATATATAATCATAAAAAATTAAGAAAAAAATTAGAATCTTGCATATGGAAGGGTAATTCAGATACTGAAACTTTAATTGAATATATTTCTCAATATGGAATAAAAAATGCCTTAGAAAATGTAGAAGGTATGTTTGCTTTTGCAATTTGGGATAAGGTAGAAAAAAAATTAATTTTAGCTCGAGATAGATTTGGAGAAAAGCCTATTTATTATAGCTTAATAAACAATGTGCTAATATTTGCATCAGAGTTAAAAGTTATCTCAAAATTTAGTCATTTTAATAAAAACATAAATATTAATTCTTTTATTCATTTTATGAATTACAGTTATACACCAAAAGAATTAAGCATATATAATGACTGTTATAAATTAAAAAGTGGTACTTATTTAGAATTTATATATCAAAATAATTCTTTAATTAAAAAAAATGATAAATATTTTGATATAAATAAATCATTTAAAACTAATTATAATAATCAATTAGAAAATCAGAATGATATTTTACAAAATTTGGATATTCTAATGAATAGTTCCGTAAAAAAAATGTTAATTAGTGATGTGCCAGTTGCGACAATGCTTTCAAGTGGAGTTGATTCTAGTTTGGTAAGTTACTATGCTCAAAAAAATTCTTTACATCAAATTAATTCTTTTACTTTAGGATTTGAAGATAGGGAAAATGAAGTATATGATGAAACTAAATTATCATCTAATATTGCTGAATATTTAGGAACCAAACATTATCATGAAAAAATATCAGAAAATTCTCTAGTAAAAAATATTAGTTTATTAACAGATATTTATTCAGAGCCATTTGCAGACTCTAGTCAGATACCATCTTTGATTCTTGCTAATCTTGTTTCAAAACATAATAAAGTTGTTTTAACTGGTGATGGAGCTGACGAAATTTTTGGAGGTTATAACAGGTATTTTTATGCATATAAATATTTTCCAATATTAATAAAAATACCTTTTTATTTGAGAAATATTTTAACAAAATTAATTTCATCAAATTACAAAATGGCTCAATATATATTTAAATTTATGAATATTTTAATGCTTAAACCCAAAAATACTAATTATGAAAATTTTTTATTAAAATTTTTAATAATTTTAAAATCAAACAATATAGAGGAATATTTTTTAAATTTAAAAACAAATAATTATAAAAATAACTTTATATTTAAAGATTTAAATAATATTAAATATAATTTTTTTGACCAATCAATCAATGATATAAATAATATGATGCTTGATGATCAAAAAAATTATCTTCAGGGAGATATATTGCATAAAGTGGATATAGCTACTATGTCAAATAGCCTTGAGTCAAGACTTCCTTTTTTAGATGCAGAATTATATGAATACGCCATCAAAATCCCAGATAAATATAAAATTAATTCAAATCAAAATAAAATTATACTTAGAAAATTATTATCGACAAAATTTCCTGATAATTTAATAAATAAATCTAAGATAGGTTTTTCAGTTCCAATTGGAAGATTGATGAACACAAGTTTAAACAAATGGTGTGAAGAATTATTAAATACAAAGAATGATTTTTTAAATGAAATTATTGATTACAATAAGTTAAATTTAATTTGGAAAAAACATAAAGATGGCATATTCGTTAATTCACATATTTTATGGAATATTTTTGTTTTTAAAGATTGGTATCTAAGAACTAAATGACACCTTATCTTTCAATATATTTATTTTCAATTATTTTTTCTTTAACCTTTAGCAAAAGTTTTTTTTTTAAAAATATTAATTTATGGATTTTATTATCTATTTTGATTATATTTGTAGGCACAAGATATCAAATAGGAGGAGATTGGAACAGATATAATGAAATTTATGAAATTTATAAAAATCAATTAAATAATTCTATTTATACTTCAATTAGAACAATTGAAATTTTTTATATATTGATAAATTATATCTCAATATCTTTTGATGGCGATGTTTTATTAGTTAATTTAATCATTGCCTCAATTTTTATTTTTTGTTTATTTTATTTTATAAAAGACCATTATCTCCCAAGTTTATCATTAGCAATTTTATTACCATATCTTGTGTTCATAATAGGTATGGGTTTTGTAAGACAATCATTATCGATCGGCTTTATAATGTTAGCAGTTTGCTCATTGAGTGCAAAAAAAAATAATTCATATTTTTTATTTTTATTTTATTTGTTATGCGCAACAATGGCACACAAATATGCAGCCATGTTTTTTATTTTTTTGCCATTTATAAATAATAAAATAAACATTTATAATCTAAATATTATTTTGATTTTAGTTATGTTGTTTTTTATAATTTTGATTAAATATTTGTATCCCTATGCCTTAATTATAGAAACTTTAAAAAATTATACCCTTGGATATTACCATTCTAAAGGAGCATACTATAGATTTGTATTAAATATTATACCATGTTTAATGTTTCTATTATTTTATCCAAAATTTATTAATGACAATAGATTAAATTTTTTTACTGCAACAATCTTTATTAATATTACATTTATTTTATTTATTTTTAACTATTCTACAATAATTGATAGAATCTCATATTACTTTATACCAATGCAAGCTTTATTTTATAGTTTAATTCTAGAAAAAATTGACAATAATTATTTAAAATACAGTATTATTATTTCTATATATATATTATATTTATTAACATTTTTATTTTGGTTTACATATGCTGACCATTTACAGTTCTGGGTTCCGTATTCTAGTTTTATTTTTTTATGAAAATAATTATTTCTGCAAATACATCATGGAACATTTTTAATTTTAGAAGTGGTTTAATAAATAAATTAATTAATAGAGGTCATGAAATTACAATAGTAAGTATTAAAGATGAATATACAAAAAAATTAATTAATATAGGTTGTAATTTTATTGAAGTAAAATTTTCTAGAACTGGAATTAATCCCCTAAGTGAATTTCTTATAATATTAAAAATTTTTTTAATTTTTTTTAAAATTAAACCTAATGCCTTATTAACATTTACAATAAAGCCTGTAATTTATTTTAGTTTAGTCAATCTTTTTTTTAAAGTTAAAATAATTAATACAATCACAGGGCTTGGTAATCTATTTATAGAAAAGAAAAAAATATTAAGATTTATTATAATTATTTTTTACAAAATTTTTAATAAAAATTACTATTATTTTTTTCATAATAAATATGACTATAGATATTTTAGAAAACATAAAATTGTAAAAAATAATTACAGAATAGTTCCTGGATCTGGAGTTAATACTGTCAAAAACCAATTTAATGAAAATTTTATTTTCAATAAAAATTTACGTTTTTTATTTATAGGTAGATTAATTGATGAAAAAGGATTTAACTTGTATGTTGAAAGTGCAAAATATTTTCAAAATCATCAAAATATTAAATTTTATTATGTAGGAAATTATGATTTCAAAAAAAAATGTAAATTTAATCAAAAAGATATGATGGCTTTAGAGGAAAAAGGTATAATTTACGGTATAGAATTTACAGACGACATTAAAAAAATTATTGTTGAATCTAATTGTATAATTTTACCCTCTCTGAGGGAGGGTTTGGCTCATAGTTTATTATTAGCCTCTGCCTTAGGTAGACCTATGATTGTGTCAAATGTTCCAGGATTGAAAGATATTGTTAAAAATAATATTAATGGTTTTTTATTTGCAAAAGGAGATATAGAAGATTTAATAAATAAAATTAAAATTTTTATTAATTTACATGAAAATGAAATAAAAAAAATGTCTAAATTATCTAGAGAAATTGCTGTAAATAATTTTGATGAAAAAATAGTAATTAATGAATATTTAAATATATTAGATGAAAATAAATAAAAATATTAAAGTAGCCGTTATAGGTTGCGGTTACGTAGGATTACCGTTGGCGTTATCTTTTGGTAAAAAATTTAAAACTTTTGGTTTTGATTTAAATTTAGAAAGAATAAAAAATTTAAAATCTAAGTACGATAGTAATAATGAATTTTCAAAGCAAGATATTAAAAAAGCTAAATTTATTTCATTTACTTATAATTATAAAGATTTAATCGGAATTGACTATTTTATAATTACAGTGCCAACACCTGTAAATAAAAATAATTCTCCCTCCTTAAAGCATCTTGAAGAATCTTTTAAAATGATAAAAAAAATAATCAAAAAAGGTTCTTTTATTATTTTAGAATCTACTGTTTATCCAGGTGTTACTAGAAATTTAGCATTAAAATTTATTGAAAAAAATAATTTTAAATTAAACAATGATTATTATATAGGATATTCACCTGAAAGAATTAATCCTGGTGATAGAGTACATACTATTGAAAAAATTACTAAAGTTGTATCTGCATCTGATGAATATGCTTTAAAAAAAATTAAGTCATTATATTCTAGCATAATTTCAGCAAAAATATTTACTACAAAAACTATAGAAGTAGCAGAAGCTGCAAAAGTTATAGAGAATACTCAAAGAGATGTTAACATTGCCTTAATTAATGAAATCGAATTAATATTGAATAAGATGAATATTAATATTTATGAAGTATTAGAGGCTGCAAATACAAAATGGAATTTTTTAAATTTTAAACCAGGTCTAGTTGGCGGTCACTGTATTGGAGTTGATCCATATTACCTAAATTATATTGCAAAAAAAAATAATTATTCAACGAAAATAATTAAACCAAGTAGAGAAATTAATGATTCTATTGCTAATATTTTAGCTAAAAGATTTATAAGTAATTTAAATAAAAATTTAAATAAAAAAAAATATAATATTTTAATTTTAGGATTTGCTTTTAAAGAAAATATATCAGATTTTAGAAATACTAAAATTTTAAATTTGATTAACTACTTGCAAAAAAATAATTGTAATTGTTACATTTATGATAACAATATTGAAATCAAAAAAGCTAAAAAAATTCATAAATTAAATTTTATTATAAAGCCTAACAAAGATTATTATGACGGTATATTTATAGCAGTTAACCATAAATCATTTAAAAAAAATATTTTACCCAATTTATCCATTTATGGAAAAAGTAAATTTATTATTTATGATTATAAAAATTCCTTAAATAATAATAAAATAATTTTTAAAATAGAAAAATGAATTTTTTAATACTTTTTTTATTATTTATTTTTTATTTATTTATATTTCGCAATATCGCCCATAAAATAAATTTAATAGATTTACCTAGCTCAAGAAAAGTTCACTCAATTCCAACTGCATCAATTGGTGGTTCAATAATAATTTTTTCATTTTTAACTTATGAATTATTATTTATTAATAATTTTTCACTTGAATTTAAAACTATTCTTGTTTCTGCATTAATTTTATTTCTTGTTGGTTTAATAGACGACATTTTTTCTATTAGTTTTAAGGTACGTTTATTTATTCAATGCATTGTTTGCACCTTTGTAGTATTATTTTCATACAAAATTTATTATTTGGGCTATTATGATTATATTGGCCCAGTTTATTTGTATCAGTATTCAGTCATATTTAGTATTTTTTGTTTTTTAATATTAATAAATTCTTATAATTTTTTTGATGGAATAGATGGCCTAGCAGCTTTAAACTTTATTTTAAGTATTTTTTTTCTAAATTTTTATATTTACTTTGTTAATAGTTTTTATTTTTTTGACATAATATTTATAGATTTTGGTTTTTTAGTTCTTTTATTTTTGTTTTTTAATTTAGGTTTTTTAAATAAATTTAAAATTTTTTTAGGTGATTCTGGCAGTACATTATTAGGTTTTATGCTTGCCATCATAATGATTAAGTATTCTCAAAATGGAATTTTAAAGATTTCACCTTCAATTATTCCATGGATTATTGCTTTACCTGTATATGATTTTCTCTCTGTAATAATAATTAGACTAAAAAGCAAAAAAAATCCCTTTTTACCTGATAATATGCATTTACATCACTTGTTATTGTTAAAATATCACAATGCTTATTTTGTATTATTTTTACTTTCTTCTATTTCATTATTTTTATTTATTCTTGGTTTTTTAATAGATACTTTTTTATCTTCAATATTATCTATTTTTTCGTTTATTATTGGTTATTTCTTATATGATCATATAAAAAATAAATTTATCTAATATTACTTAAATTTGTTATATAAAGGGTTGAATTATGAAATTTTCTAAGTCTAAGAATAAAGTACTAATTATCGGAGGTAGTGGTTTTTTAGGATCTAATGTTGCTGATTTATTATTTAAAAATAAATATCACATAATAATATATGATAAACAGAATCCCGACAAATCAATAAATTTTCACAATTTTATAAAAGGTGAGATTTCTGAAATAAAAAAAATTGAAAAACAAATTAAAATATGTAAATATGTAATTAATTTTGCGGCAATTTCAGATTTAGAAGAATCATCGAATAAGCCAATAGAAACCGCACAAACTAATATAATAGATGTTATATGTTTACTTGATCTTTGTAAAAAATATAAAATAAAAAAATTTATTCAAGCTAGTTCAGTTTATGCTGTTAGCAATATAGGAAGTTTTTATAGTATAAGTAAAAAAGCTTCTGAAGAATACATAAAAGAATATAATTTTAAATATAAATTACCTTATACAATACTAAGATTTGGATCATTATATGGACCTCGATCTAATCTCAATAATGGACTATATAAAATGATTTATCAAATATTGCATAATAAAAAAATAATTTATAATGGTGACTCAAATACAATTAGAGAATATATTCATGTAGCTGATGCCTCTTCAGCAGTACTCAAAGCTCTAGAAAATAAATTCAATAATGAAACAATAACAGTTACTGGCAACTATAGAATAAAAATTAATGACTTAGTTGCTTTGTTAAAAGAAATATTAAATAAAAAAATCCAAATTAAATATTTAAAAACAACAGATAGTGTTCATTATTCTCAAACACCATATCGTTTTACGAAAGAATATTCAAAAAAATATATACCTAATTTAAGTGTTAATTTTGATGAAGGATTATTAGATTTAACAGAATATATTAAAAATAATAGTTTAGAAAAATGATTTATTCATTAATGATCGGAAGGGCGGGCAGCAAAGGTTTTCCTGGAAAAAATACTTACAAGGTTTTAGGTCGTCCAATTTGTGAATATCCTATTTTGGCATCTAAAAAATCTAAATTTATTAAAGAAATATATGTATCCACAGATTGCCCCAAAATTAAAAAAATTGCTAATAAACACGATTGTAAAATAATTAATAGACCTGCAAAACTGAATACTAGTAAGGCACTAGGAGAAGACGTTTTTCAATATTCTTATTTTCAAATGAAGAAAATTCATACCAAGATTAAATATATAGTTCTTCTTTTTGCTAATTCTCCCACAATTAATTATAAGCTAATAGACAAAGGTATAAGAATATTAAACAAAAATCCAAAATTTGATTCTGCTGTTTCTACATCAATATATAATATGTGGAGCCCCTTGAGAGCCAGAAAATTAAATAAAAAAGGAACTCTTGATCCTTTTGTAAAATTTGAATATTTTGGTAACCCTAAATACTTAAATTGTGATAGAGATTCACAAGGTAATGTTTTTTTTGCAGATATGTCAGTCTCCATTGTAAGGCCTCATTGTTTGGAAAATATGGAAAATGGACTTTTGCCACAAAAGTGGATGGGAAAAAATATTGCGCCTATAGAATCTTATGGAGGCTGCGATGTCGATTATAAATGGCAAATCCCACAAGTTGAATATTGGATTAAAGAAAATTTTAATTGAGTTTTAAATGGCAGTAATTTATCAAAAAAATAATAGTTTCACTAAACTAAATATAAAAAATAATGAAAATCTAAAATATGAATCAATTAATGATGAAATAAAAAATTTTATAACAGAGGAGTTAAAAACTAATAATAATGAAATTCTTAATAAAATTTTGTCTGAAATAAAAAATAAAGAAACATCTGATAATAGTAAGTTTAATTTAACTAAAAATGTTATTGCTGAATATCAATGTTTAAATGATGAAAATAAAATAAATTACTTGATAAATAGGTATAAATATGAAGTTTATCCTAAAGAAAAAATATTAAACGAATATCCTCCATTAGTTCAAATTGAACCAACGTCAATGTGCAATTACCGCTGTATATTTTGTTATCAGACTGATGATGTGTTTAATAAAAAAAAATCTGGGCATATGGGGCATATGAAATTTGATTTATATAAAAAAATAATTGATGAAATAGAAAATAATGTTCAATTTGTTACTCTTGCATCTAGGGGAGAGCCATTAATGAGTCCAGATTTTGCTAAAATGATGGATTATTCAAAAGATAAATTTATTAATTTTAAAATAAATACAAATGCATCTATGCTTAATGAGAGTAAAATTCATTCTATATTAAAAAATAATATATCTACTTTAGTATTTTCTGCCGATGCTGCAGATGGAGAAAGTTATAAAAAATATAGAGTTAACGGAAATTTAGAAAAAGTTTTAAACAATATTAGATTATTTAATACAATAAAAAATAAAGATTATCCTGAATCTAGGATAATAACCAGGGTTTCAGGTGTAAAATATTCTGAAGAACAAGATTTAAATGAAATGCAAGATTTTTGGGGAGAATTAGTTGATCAAGTTGCTTTTGTAAATTACTTACCATGGGAAAATGTTTATAATACTGATAAGAATGAAATTTTGACACCGTGCTCAGATCTTTGGAGAAGAATGTTTGTATGGTGGGATGGCAAAGCAAACCCATGTGATGTAGATTATAAATCTGAATTATCAGTGGGTAACGCAAATGAATATACCGTTAAAGAACTTTGGAATTCAGAAAATTATAATAATCTTAGATTGATGCACTTGAATAAACTTAGAAATAAACAATCTCCTTGTAATAAATGTAGTTTAATTTAATTAATTATGAATAAAAAATCTATATTAGTTGTTGGAGCCTCTGGATCAATAGGTTCAGCTGTTGCTATTAAATTAATTGAACAAGGTTATAAAGTAGGATTGCACTACTGTTCAAATAGAAAAAAAGTAGAAAATATAAAAAAAAAATATGCCAAATCTAATAAAGTTAAAATTTTTCAATCACATCTTGCTACTCAAAAGGATTGTAAAGATTTAGTAAATAGTTTTAAAAAGATTTATAAAGATTTTTATGGACTGGCAATATGTGCGGGCACTGTAAATTGGAAAAATTATCATAAACTTAATAAAAATGACTTTGATAAAACTTTTTTTGAAATTGCTTTTATGCCATATTTTTTGTGTTATTATGCATCAAAAATATTAATCAAACCGTCAAGAATGGTTTATTTAAGTTCAATTTCAATAAAATACAGAGGCTCAAAAGAATCTATCCACTATGCTTCGGCAAAATCTGCTTTAGAGTCATTAATGAGATCATTAGCAAAATATAATAATAAACAAATACTCATTAATGGAGTGAGAAGTGGATTTGTTATTTCTAATCAACAAAAAATAAATAAAAATTTAAATGAAATGAAAAAAAGAATTAATAAAATCCCTATTAAAAGAGCTGGTAAACCAGAGGAGGTAGCAGCTGTATTTGAATTTTTATTTAATGATAAGTCATCTTTTATTCATGATTCAATTATTACAGTTTCAGGTGGGGATTAATTCAATATGCAAGATAGATTCATCTTGACTGATAAAAATATTCTAGAAAAAAATGTTATTAATATAACTGATATAAAAAAAAATAATTCAATAAATCTAATAGAGTATATTGAAAAAAACCAGATTAGATTACGAAATAAACTGATTAATGTTATTAATTCTTATAGAAAAAATATAATTTTTAATAAAACAATTTATGATTATTTAAAATTTAATGAAGATTTTTCTTTTTGGTATTTTACTGCTTTGTCTCATAAGTATTCATTTGAACAAAATTCTGGATTCGATAACTGCATAAAACTTTTTGCCATTGAGGAAATTATTAAGGAATATAACATAAAACATGTTGTAATAGATGTAAAAGACAATAATTTAACATTATCATTAATTAATTTTTTTAAAAAAAAAAATATTAATTTTTTAAATCAAAATAAATTTCATTTTATAAATATTTTTAATAAAATTACTGTATTTTTACAAATTAATTTATTTTTTAAAGCTATAATTAAAATTATTCTTTTATTGAAAAATATTAAACTTATTAAATCAAAAAATAATATTACAAGTGATCTTATGTTATTTGATATATTTGTTCACTTTGATAAAGATAAAATTTCAAAAGGTGTATTTGAATCCTTTTACTGGTCTGAATTAACCAATATTTTAAAAAAAAGAAAAATTAATTATAGTTATTTTCATAATTTTTTTAAATTTTGGAAAGTTAAAAAATTAAGAAATGCAGAAAATTTGATTAAAATTTCTAATCAAGCAGACAGCCACTTTTTTTTTGATCAATATTTTTATATATCCGTTTATTTTAAAGGAATAAGTTTATATTTTAAAATTTTATTTAAATCTATATTTCTATTGTTCTCAAATAAAACTTTTAATTCATCTTTAACAGATATAAATTTAAAATATTTACTTATCTATTCTTTTACAAAATCATTAATAGGTACAGAAGCAGTTAATAATAGTATTAATTATTTCAAATATGAGAAAGCTTTACAAAATTTACCTTATCAAAAACTTGGTTTTTATATTTGTGAAAATCAAACATGGGAAATGATTTTAAATAAATTTTGGAAAAAATATAATCATGGTAAACTAATTGGTATTTTACATACTACTCTTAGATTCTGGGATTTAAGATATGTTTACTGTAAAGAAATTTATGATTTACAAAAAAATTCTAATTTGTTACCTAATTATTTTGCCATCAATGGTGAAGAACAAAAAAAGATAACTAAATTAAATAATATTTTAAATAATCAAATTTTAGAAATTGAAGCATTAAGATATTCACACCTCATTCAATATCCTAAAAAAAGAAACTTAAATAATAAAGTAAAAAAATTTTTGATCATTGGAGATTTTGTTGAAAAAACTAATATTGAAATAATTAAATTAATTAATTTTTCAAAAGAAATTTTGTTAAATAAGTTTGATGTTTTTTTCAAGCCACATCCAGCTTATTTATTTGAAAATAATTTCAATAAGTTCTTAAATGTTATTATTATTGATAAACCAATAAAAAATTTAATTGATGAATTTGACATTATATTATGCAGCCACGCAACTTCAACTATTGTTGATTTTTATTATTCAGGCTCACAGGTAATTTTATATAAAAATATTAATCACATCAATTATAGTTGTGTTAATGATTTTAAAGATATAAATATTGTATCAAATTATAAACAATTTATTAAAATAATTAATGAAAATTATATTCATTCTAATAAGAAAAATCCTAGGGATTTTTTTTATTTAGACAATAAATATTCTAAACTAAATAAAATTTTAGATAATTATTGTTGATAAGTTAAAGTGATCATTTTATGATATTAATATTTTCATACCCAAGAAGTGGTTCATCGGAATTTTTAAATTGTGTTTCTAAAAACCTTCAAGAGTATGAGTCGATATTCGAACCTTTTGGTTTTTTACCAAAAAAAATAAAAAATAAAAAATTATTTAATCAAGTAAAAAAATATTTTAAAGGGGCTCCAAGTATAAAAGAGATTTATAATTATAAAATAGATGACTATTATGTAGGCAATATACCTTATAATAAAATTAATAATAAGAAAAACTTATTTTTAAAAAAAATTTTGCATAATTACTTTAGTGAAATACATAAATATTATGGAGATAAAATTATTATAAAATTTGTACGACAACAACAAAATACTTTTTTTATTTATTCAGTTTTGAAAAATATTTTTCCAAAAATTAATTTTATTTTTTTGAAAAGAAATATGTTTGATATTGCTTATTCTATGTATCGTAATGGTTGCGGTTCAATTTTTAGTAATTGGTACTATAATAAATTTTATGAATATAGGAAATGTCTTAGTGGATATAATATTGAAAAAAATTTAAATTTTATAGAAAAAATATTTATTTCAATAATTATAGACTACAAATCTTTTGATAAATCGTTACGCATACTTAATAATCACAATGTCAAAACTTTAAATATTGATTTTGATCAATTTCTTCAAAATACGGATCAAGTAATCAAATCAATTTTTATGACATTTGAAATCAAACAAATTCCAAAAAAAATCATTACTGTAAATAATGATTTTCACCAAAAAAATGGTAATTTAGATTATTTTTTTCAAATTTATAAAAATAAAGCTATTAAAAGGCTTAATATTGATGAAAAAATAAATTTATCGAGAAATAAAATTAAATTAATTCATATTTATTATTTGTTAAATAATTTTTCGATTTTTTATATTATTTTTAAAATATTAATAAAATCAAAAAACTATATATTAAATTTGCTAAAATTTTGAATTGATTTCAATTTTACCAATTTGAAATTTTTTAAGTTAGAATCTTCTTTTATATGTATGAAATCAATTTTAAACTTTTTTGATATTCTATAATCGTTAATAGTATCTCCAAATGAGATAATGTAATGATTTTTAAATTTTTTTATTATTTTTTTAAAATTATTTTCTTTACTATTATTATTTCCATAAATAATATTAAAATATTGATTAATTTTTTTATATTTTAAATATTTAATAATTTCTTCTTTAGATCCAGATGATATTATGACTAATTTCCTTTTTGTATAATTTTTTTTAATAAATACTTTAACCCCTTTAATTAATTTACATTTTTTATAATCTTTAGACATTATATATTTAAAATTTTTCATTAATTTGTTATATTTTTTTAAAGAATAATCCATTTCAATATTTTTTAAAAAATAAACAAATTTTTCTTTTCTAGTTTTATTAAGATTTTTTTTTAAATAAATACTAAATTTATTTATAATTGATTTTCTTCTATCGTTTACACATTTTAAAAAAACATTAGTTTTGAATTTATTTGATTTAGCTATTACACCATCGAAATCAAAAATTATAACATCATAATCCTGTATTTTATTTTTCATAGAATTATTAAATTTATCTAATTAATTTTTTCTAAAGCTTTAATTATTTTATCAACATCATCTTTATTATTATAATGAACTAAGCTTAATCTGATAACTCCATCATCAGTGTCAATATTTAAATCTTTTAGACATCTCCAAGCATAAAAATTGTCATTTCTGGTAGCAATTTTATTTTGCACCAATATGTCACTAATCTCTTTGGACTTACGATTATTAACAATAAAAGAGATTGTTGGGGCTCTATCTTTGTTTGATATCAATTTTTTTCCAATTAACATAAAGTTTTTTCTTTCAGCTATATATTCCAATAATGGATTGGCAATCTTTTCCTCATGTTTGGATATAAGATTATTTATTTTTTCAATTTTTTTCAAAATATCTAAATCTTTATGATTAAAATGATGATCAAATAAATTATTTATATATTCATATATGCCAATCATTGATACTAATTCTTCATGATTTGGTCCACCTGGATTAATTGTATATGGATAATTGCCCTCTAAAAATTGATGGTTCTGATTAGGTAATTTTTTTAAAATACTTTCATTTCCATATAAAAGTCCTAAATGTGGTCCATATGTTTTGTACAAACTAAAAGTATAAAAATCTACACCAAGATCTTTTACATTTGGAAAACCATGAGGGGCATAGGAAACACCATCACCTATCACTATAGCCCCCCTTTGATGTGCTAGTTCTGAAATTTTTTTTAAATCGTTTACAGATCCCACAATGTTTGAACAGTGAGTTACAGCAACAATTTTGGTTTTGTCAGATAATAAATTTTTGAATTCATCAACTTCTAGTTCAGCTGAATTTTTGTTAAATTTCCATTCTTTAATTATAGCTCCATTTTCTGCAAGTCTTCTCCACGGACTAATATTTGCTTCGTGATCTTGATTTGTTACAATAACTTCATCACCTTTTTTTATAAATTTTTTTAGAGCGTTAGACAGCACATAAAGATTTATAGATGTGGAACCACCAATTAATATTTCATTTTCTTTTGCGTTTATCATACTGGCAAAAAATTTTGTAGCATCATCCATTTGTTCACCGGCAATTTTAGACATAGGATATTCAGCATAGGGTTGAACTTTTGTAGAAGTCATAAATTGAGTTAGTCGCTTTATTACAGTTTGTGGTACGTAACTACCACCAGCATTTTCAAAAAAAGCCCAATCTTTACATAAAGGATCTTTAAAAGCAGGAAATTGAGATCTTACATAGTCTATATCAAGTTGTATATTTTCTGACATTTTTTCCCCTCTTATTGCATATTCTTTTATTCTATTATAAAAAAAAATAAATGAATAATCCACTTAATGTTAGCCAAGAAGAATGGAAGAATAGAACTGATTTAGCAGCAAGTTACCATTTGGCTAATTATTTTGGCTGGAGTGATATCATTTGGAATCATATAACTGCAAAAACCTCAAGAAACAAAAATACATTTTTAATAAATAAATTTGGTCTCAGGTATGATGAAATAACTGCATCAAATCTATTAGAAATTGATTTAGAGGGAAATATTGTTAGTGGCGATGGAGAAATAAATTTAACTGGTTTTATAATTCATGGGGCAATCCATAATTTAAAAAAAAATATTCATTGTGTAATGCACACACACTCTAGAGCAGGTCTTGCTATATCATGTTTTAAAATGGGTTTAGAACCAATAATCCAAGATGCTGCAATGTTTTATAATAGAATAAGTTATCATGAGTGGGAAGGTATGTCGACTAGCACTGAAGAGTGTCAAAGATTGTCAGAGAATTTAGGTGATAACAAAGCTATGGTACTTCGCAATCATGGACTTCTAACTTGTGGTGAATCTGTAAGTGAAGCTTTTATATTAATGTACTACCTTGAAAGAGCATGTACAAATCAATTAGATACATATTCAACGGGTTTAGAATTAAATAAGCCTTCAAGTAATTTATTAGAATATGCCGCTGGACAATACCAGGAACCTATGTTTAAGACTGGTAAAAATGAATGGCCAGCTTTAATAAGGTTGTTAGATAAAAAAAAATCAATCTATAATAATTAGGGAGCAAAAATTAAAATGCTAGATAAGAGAAGTTTTTATATTAATGGTAAATGGGTTGCGCCTTTTAAAAAGAATGATTTTGACGTAATAAATCCTTCCACAGAAGAAACTTGCGCAATTATTTCTCTAGGAGACAAAGAGGATGTTAATGCAGCAGCTGAAGTTGCAAAAAAATCTTTATCTGAATGGAGTTTAACTGATAAAAAATATAAAATTTCTCTTTTAGAAAAATTATATAAAATTTATGAATCTAGATGGGAGGATATGACAAATTCCATATCACTTGAAATGGGTGCTCCACTAGATTGGTCTTCATCAGCTCAAACTGCGTCAGGTGCGGACCATATTAAGGATTTTATTAAAAGACTTAAAGAATTTGAATTTGAAACAGAATTTAGCAAAGGTTCCAATAATTATATAACTTATGAACCAATAGGCGTTTGTGCTCTTATTACTCCTTGGAATTGGCCTATAAATCAGATTTCTTTGAAAGTAATACCAGCTTTGGCTGCTGGATGCACAATGATTTTGAAACCTTCAGAAATAGCGCCACTTTCAGCTATGTTGTTTGCAGAAATGATAGATGAGGCTGGTTTTCCACCAGGTGTTTTCAATTTAGTTAATGGAGATGGTTTAGGTGTTGGAACGCAGTTATCAGGCCACTATGATATTGATATGATATCTTTTACTGGATCAACAAGAGCTGGAAAATTAATTACAAAAAATGCAGCCGATACAATTAAAAGAGTATGTTTAGAGTTAGGTGGTAAAGGTGGGAATATTGTTTTTGCAGACTCACATTCTGGTGCAGTTAGAGAAGGGGTTAGAAATGTAATGAGTAATTCAGGCCAATCTTGTGATGCCCCTACACGAATGCTTGTAGAAAATTCAATCTATGAAAGAGCAGTAAAGGAAGCAGCAGATGAAGCTAGTAAAATAAAAGTAGATTTAGCAGAAAAAAAGGGTGATCATATAGGACCAGTAGTTTCAAAAACTCAGTACAATAAAATTATTGATTTAATTCAAAGTGGGGTTGATGAGGGGGCAAAATTAGTTGCAGGCGGGGTTGAGCGTCCGGATGGTTTAAATAGAGGTTATTTCATTAAACCTACAATTTTTACTAATGTATCTAATAATATGAGAATTGCAAAAGAAGAGATTTTTGGACCCGTTTTATCAATTATTCCATTTGAAACTGAAGAAGAAGCAATTTCTATAGTTAATGATACAGAATATGGCTTAGGTAATTATGTACAAACCAAAGATATGGAAAAAGCTAAGAGAGTTGCAAGAAAATTCAAATCAGGAGGGGTTTATATAAATGGAAATAGTGCAGATCCAGGAACTCCTTTTGGCGGTTATCGTCAATCAGGTAATGGAAGAGAAGGTGGATATTGGGGATTAGAAGAATATTTAGAAGTAAAAACTATTTGTGGTTGGAAATAACATCAAATTTGAACATTTTTAAAGTAATTTAATTTTGAAATAATCTCATCTCTTTCAATATAATAACCTTGAAGATGACGATTCCCAGAATTTGGATCAAATGCCGATCTCCCATGAAGAACTCTTCTATTGTTAAAACAAAATATATCACCTTTTTCTAGTTTAAATTCAATCATAAATTTTTTATCATTTAGTAATGATGTAAACAATCTGTAAGCTTCATAAAATTTTTTCATTTTATCAGGATGAACATCAATTGTAGCCATAGCTCCCATATTTAGTCTAATATCATTAAAATCATTATCTTTTGTAAGTGTAATTATTGGAGAATATAAAATTCTAATTGCTTTTTGTGTAAAATCATTATCTTTAAATTTGATCTGAGTACTTGTAAGAATATTAAAAACTTCTTTTTCATTATTTTTTAAATAATTAGCGACAGCAAAGCCATCTACAGCTGTTGAATCTCCACCGTTAGCAGTATTTTCTAAACAATGTAAAAACTGATATCCGGGCGCATATTCAAAATATGGAAGATCACTATGATTTGTTAGTGCATCAGCTGTGTATGCTTGATTATTTGGCTTTGGAATATTTATGACTTCAAAAGGTGTGCCAAAAAATGTTTCTCTATGATGACTTATTTTGTTTAAAATTTCAAAAGCTGATTTGCTGCTAGTAGGTGCATTTTTAATAATTGCTATTCCATAAATATTTAGAAGCTCTAACCATTTAATTAATTCATTATTATTACTGATTATGTCATCATGATTTAAGATAATTAATTTCAATTTTTGATTTAGATCATTCTTCCACAATAGGTATGGTGACTGGTATTTTTGATTATTTATTTCAGTGTAACAATGATTTCTTAACCATCTAAGTTCATAATGACTTATGTGATTATGCTCATTCCAATGAATAATTAACTTGTTTTTAGTGTTATTAATTTTTTTTGGATAGATATCTTTTGATACTGATAAAATATTAAACTTTCTCATTTTAGAATCTAAGTGAAAAGACGTTGGGCAATTGTCCCTTAACCAAAGAAAGTGAAATTTGCTTTCATGGTTATCCTGCCATATAATATTAATATATTCTTTTTCTAAACTAAGATTTAATATATTATATTTATCTATCATATAACAATAATAACATATTACGTTAAATTAGGGTAGGATATCCAAAGATCTAATTATGAACAAAATTAATAATAATTTGTTGGGAATTTTTTTTATGACCTTAGGCATGTTTTGCTTAAGTATAAATGATATTACTTATAAAAATTTAAGTTTTAATTTTCCAGTTTGGGAAGCAGTTTTTTTTAGAGCATTAAGTGGATCAATAATATCAATTTTTTTAGTTTATTATTCAGGTATTAAATCTCTTAAAACAAAAAAACCAATTAGACATTTCGTTAGAGCATTTTCTGCTGTCGGCTGCGTAGTTTTATATGTTTATGGTATAAAATATTTGTTATTATCTGAAAATATTGCTTTAGCTCATAGTGCGCCAATCATTGCTGCTTTTTTGGCAGTGCCAATTCTTGGGGAAAAAATAGGATTACACAGAATGCTAGCAATTGTTATTGGATTTATAGGTGTGGTAATAATAGTTAAGCCTGGCACTGAACTTTTTGAATTAAAATCACTTTTACCAATTGGCTCAGCATTATTTATGGCATCAGTTTATTTATCAACAAGATCATTAATGAATACAGAGTCGAGCACTGCAATTGTATTTTATTATTCTTTTGCATTGCTTTTTACGTCTATTATTTTTTTTCCTGCAAATTTTGTAATGCCAGATTTATTAAATTTATTGTTAGCATTTAGCTTAGGAGTTATGGGATCATTAGGTCATTTATTTATGTCTCAAGCAGCTAAAAACGCAGATGTAGCAGTTACATCTCCTTTTGAATATTCTTCATTTGTTTTTGTAGGGATAATGGGTTATTTATTTTTTGCTGAAATCCCTAGTAAATCTATTGTTTATGGTGGGATTTTAATAATTTTAAGCGGTATATATGTAGCTTATAGAGAAAGACTTAATAATTAACTTAAAATTAAAAAAACACAGAAAAACTGTCAAATTATAGAAATAAAAAGTTGTTTATAGTAAAATAACGGCTATAAAATTTAAATAATTAGGAGGAAAGAATATGAAATTTATTAAAAAATTATTTCTTGTTCTATCTCTATTTTCATTTTTCTCCCTAGGTTCTTTTAGTGCAAATGCGTGTACTGTAAAAGTTGGAGATTTTGACTGGGATAGTGCAAATATTCATACAGCGATTGGTTCTTATATTATGGAACATGGCTATGGTTGTAATGTTGAAGTTACAAAAGGTAGTACAAATCCAATCTTAGCTGCATTAATTGACAATCAACTAGATATTATCTTTGAACATTGGACAGATAACAACGTAGCTCTTATAGATCCAGAATTAGCAACGGGTAACTTAGTTGATCTAGGTATTAATACACCAGCATCTGAACAAGCTTTCTTTGTCGACAGAGCAACTTCTGAAGCACATGGAATTACTGATGTTTCGGATCTAAAAAAACCTGGCGTTTGGGAATTATTCAAAGATCCTGAAGATCCTTCAAAAGGAAGAATTACAAGCTGTATTTCTGGTTGGACTTGTTACACTATTAATCAAGTTAAAATAT
>PBDN01000015.1 GCA_002718135.1 Pelagibacteraceae bacterium | reverse complement strand
TGGCGCGCCCGAGAAGAGTCGAACTCCTAACCTCCAGATCCGTAGTCTGGCGCTCTATCCAATTGAGCTACGGGCGCTGATTAGATTTCTACTTTTTTTTAATCTGTAGAATTACTAGATAAATTTGAATATCACAGAAATACTACAAATTATAAACTGTTTATCATAACACTTAAAAAGTTAGTAGAAGAAACCACTTTATGAACTCTTTTTTATTAATTCTTTTTAAAAATTGATAAAATGTTAAAGTTATTTAATGAAATTTATTTTTATAATCATTTTAATTATGTACTTTAGCAAATCTTTTGCTAACAATTTAGGCAGTGTAACAGGATTAAAAATGCCAAGATATGTTTCATTAAAATCTGATAATGTGAATTTAAGAGTTGGGCCAAGTCTAAACTATCCGATTAGATTAAATTATATAACTAAAAATTTACCTGTTGAAATTCACGATGAATATGATCTTTGGAGAAAAATTATTGATAGTAAAGGCAATTCAGGCTGGATACACAAAAAATTACTTAAAGGTGATAGATATGGTTTGATTACTAATGAAGATTTAAATTCTAATATTTATCTTTACCCTAATGGGAAAAAAATTGCCACCATCGGAAATAGAAATATTGTCAAAATTCATAAATGCTTAAAAAATTGGTGTCTAATAGAGTTAAAAAACTTACAAGGCTGGATAAAAAAAAATGATTTGTGGGGCGTATATCAAGATGAAATTTTAAATATAACTTTTATTCAACCCATATTTAATTCTTATTGGAAAGTTCTTGAAATTGTACGATTATTTTTTGACAATTTTGCTAAAAAATAATCAATTAAATACAAAACAGATATATAAATCATAACTTAAATTAATTTTTTAAATAAAAATGGCTGGGGCGGCAGGATTCGAACCTGCGAATGTCGACTCCAAAAACCGATGCCTTACCGCTTGGCGACGCCCCAAAAAATTATTACTAATAAACAATATTATTGTTTTCTGCAATAACAGACCATAAATTAGGAAAAAAACTATTAAATTCTTTTTTCCCTAGTTTTGCAGAATGAATGTTATCAAATGTTGCAAAAATACACGAACCACTACCTGTTAATCTTACAAAAATTGATTCATTAATATTTTTTAAAAAATTATAAATTTCATAAATTTCATTTTTTTTACTAAAAATAATTTTTTCAAAATCATTTCCTTCGTCAAAATCATTTATTTGATCAATATCTTGATCAATATTATAGTCTAATTTATTTTCTGAAATTTGCAGATACATTTCTTTTGTTGAGCAACTTAAATTAGGCTTTACAATAAGAAAATAATATTTTGGAAAAATTTGATTAATAATTTTTTCACCCCTTCCTCTAATTAAGCAATCATGAAAATTTATAAATAAGGGTACATCTGATCCAATCGATATATATTGATTACTGCTTTTGTAATCTATTAATTTTAATTTATTTAAAATTCTAACAACTGCTGCAACATTTGATGATGCAGAACCTAATCCTGATTGAGTTGGAATGTTTTTAATTATTGTAAATTTATATTTAGGTTTTGTTATTTGCATTTTATTAAATAATTTTTCTACTATGCAATTATCAAATTGACCATTTATTGGAGCAAATTTTCCCTTGTAATCTATTTGAAAATATTTACTTTGTTCAGCAATAACTTGATCATATAAATTTACAAATGTTACTCCACTTCTAATATTAAAATATCCATCAGATCTTTTGTTAATGACTTTAAGAAATAGATTAATTTTTGCTGGAGAATTTTCAATTAATTTATCCGGCATTTAATGCTCTCAATTTTTCTTCAATTTTATCATATATATTATCTTCTGGCTCAGCTAGGTCTTGGGCCTGTTTCCAAAAATGAACCGCTTCCCTTTTTCTATTCATTGCAAAATATATATCAGCTAAATGATCAAGTGAAATTGCTTCTCCTGGAGCAATATCTATAACTTTCTCCATTAATGTTGCCGCTTTAACTAAATTATTTTTTTTAAAATATGCCCATGCTAAGCTATCAATTATATAATGATTATCTGGACTTTTCTGATAAGCTTTTTTTAACATATTAAGTGAATTATCAATATTCATATTTCTTTCAAGCCAACCGTAAGCTAAATAATTTAGAACATTTGGTGAATTAGGATTTATTTTTAAAGAATATAAAAAGTCTTTCTCAGCTTTATTCCAAAGATCTAATCGCTCAAAACATATTCCTCTTAAATAATATAAATTCCATAAGTCTTTCTCTTCTTCTAAAATTAAATCATTATAAACTTCTATAGCTTTTTGGTATTTACCGTTAATTCTATAGAAATCTGCTAATATTCTTTTAATTAAATATTTTTTTTCGTTTTGATCAATTATTTCTAATATTTTTTTTTCTGCCTCATTATTATCTAAAAATTTAGAATAATTAAATGCTATGTTTCTTTGAGCATCGCTATAATATGAACTAGATTTTTCTATTTTTTTATAACTATTTTCCGCTAGAAAATATTTTTCTAACATTTGATATAATTGTGCTTTAATAAACAAAGCGTCATCATTCAATGGGTTAACTATAATAGCTAAAGATATATAAAATAAAAGATAATTATAATTAATCACTTCAAGATTTACACTATTTGAATATGATGATCTTACGATTTCTACAAACGAATTACTAACCTGTTCTTTTGTTTTTATTTTTTGATCACTAAAAAAAATAAAATCAATTAATTCATTATTGTCAAATATTTTGTTGCTCAATAATTTATTTTTATTATTATTTAAAATATTTCCAACTATATTTATTAGATTAGCCTCAAGATTATCTGGATCATTAAGCAAGATTTTCTTAGAAATTTTGTTAGCTAAAATTAAATTTTCAGTTATTGTTGAAGAAATCAATTGATCAACTAATATTGAATTTTCTTCAATATTTTTTATATTTTTAGATTCAAGAATCACAGTTATATAATCATAATCATTATAAGCTGATTTGCTTATTAAGTACGAGGAGCTTGAAGCATTAGAAGAAATTGTATAAAAATTAAAACAAGTAACAAAAAAAAGGATTATTAAAAAATTTATCATTTACAAATACATTTGGGTAAATTAACAAAATTAATTAATTCAAAATTAGAATGAATCAATCAAATAAACAATATTTAGAATTTTTAGTTCATTCTGGAGTAGAGTATTTCCTTCAAAATAAAGAAAATAATTATTACACACAAAATAAAAAAGCTGATTTAAGGGATACAATAGTCCAAAATAATGATTTAAATAAAATTAATAATGTTGAGAATCTTAAAAAAGAGTTAGATTCTTTGAATCACCCACTTAAAAAAAATACCAATAAAACAGTAATATTTGATGGCAATTTATCTGCAGATTTGATGATAATTGGCGAAGCTCCGGGAAGAGAAGAAGATTTAAAAGGATTGCCTTTTATGGGAATGGCAGGTCAATTGTTGAATAAAATGTTATCAGCAATAAACTTAAAACGAGAAGAAGTATATATTACAAATGTAGTTCCATGGAGACCACCAAATAATAGAACACCTACCAATGAAGAAATTTTAGAATTTTTACCTTATCTACAAAAACAAATTGAAATAATAAAACCTAAATTAATATTTCTCCTTGGGGGCACCGCAGCTAAGGCAATTTTGTCAACTTCCGAAAGTTTAGGAAAATTAAGAGGAAAATGGTATGAATATAAATCAATTAATTTAAATAGTTCAACATATGTTTTGGTATCTTATCATCCTGCTTTTTTACTTAGATCACCAAATTATAAAAAAGAAGCATGGGTTGATCTACAAATGTTGCAAAAAAAATTAAATGAAATTTAGTACATATTTTAAATTTTTTTATTTTTTTTTATTTTTAATTTTATCTAAATTAAGTCACTCTTATGAAATATCTGTTGCGCAAAAATATAATGATATATTTTCAAAAAATATTTTATCACAGAATGACATTATTAATTATCGTAAAGCTTATTTGTTTCAAGAGACATGTAAGTGGAAAAGTGCAAATAGACATATAATACAAATTTCTAACAAAATTTTACTTGGTCATATATTGGCTCAGCGATATCTACATCCTAAATGTTATAGATCCAAATATTTAGAATTATATTACTGGTTAAAAAAATACAACGATCTTCCACAAGCAAAAAGAATTTATAGACTGGCAATTAAAAGAATGCCTAAAGGATATAAAAGCCCTACTAAACCGATTAAACCAATTGGTATCATTGCAGATAAAACTATATCAACCAAAATTAAAAAATACAAAAGTACAAAAAAATTATCCAAAAATCAAAAAAAAGAAAAACAAAAGATTATTAATGCTGTTAAATCTAGAGTAAATCGTGGCTGGCCTACAGGTGCAGTAAAAATTATTCAACAAAGAGATGTAAACATATTGCTTGATCAAGTTGAATTAGATCAGCAAAAAGAATTAATTGCTAAAGGATATTTTTTGGCAAATAAAAATGATTTGGCGATAAAATATGCTAGTGAAGCTCTAGTAAACTCATCCATGCAAGTACCCTATGCAGCATGGACAGCTGGTCTAGCTTCGTGGCGTTTAAAAAAATATCAAAAAGCGGCTGATTTTTTTTCATTATTTTCTATAAGTTTAAAAGATGATGCCTGGCACCAAACCTCAGGAAGTTTCTGGGCTGCAAGATCCTACAGTAAGCTTGGTCAATACAATAACATCAATTTTTGGCTCCAACGAGCATCCCAAAATTCAAACAGTTTTTATGGAATGCTAGCACTAGAAATATTAGGTATTGATGAAAAAATTAATTGGCATTCAAACAAAACTTTTGATACTTCAAACAATAAACTTTTAAACCTTCCTTCTGGAAAACGTATACAATCTTTAATACAAGTTGGACTTAACGATGAAATCGAAAAGGAAATCATTCATATAAATTCTGTTTTAAACAAAGAAATTGCTGCAGATTCAGTAAATATAGCTCAGCATTTTAATCTTGCTTATACTCAACTAAAAATAGTCAACAAGCTTGAAAATTTTGGCTTAAATATGGATACAAATTTTTATTACCCAACTCCTATTTGGAAACCTAGGAATGGTTTTAAAATTGATAAAGAGTTAATTTATGCTTTTATGCACCAAGAGTCGATGTTTAATGCAACAGCAAAAAGTAATCGTGGTGCAGTTGGATTAATGCAAGTTCTCCCTTCTACAGCAAGATTTATTAGTTCAAGCAAAGATGTTAAAAGAAATAGTTCTAATATTCTTAAAAATCCTGAAATTAATCTTGAAGTAGGGCAAGAATATATAGAATATCTTTTGGATCTAGAAATTGTATCAAATAATTTAATATATTTAGCAGCTGCCTATAATGGAGGACCTGGGAATTTAAAAAAATGGAAACAAGAGACAAATTATTTAAATGATCCTTTGTTTTTTATGGAAAGTATTCCTTCTAGAGAAACACGCTGGTTTATTGAAAAAATATTAACAAAATATTGGATTTATCAAAATAAAAATAAAAAAAACATGACTTCATTAAAAATGCTAGCCAATGGCAAAGATCCACTTTATTAATTAATTGTGGCTTTAGATACATCTTTAAAATTTGTTCCAATTAATATTGTAGTCTTAACAATTTCGGACACCAGGACAATTAAAACAGACACTTCAGGTGCTTTACTTCAAGAGCGAATTAATACAGCAGGACATAATTTTATTGAAAAAAAAATTATTCCTGATGATGTTAAGATAATAAAAGAAACATTACAAAAACTATCAAATAAAAAAGAGATAGATTGTATAATAACAACTGGTGGCACCGGTTTAACTGGGAGGGACACAACTCCTGAAGCAGTCATGGGAATTTCCAATAAAATTATAGAGGGATTTGGAGAACTCTTTCGTCAAATTAGTTTTACAAAAATTGGTACTTCAGCAATTCAATCTCGTGCAATAGCAGCTCTTGTTAATTCAACTTATGTTTTCTGTTTACCTGGATCTAAAGGAGCATGCAAAGATGGATGGGATGAAATTTTAAAATATCAATTAGATATTCGACATCGTCCATGCAATTTTGTTGAAATAATGCCAAGACTCTCTGAAAATTAAGTGACAGATTTTTCAATTGAAAAAAAATATTCTAGTCCAGTTATAGGGTTAGATGAAGTTGGAAGAGGTCCAATAGCAGGACCTGTAGTAAGTTGTGGATGTTTATTCAAAAGCTACAAAAATGAAAATGAATATAAAGAACTAATTATAGACTCAAAAAAACTCTCATTAAAAAAACGTAAAAAAGCATTTAGTTTTCTTATTTCATTAAAAAAACAAAAAATTATCAATTTCTATTTGGCTATGGCTTCTGTGGAGGAGATAGATAAATTAAATATATTAGAGGCTACCAAATTATCTATGAACAGAGTAGTTGACAAATTTAAAATTAAAAAATCAACATTAATTATTGATGGAAATTTTCAATTAAAATATAAAAATTATAAAGAACAATCATTAGTTAAGGGAGATCAAAAATCTATCTCAATCGCAGCAGCTTCTATTATTGCTAAAGTTCATAGAGATAGATTAATGGGTATTCTGTCTAGAAAATTCAAAGGTTATTGTTGGGAAGACAATGCTGGATATGGTACAAAAAAACATATTGAAGAATTAAAAAGAAAAGGGATAACTAAATACCATCGGAGATCTTTTGAACCTATAAAATCTATGTTTAATTGAGTAGTAATATGAAAAAAAATTTCATACTAGGTGTTGGGGCTCAAAAAGCAGGAACTACTTGGCTTTATGAGTATTTAAAAAATAGTGAAAACACAAATTTTGGACCAGTAAAAGAATGGCACATATGGGATTGTAAATATAATCAATCATTTTCCAATTTTAGAGTAAAAAAAGAAGACTCAAAAACTAATGTTGTTAATAATATAAGATATCTGATGCAAAATGAAGAAGGCTTTTATGAAAAATATTTTCTTTCTTTATTATCAAAAAATATTCATATAACTGGTGATATTACTCCAAGTTATTGTTGTCTTGATCATATAGAACTAATTAATATAAAAAATAAATTATCAAATGCTGGATTTAATATAAAAGTTGTTTTTCTTATGAGAGATCCAGTTGCAAGATGCTGGAGTGCACTAAGAATGATTATAAAAATAAATAAAAAATACAAAAATATTACTAATCAAGAAGCAAATGATCTTTTTTTAAATTATTATAATTCCAATGGTTTTATATTAAGAACAAAATATGAATTAATTGTAAAAAATTTATTAAAAGCTTTTGATGAAAATAAAATTTTTTTTGGTTTCTACGAAAATTTATTTAAATATGAAAATATTAGCCATATTTCAAATTTTTTAGAAATAAAAGAATTGTATAGTTTAAAAAATAATGTTTCAAATCCTTCCCCAACCTTTACATTGAATCCAGATATATCAAAAAAATGTAGGGTATTTTATAATGATACATACAATTTTTGTAACAAAAAATTTCCCGTTACCAAAAAGTTATGGAAAGAAGATGAATAAAAAAAAATTTAGTTATCCATAGTTAAAGATTCACTCTGTTGATAACTAAGTTGACGATATTTATTAACTGCTTAAAGATTCTTTTAAGATGATTAAAAAAAATTCAATTATAAGAGGTGATAGTCTAAAATTATTAAAACAAATTCCTGATAAGTCATTAGATCTGATTTTTGCAGATCCACCTTACAATCTTCAATTAAAAGATACTCTTTATCGACCAGATCAAACAGCAGTTGAGGCTGTTACAAATGATTGGGATAAATTTGATACATACCAATCATACGATCAATTTAGCTTAAAATGGCTAAAAGAATGTAAAAGAATTTTAAAAGACGGAGGATCTCTTTGGGTTATTGGGAGTTATCATAATATTTTACGGCTCGGCACTTCAATACAAAATTTAGGTTTTTGGATTCTTAATGATATTATTTGGCACAAAACAAATCCAATGCCAAACTTTAGAGGTACTCGCTTTACCAATGCTCATGAAACTCTTTTATGGTGTACTACTTCAAGAAAAGCAAAATATACCTTTAATTATCAAAATTTAAAAGAGCTTAATGAAGGAAAACAAATGCGAAGCGATTGGTATATTCCAATTTGTTCAGGAAAAGAACGTTTACGTAATAGCAATAATCAACGTTCTCATCCAACACAAAAACCTGAATCACTTCTTTATCGTATAATTGTTTCTTCAACAAATAAAGGCGACACAATTTTAGATCCTTTTTTAGGATCAGGCACTACAGCAGTTATGGCAAAAAAATTACAACGTAATTTCATAGGTTTTGAGCAAGATAAAGAATATATAAAACTCGCTAGAAAAAGATTAAAAAGTACAAAACAATTTGATGATAAAATTGTTACAATGATGAAAAGTAGAAAAGAATTACCTAAAGTACCATTTGGTGAACTAGTAGAACAAGGAATAATTCCACCTGGAGCAGTACTTACAGATAAGAAAGAACGCTACAAAGCAACAGTTAGTATCGATGGAACTCTAAAAATAAAAGGTTTATCAGGGTCTATTCATCAACTAGGAGCAAAAGTTCAAGGCCTGCCAAGTTGTAATGGATGGGACTTTTGGCATTTAAAAGAAAAAAAATCTTCCATACTTCTTGATGAAATACGCGGTAATTATCGTACTAAAAAAATAAAATAATTAAAAAAATATCTATTCGGTTAATAAAATAGTAACTACAGGTTCTTCAGGCCACAAAAAATGGCTCAGAATATATATTTTTGATATTAATATTTGATTTTATTGTAATATTTTTTGCTATCAAGATTTAAATTGCAACAGCAACTATTTTTTTCATAAGAGTTGGCAAGCCACTTTTTGTAATTTTGGTCTGCTTTATCCACCTATAATTTAAGAATTTATTTTTTTTCACATTAATAATAAAAACTTCAGTCTCTAAATCAAAATGAGTGAATGAATACTTAACCAATCCTTTTGATACTATTTTATTTTTAATATTTAAAATTAATTTATCTTTTATCAAATCTTTTTTATTGTTTACCCAAACATCATTTGGAACCTCAAACATTGATGCTAACATTCCTTTTGATGGACGTTTTCTTATTAAAATTTCATTTTTTTCGTTATTAAAAATATAAGCTCGTGAAAACTTAAGTAATTTTTTTGAAATTTTTTTATTTTTAACAGGAATTTGATTTTGAAGATTTTTACTGTATGATTTGCAGTTCATATTAAATAAGCAAATTTTGCATTTTGGGTTTCTTGGAGTACAAATTAATGAACCATAATCCATAAAAGCTTGAATTAGCTGTGAGGAATATTTTTTAGAAATAAATTTAATTGATTTTTTTTCTAATTGTTTTTTTATTTTAATAATTGGCAATTGATATGCAAAAATACGAGAAATTATTCTCTCTATATTAGCATCAAGTGGTATAAAAGCCTGATTAAATGCAATTCCTAATATTGCTTTTGCTGTGTAATCTCCAATGCCAGGTAAATTAATTAAATCCTCAAAATTTTCTGGAATTCTTCCTCTATAATTTTTTTGAATAAGTTTTGCAGCTTTTAATAAATTTCTTGCACGTGTATAATATCCAAGACCTACCCAAAAGTTCAAAATTTTAGATTCTGATATTAATGAAAGTTTTTTTATGTTAGGCCATTTTTTTATAAACTCTTCAAAGCGTTTTTTTACTGTAGGTACTGTTGTTTGCTGCAACATGTATTCACTAACAAAAATATAATATGGGTTTGGGAGTTTATTGGCCTGTAGCCTACGCCAAGGGAGATCACGTTTATTGTTTTTATACCAACCCAATAGATGCTTATTTATATGTTTTTCCATACTAATTTGTAATTAATCTTATTGCTTTCATATTTTACTAATATACATTTCATATAATTATGAACAATAAAGATAGTGAATATAAAAGATCTTTTGTCCCCAAAACATTAAATGAATCTTTGAAAAAAATTAATAAAAACTACGCAATGAAGTACGGTAAGCTAGAATACCTAATATTGTTAAAATGGTCAGAGATTGTTGGATCTTTTTTTGCACAGCATTCTGAACCTGAGAAAATTATTCGCATTAAGGAAAAATTAAATGAATTTGAAGAAACAATTTATAATAATTTTCTTTATGTAAATGTTAGTCCGGCAGCAGCCCTTGAATTTGAACATTTTAAAGACAAAATAATTGAAAAAATAAATGGCTATTTTGGATACAAAGTTATTACATCAATAAAATTTAAGCAAAAATTAGTAAATAATTTGGAGAATCATTCAATAAAAAAAGTTAAAAATAAAAAAAAATTAAGTAAAAATAGTGAAAAAATTATTAAAGAGGATATAAGTAATTTTAAAGATGAAGATCTAAAAAATTCAATTTTAAACCTAGGCTTGACTATTAATAAAGAGGACACATAATGAATAAAATAATAGAAAAATTTTTTATAAACATCATTTTTTTGCTTATATCATCAATTGCTTATTCTGATGAAAAATCTGCTTTATCCTTAAGTGAAAATGATTTTGTAATTGGTGATGAAAATGCCCCAATAACTATTATTGAATATGCTTCAATGTCTTGTAGTCATTGTGCAGATTTTCACGTCAATACACTCCCACAATTAAAAGATGAGTATATTGATACGGGTAAGGTTAAGTTTGTTTTTAGAGATTTTCCATTTAATTATCCTGCCTTGTTAGGCAGTATGACAATGAGATGTATATCAGACTCAGTTCGTTATGATTATATGAACGCTCTTTATAAACTTCAAAAAAACTGGGTAGTAAGAGAAAATATAAAAACTAAACAAGAATTATACAAAATCATGCAAAGTGGGGGAATGTCAAAAAAAGACTTTGATTCTTGCATTCAAAACATTGAAATAGAAAATGATATTTTGGAAGGTGTAATGCTGGCCCAAAAGGAATTTAATATAAAATCTACACCTTCTTTCTTAGTAAATGACTACCTAATTGAAGGAAATAAATCTATAAAAGAATTTAGACAAATCATAGATAAAATATTATCAAATGGTTAATGATAAAATTTAATAAGCTTAAAGTTAAGGGCTTTAAATCATTTGTAGAGCCTACTGAAATTATTATCGAAAATGGTTTAACAGGAATAGTTGGGCCTAATGGTTGTGGCAAATCAAATTTAGTTGAGGCTTTTCGCTTTGTAATGGGTGAATTATCACCTAAACAAATGCGAGGTAGTGAATTAGATGATGTAATTTTTAATGGCACTTCAGGACGTCCTTCTTGGGATATAGCAGAAGTTACAATTGACCTTGATAATAGAGAAAGAAAGGCTCCTGCTATATTTAATCAAACTGATGAAATTGAAGTTACAAGACGTATATGGAGAGGTGAAGGTTCTGAATATAGAGTTAATGGAAAAGAGGTAAGACTAAAAGACGTTCAGCTTCTTTTTGCAGATGCTGCAACAGGAGCAAGGTCTACATCAATGGTTAGTCAGGGTAGAGTTAGTGCTATAATAGCTGCTAAACCAGAACAAAGAAGAAATTTGTTAGAGGAAGCGGCTGGAATAACTGGATTACATTCAAGACGTCACGAAGCAGAATTACGACTTAATGCTACAGAAACAAACTTAGAGCGCGTTAAAGATGTTCTTAAAACTCAAGAAGATCAATTAGAAGTTCTTAAGAAACAATCAAAACAAGCTGAAAGATATAAAAATATTCAAAAAGATATTACGAAAGCTCGTGCAGCTGTTTTTTATACAAAATGGCAAAATGAAAAAATTAAACTAGAAAATTCAAATGAAAGAATGAAAGCACAAGATGCTATTGTGACAAATCATACACAAATTGTTGCAAAAATTAATATAGAATATGAAAATATTCAACAATTACTCCCGAGTATGCGCTCAAAAGAAAATGAAATATCTTCAGAATTGCAAAAAAATACAATTAATTTAGACAATCAAGAAAAAGAAATTGATCGCGCTAATGTAGCAGTAGAAGAAACTCAGATACGTATTCAACAAATAAAAAATGATATAAATAGAGAAAAATTTTTATTTGAAGATGCAAATGAAAACTTAATTAGAGTAAAAGAAGAAAAATCAATATTAGAAAAAGAACAAGGTGACTTATTTATCGCAAACAATGAAGATTTCAATCTAGACAGTGCAAACAAACAAAAAAATAATAACCCAATTATTGACTATATTGATTTTGAAGAGGGTTTAGAAAAGGCGGTTGCCGCAGTATTTTCAGATGAATTAATAGCCTCAATTAATGAAGGTCAAAATAGTTATTGGCGTATTTTAACAAAAAATTCTAATTCTGAATTTCCAAACAACATTAAAAAATTTTCTTCTTTAATAAAAGCTCCCGAAAATTTGAAGAAGAAGTTAGATTTTATAGGTTTTATAGACGATAAAACTGACATTCTAAATATTCAAAATCAACTTCAGCCTGGACAAATATTAGTAAACAAATTTGGTGAAATGTGGAGATGGGATGGTTTTGTCTCAAAAGGAAAACAGAATGCTTCTACAAAAGCAATATTGGACCAATTAAAAAATAGAAGATTAAAACAACTATCACTGGAAGAAAAACAATGGCTAGATATATATAAAAAAGCTCAGCAAAGAATTGATGAATTAAAAGAAAGAGAAGAAAATTTAACAAAAGATTTAACTAAATTACGATCTATGCCAAACATTATAACAAGTGAAAAAACCAGACTTCAAAAGTTAATTGATCAGAATAAAAATAATTATAATGATATTGCTAAACAATTAAGAGAGACGGAATCTCAAGCAAATGAAATCAATAAACGACTTAAACTTGAAGAAGTTAAATTAAATGAATATCGAGAGGAAAAAATTAGAATAGAGGGTTCTATAGATACAGTTAAAGAAACTATTAAACAAATTTCTTCACAAGTAAGAGAAAGATTAAATATTGATTTAGAAGAGCTTCTTAAATTATCTGAGATTAATCCCAATAAAGGTTTGCAGGAAATAGAATATTTAGAAAAAAAACTTGAAAGATTAATTGTTGAACAAGAAAGATTAGGTGGGGTAAACTTACTTGCAGATGAAGAATATAATGATCTGGAAATCAAAGTTTCGAATATAAAAAAAGATCAAAATGATCTTGTCTCTGCTATTATTAAGTTAAGAGAAGCCATAGATTCATTAAATACTGAAGGTCGTCAACGATTACTTGCAGCATACGGTGTTGTAAATGAAAATTTTCAAAAATTATTTACCCAGTTGTTTGGAGGTGGAAAAGCTTATTTAAAATTTACTGATGAAACTGATCCATTACAAGCTGGATTAGAAATTTATGCAAGTCCTCCTGGAAAAAAACTTCAAAACCTATCTTTACTATCTGGAGGTGAACAAGCATTAACGGCTCTATCTTTATTGTTTGCTGTTTTTTTATCAAATCCTGCTCCAATATGTGTATTGGATGAGGTAGATGCACCACTTGATGATACAAATGTAGATCGATTTTGTACTCTTGTTGAAGAAATATCTAAAACTTCTATGACTAAATTTTTAGTAATCACACACCATAGAATGACAATGGCTAGAGTAAATCGATTATTTGGAGTTACCATGCCTGAACAAGGAATATCACAACTGGTTTCTGTAGATTTAGAAAAAGCAATTGAGATTAGAGAACAAGATACTGAATAATGAAAAAAAATAAATTAGATGAATTACAAGAAAAGTTAAAAAAAATTGAAAATTCAAAAAATAATCATTTTAAAAGTAATAAAAGGGGTTCTGGTGCAGCATTTGGGTTTAAGATTAGTACAGAAATAATTGCAGCGCTTGTAGTTGGGGTTGGAATAGGACTGATTGTGGATAAATATTTAAATACAAAACCATTTGGTTTAATTATTTTCTTTGTTCTTGGCGCATTTGCTGGATTTTTTAATGTTTTTCGTGTAATCCGTCGAATTGAAAGACAATAATTTTTCGCTTATTCAAAAAATAATTTATGGCATCAAAAAACGGAGAGAAACATAGTCCACTAGAACAATTTGAAATTGTTCCATATTCAAATACTGAGGTAGGTGGATTTGATATTTCATTTACAAATTCTTCTTTTTCTATGATCATTACTGTCTCTATAATAACTTTATTTTTAACGCTTACAGTCAATCCCAGATCTATTGTTCCGACAAGATTACAACTTATTTCTGAATTAATTTACAATTTTGTAGCTCAATTATTGAATGATACTGTGGGTAATGAAGGAAAAAAATATTTTCCTTTTGTTTTTTCACTCTTCATGTTTGTTTTAATAGGTAATATGGTTGGTATGATACCTTATCAGTTTACATTTACTAGTCATATAATTGTTACATTCGCTCTTGCTTCAGTTGTGTTCATAGGTGTGACTATTTTAGGGTTCATTAACCATGGAATTAAATTCTTCACTTTTTTTTATATACCAGGTGTGCCATTCTATATGCATCCTCTTTTAATACCCATTGAAGTAATATCTTATTTATCACGACCAATTAGTTTGTCTGTGCGACTCTTTGCTAATATGTTAGCTGGTCACACATTACTTAAAGTCTTTGCTGGTTTTGTTGTAGCAATGCCGTTTTTTACTGGTGCTTTTCCACTAGTATTTATTGTTGCATTAACTGGTTTAGAAATTTTAATTGCTTTTTTGCAAGCTTATGTATTTGCTATACTAACTTGCTTATATATAAACGATGCATATCATTTGCACTAAAAAATTAAGGAGGATTTATGGAAATTGAAGCAGCTAAGGTTATAGGAGCCGGTCTTGCCGTTATTGGTGTTATTGGTTCAGGAATAGGAATTGGAAATATTTTTTCTTCATTTATTGAGGCAGTAGGGAGAAACCCAGCAGCACGTGGAGAAGTGTTTACAATGACTATGTTAGGATTTGCTCTTGTGGAAGCTATTGCACTTTTTGCTCTAGTTATTGCTCTCGTAATCTTATTTGGATAATACAAGACACTAATGCCACAATTAAATCCTGAATTTTTCATATCACAGCTTTTTTGGCTTGTAGTATCTTTTTCTTTTCTACTCGTATTTTTATGGCGAATTTCTTTACCGAGAATTGGATCAGTTTTAAATAAAAGAGAAAGAAAAATTAGTAATGATTTAACTACAGCCAAGGAGCTTCAACAAGAAGCAGAAAAAATTCAAAATGCAATTGAAAATCAGCTTAAGCAGGCTCGGACTGATGCTTCAGAAATGATCAAAACTTCATTAACATCTTTGCAGGATAAAGCACAAATTGAGTTGGATAAACTTGATAAAGAACTTGATAATAAAATTGATCAATCTGCAAAAGCTATAGAAAAAAGTAAAAGTGAATCATTGTCCCAAATTCAAATTCAAATACATGAGATCACTAAATTAACTTTATCAAAAATTACTTCCTTTGAAGTCTCCAATGATGAAATAAAAAGTGCCTTAGCAACTAATGAAAGGTCATTAAATTAATGTTTTCTGATCCACAATTTTGGGTAGCCGTAGCATTTTTTGCTTTTTTAGCTGCTGTATTTAATCCAATTCGTAAAATTTTAGTAACTAATTTAGATCTACAAATTAAAGATATTAAAGACAAAATCGAAGAAGCTGAAAATCTCAAAAATGAAACACAGGTTACATTAAATGAAATAAAAAAAAGGCAAAATGATGTACAAGTTGAGATTCAACAAATTCATAAAGAAGCAGATAAAAAAATTAAGCAACTAGAAATAACTACTGAAAATAAGTTGAAAGATCAAATTGCAAAAAGGCAATTATTAGCAGAGGCTAAAATTGATCAACTTACACGTGATGCAAATAATGTTACAAAATCACATATTGCTTCTAGTGCTATTAATGCTGTGATCAGTATACTTAAAAAAAAATTAAATAGCCAAGAACAACAAAAGTTAATTAATAAATCAATTGAAGAGCTTGGATCAGCTCTTAAAAATTAATTTAATAAATCTCTTTTTTTATTATCGATCATAAAACCAATAACTAGCTGGAAAGTATTTGTATATTCAGTAACAACAGTAAGTTGACCAGAAACATCTGTTTCTACAAAAGTATTTGTTTCTGAATTTCTTTTGATTGAGCCTGAAACTAAAAAATACTGCGTTTCAAGGAGCTTATCATTTTTATCTAAAAGAGAAATATAAATTGGAAATTCTAAAAATGGTTCTTCTAAATTACTCATAGGTTGAGCTACTATAAGAACATTTAAAGGGATTATATTTATATTTTCTTGTTTTTTACAATTACTATTAATAGCATAATTATTTAATTCAGCTTTAATACCCACATCATCAAGAGAGGTTCGGCTATCAATATAAATTCTATCTTTTGCAGAAAAGAATACTATTGGACAATTGAATTCTTCAGTTACCTTTTTATTTTGTATAATACTCTCGCATCCAAAAAAAGGTAAAAAAAGAAGAAAAATAATTAATTTTTTCATATATATAGTATTTGTTATTATATGAGTATGTTTATAAAGTAAGTTCAAAATAAAAGTAAATGAATAAAAAAATAGATATTTATCTGGCTGGACCTAGAGGATTTTGTGCTGGAGTTGAGAGAGCTATTCTAATGGTTAAAGAGGCTATAAAAAAATATGGATCCCCTGTATATGTCCGACATGAAATTGTTCACAATAAATATGTTGTTGATAACTTAAAGGCTGAAGGTGCAATTTTTGTTGAAGAACTTGATGAAATTACACAGGTTGACAGACCTGTTATTTTCTCAGCGCACGGAGTTCCAAAATCTGTACCTCAAGAAGCTAAAAAATTAAATTTACTTTATTATGATGCAACATGCCCATTAGTGAGTAAAATTCATCGAGAAGTTGAAAATTTTGATAGAAAAAAATTACCTGTAATTTTAATAGGGCATCATAACCATCCTGAAGTTATTGGAACAATGGGACAAACTGCCAAACAAATTTATTTAGTAGAAAATAAAGAAGATATTAAAAAATTACCTATACCAAAAACTCAACAAGTTGCCTATGTCACACAAACAACATTATCTGTTGATGATACAAAAGAAATCATAAATGAAATTAAATTATATTTTGAAAATGTTTTAGAGCCAAAGAAAAAAGATATATGTTATGCAACAACTAATAGGCAAAAGGCAGTAAAAAATATAGCTAAAGACTGTGATTATTTTTTTGTTCTTGGTTCACAAAATTCCTCTAATTCTCTACGATTAGTAGAAGTAGCAAAAAATTATGGTTCAAAGAAAGCTTTTTTAATAGATAATATTGATATTTTTGATCCAAGAATAATAAGTGATCGATCTAAAATTGGGATAACAGCAAGTGCATCATCTCCTGAAATTCTTGTAAACAAAATATTAAATAAAATAGAAAAATATTTTGAAATAAACATTATAGAATCATATTATGAAAAAGAAGATACTCATTTCAAAATTCCTCAAAAACTTAAAGAAGCGATATAAATGGCTGTATTTACGCAATTAACTAAAAAAGATATAGAAAATTTTTTGAATGACTACTCTATAGGCAGTTTATTATCTTACGAAGGAATTATTAAAGGTACAGAAAATACAAATTACAAAATTATTACCTCCAAAAATAAATATATTCTAACAATATTTGAAAAAAGAGTGAGGTCAGATGATCTTCCTTTTTTTATGAATCTGCAAAAAGAATTAGCAGCTCATGGTTTTGATTGTCCTATACCTATTAATAATAATGAAAACTCAATAATTAATAAATTAAAAGAGAAAAAAGCAGTGATAATTTCTTTTTTACAAGGAGAAAATTTAACTTATGTTATGCCCGAGCATTGTCATGAACTTGGCTTGAAGATAGCAGATTTTACAAATATTACAAAAAATTCAAAGCTATCAAGACAAAATAGCTTAGGTTATGAAAATTGGGTCAGCATTTATGAAAATTTTAAAAATATTAATGATAATTCATATGAAGAATATTTAGCAGTATTGAAAAAAGAATTATTTTTTTTAAAAAAAAATTGGCCAACTAATTTACCAACAGCAATAATTCATGCTGACTTATTTATAGATAACGTTTTGTTCATAAAAAATAAAATTTCTGGAATAATTGACTATTATTTCTCTTGTAGAGACTTTATAGCTTATGAATTAGCCCTAACTATTAATGCTTGGTGTTTTAATAAAGATGCGTCATTTAATGATGAAAATTTTAAATCATTAATAACGGGTTTTAATAGTAGTTCATCTTTAAACAAAGAAGAAAAAACTTCAATGAATGTTTTGTTAAGAGGTGCCGCCGTTCGTATTTTAGTAACAAGACTCTATGATAAGATTTTTCATCCTAATGATGCATTAGTTGAACTTAAAAATCCAAAAGAATACTTAAATATTTTAAAATGGCATCAAAATAATAAAGATATAAATTTATGATTACAATTTATACTGATGGTGCTTGCTCTGGCAATCCAGGTATTGGCGGATGGGGAGTTGTTATCTTAGAAGAAAACAATAACGAGATTTGCTTAAACGGAGGAGATGATCATACCACAAATAATAGAATGGAATTAACTGCAGCTATTGAAGCTCTAAAAAATTTTCCAAATAGAGAAAATATCATCATAATAACTGATAGCAAATACGTAAAAGATGGAATCCAAATATGGATACAAAACTGGAAAAAAAATGGATGGAAAACAACTGGGAAAAAGCCAGTAAAAAATAAAGAATTATGGATAGAGCTTGATGAATTAATTACAAAACATAATATTACCTGGGAATGGATTAAGGGTCATGCTGGAAATAAATATAATGATAAAGCTGATTATTTAGCGAGGCGATATATTGAAGAAGTTTAAGTTTTTTATTTTAGTATTATTTTTTTCTACTGTATCTTTTGCATCATATGCCTCAGAGAGATGGATATTAGATAAAACAATCTCAACAATTGAATTCGAGCTACCGGTACTATTTTTAAAAAATGTAAAAGGTAAATTTAATAATATTGAAGGTTTTGTGGGATTAAATGTAAAACAAAAAGAAAATAATAAAGCTATATTCTCTGTTGAAATAAATGATATTGATATAAACTACATTAAATATAAAGATTTACTTTTAAGTAATGTTTTTTTTGATGCTCTTAAATTTCCTAGAGCAGTTGTTGATACAAAAAAATTTAATTATGATAACCAAAAAGAAATTAAATTAAATGTGGAGCTTACATTAAAGGATAAAAGTCAAATGGTTCCTATAAAAATTTATATTAACAAACTTGCAGAAGGATTAGTGCAAATTCAGAGTGAATTACAATTCTCTAGAACTGATTTTGGAATAGGCCAAGGCAAATGGTCAAATACATCTATTTTAAAAGATGAAGTAAAACTAAAAACGAATTTGTTTTTATTTAGAGAATAAAATATACTACTAGATCAAGCGCATTTTTTTATTAGAAGAGTATAAATCTTTCCAAATTGCGTATCGCTTCATAAGCAAATCCATTTTATCTGACTTTGGCTTAAATTCATTGTCAATTTTAATTTCTTGAATAATATTCATTCTACTCTTTATACTTTCATCAACATGCATCGCTAATCTAGCCACTCCTAAAGCAGCTCCATACTCACTTTGATCACAAACACTTAAATTTCTATTTAATAAAGATGCAATTAATTGAATCCAAAATGAACTTCTGGACCCTCCTCCGACCATAAATATTTTCTTGAAGTCTTTATGTACTTTTAAGATTGAATTTACACCATCTAAAATACCAAAACTAACACCTTCTATAACCGCATATTGTAAATTTGTTGCATCTGTAGTAGTTTTAATTGAATGAAAAGATCCCCGAACATGTGGATCGTTATGAGGTGTTCTTTCTCCAGACAGATAAGGTAAAAAGAATGAAGAGTCATAAAGATCATTTGTGTCTGAAAAATATTTTTCTACAGCATTCAGAGCTTCACTAATTGAAGTATTAGTTATTGAGCATACCCAATCCAAACAATTACTAGCACTCAGCATTACAGACATTAGATGCCATTTGTTTGGTAAACAATGACAAAATGAATGAACTGCATCACCAGTATTACTCAAAAAATTCTGGGTTGGTGTAAAAAATACACCAGAAGTGCCAAGAGAAATAAATGATTGACTCTTTTCAGTAATTCCCATCCCCACTGCTGCAGCTGCGTTATCTCCAGCTCCTCCAACAACAACAACTTTATTTTTGAATTTAAATTTTTCCTTAATATGTTTTTTTAAAATGCCAGTTTCTTCATTTCCTTCGACAAGTTTTGGCATATGCTTATCTTCAAGAAAAGAACAAGATAATAGTTTTTCTGACCATTTTCTATTTTTAATATCTAACCACAATGTTCCCGAAGCATCCGACATTTCTGAGAAGTATTCACCAGTTAAATAAAATCTAAGATAGTCTTTGGGTAATAATACTTTAAAAATTTTATCAAAATTATCCTTCTCGTATTTCTTTATCCAATTTATTTTTGGGGCAGTAAAACCAGGCATAGTAATGTTACCGGAAATTGATCTTACATCAAATTGTTGTTTTTCAAATTCAATACATTCTTCATGAGAACGAGTATCATTCCAAAGAATGCATGGTCTTATTACATGTCCATTTTTATCAACTAAAGTTGCTCCATGCATATGACCTGAAATTCCCATAGAAATAACTTCAGAAAATTCATGTGGTTTTTGTAATTTAAGAGAGTCAAAACATTCTAATGTTGCATTAATCCAGTCTTGTGGATTCTGTTCACTATAACCATTTTTAGGACTTTGAACTGAAAGATTTGAATTAGTAGTTGCAATAATATTTTGATTACCATTCAATAATATCATTTTTACTGATGAAGTTCCTAGATCTATTCCAATAAACATAAATTTATATTATTAAAATTAATATTTATTACAATTAATTTAATCAGAAGATAGTCTATTATTTAAAACATAAATTCCAGATAAAGTAATTATAGAAGCACCTATAATTGTATAGATATCTGGTAGATCATCATAAAAAATATATCCGAGTATTATAGCCCATAAAATTAAAGTATAATGAAATGGTTGAACAATACTGGCTTTTGTAAAAGTAAGAGCAATAATTTGAAAATAAATACCTAAAGAAAAGAATAAGCCAACACCTAAAAATATTAGATATGAAGAAGATTGCATAGGATACCAAAAAAATGGCATTAAGAAAGACATTAATATAATACCTACTATTGAAGTATAAAGTAATGAAGTTTCAGATGTATCATATTCTGAAACTTTGCGTGTTACAATTTGATATAAACTTAAAAAGAATGCTGCGCCTAACGGAATCAATGATTTAGGATCAAAAATAGACAGTCCAGGCCGCATTATTACCAAAACACCTACAAAACCAAAGAATATTGCAATCCAAGTCTTTATATTTACTCTTTCTCTTAAAATAATTGCCGATAAAGCTACAACTATTATTGGAGTTAATGATCCAATACTATGAGCATCAGCTAATGTTAGATATCGAAATGACAAAACAAAACAACCAGATTCTATAATTGATAAAACACTTCTTGCTATCTGCAATTTTATATTTTTAGTTATATAAAATGTATTATTTTGTTTTCTATATGATTCTGCTACACTTAAAAATAGTGTAAAGAAATACTTTAAGAATAAGATTTGAAAAATTGAATGATAAATTACAGCGGTTTTTTGAATTGTATCAAGTAGACCAAAAGAAAGGTAGGCTAATACTGCAAAAATAATGCCTAAATATGTAGTTGAAAATTTCAAATTTTATCCAGGTTTTTAAAAATTAAATTATAAAAATCTTGTTTAAGGACTCTATCTCCTTCAATTATTTGCATCATTAAAACTGCAGATATTTGATTTACAGGATCAACTAGAAAATATGTAGATGCATATCCTGACCAACCAAATTCTCCAATAATACCATAAGGATTACTATTTGATTTTTTCATTAATATTCTAAATCCCAATCCCCAACCATAACCATTTAAATCATTGATATATTTTTCATCTTTAATTGTATTTACTGATGTAATCTCTAGTGGAAAAAAATTTTTATCTAAATTATTAGATCTCATATTGGTTAATGTATCAAAACTTATTAATTCTTTTCCAGTAATGTTTTTTCCATCTATTAGCATATGTGTAAATTTAGAATAATCTTCAGCTGTAGAAAATAAACCGTGCCCTCCTCTTGAATATTTTCTATTATTTAAAGGATAAAAATAATTAATTAATTTTCTAGTATCTAAACTTAAATTTTGTATTTTTTTATTTTGTTTAGAAAACTCAAAAGTCTCTACTAAATTACTATTTTGATCCTCTTCGATAAAAAAATCAGTAGAGTTCATATCTAGTGGATTAAAAATATTTTCTTTCAAAATATTTATCAGTTTATCTTTGGTAATAATTTCTAGTATTCTTGCTAAAATATCTATTGAAACTGAATAATGCCATTTTGATCCTGGCTCAAATAGTAGAGGTAATTTTGAAATATTATCTATTTCTTCCTCTAATGATGTATCACCTGAATGAAATATTTTATTTTTTTCATACTCTTCACCAATTATATTATCACTATTATTATAAGTAAATCCCGCTGTATGTAGGAGTAACTGTCTTATAGTTGGAATAGTATTGGATAAATGTGTCTCATTAATATTTTGGGAATTATTATTTAAAATACTTATATTTTTAAATTGTGGAAGATATTTATCTATAGTGTCATCCAGTGATAAATAATTCTTATCTACTAGTTGCATTGTTGCTATACAAATAATAGGTTTAGTCATTGACCATATTCTAAAAAATAAATTTTTATCAAAAGATTTTTTTTTATTTAAATCTCTAAAGCCAATTGCATCATGGTAAACATTATTTTTAGAAATAATTTTCCATTCTGCCCCATTACAAAAACCATTTTCTATATGTTTGAGAAAATTCTCTTTAATTGCATCCATATCTTAAAGAAGTTATAATAAACTATTTATCTTTTCTACTAAGCTTATATTTATTTCTCTTGAGCCTGTATTAGTTCTATTTTTATGTCTTCTTTGACCTGGTAAACGAACACCATCCAATGAAGTCATTTGTTCAAAAAATTTTCTAGAATGTTCGTTCCAATTTTTTCCTGCAATTAATTCAGGAGAAAGTGCCATTATAAATTCGCCACCTCTCGCAGGACCGCCATCATTATTATCTTCTTCTTTTGCTTCAAAACTAAATAAGTCTCCAACAAGACCAGCAGCAAGTAATTCAATCATCATAGCTATTGCTGATCCTTTATAATCACCAAAAGTTAGTAACACTCCTCCATTTGCTATTTGTGAAGGGTCATCAGTTTTTTCACCATCTTTGTTTAATCCTGTTCCAAAAGGTACTTTGTGTCCATCACGAGCAGCAACCTGAACTTCTCCCATGGCCATTGTAGAAGTTGCCATATCATAAACAACAGGTGTATTATTTTTTCTTGGCCATGCAAATGAGATTGGATTAGTCCCAAACAATGGTTTTTTGGCACCTGCTGGTGCAACACTTGGTTTGTATGCCGTACAAGCAATGCCAATCAAATTATTTTCTGCTAGTAGCTCAGTTTCGTGCCATAGAGCTGCAAAATGATGGGTATTAGTTATAGTTAAAACACCAACTCCATATTTACTTGTGGTCTCTATTAAATCAGGTAGACCAACTTTAATTGCTACGGGAGCAAAACCATAATCACCCTCCACACGTATTGCATTTTGTGTAAGGAATCTGTTTGAAGGCCTTGAAACTCCCTTAACTTTTTTACTTTTTAAAGAAGCTACATATCCTGGAATTCTGAATAAACCATGCGAAATACTTCCATCTCTTTCAGCATGTGTGACGGTGGTAGCTACTGGTTTAGCATTATAGTCATCACATCCATGTTTTTTTAGAACATTGTAAGCTAAATCATATATTTCATTTAATTCAAGAGATATGGTTTTCATTTACTTATTATAAATTATAAATAATATTCAATATATGGATAGAGGATTATTGGACAATTTAAAAGAGCTTTTACAAGAAAGAATCTCATTTTCAGAGAGTGTTAGAAATAACCACGCGAAAGGTGAGGATGCCTATGATCCCATTTTACCTAAAGCAGTTTTATTTCCAATTAATAATGTTGAACTATCAAAAATATTAAAAATTTGTAATGAATATAAGACGCCTGTCACTGCTTATGGTACTGGCACTTCTTTAGAAGGTCATGTTGTTGGAAATGATGAGGGTTTTACAATATCATTAGAAAAGTTTAATAAAATTATTTCTATTAATGAGCAGGATTTTGATTGTCGTGTTCAAGCAAATGTGTCCCGTGAACAGCTTAATGAAGCAATAAAAGATAAAGGTGTTTTTTTTCCAATTGATCCAGGTGCAAATGCTTCATTAGGAGGTATGGCGGCTTGCTCCGCATCTGGAACTATGGCAGTAAGATATGGTACAATGAGAACAACTGTGCTGGGTCTTACAGTTATTCTAGCAAATGGGGATATAATAAAAACTGGGACAAGAGCAAAAAAAACTTCTGCGGGCTACAATTTGACTAACCTCTTTGTAGGATCAGAGGGAACTCTTGGTATAATAACAGAAGTACATCTAAGATTATCTCCAATACCAGAAAGTATAATGAGCGCTGTATGTCAATTTCCAGATCTTGACTCAGCAGTTTTAACAGCTCAAGAAATAATTCAATATGGAGTACCAATTGCAAGAGTAGAGTTATTAAACAAAGATCAAATGGATATTAGTATAAAATATTCTAATCTTAAAAATTTAGATATTTTGCCAACTTTATTTTATGAATTTCATGGTAGTGAAATATCAAATAAAGAGTCGATAGGTGTAGTTGAAGAAATTTCTAAAAACAATCATGGAAGTGAATTTAAATGGACTGCAAATACTGAAGAAAGAAATAAAATATGGAAAGCAAGGCACAATGTTTATTATTCGGTTAAAGCTCTGGGTGACAACATCAGAGTTTATGCTACTGATGTGTGTGTGCCTATTTCAAATATAGTTGAATGTATTAAGTTTGCTGAAAATGAACTACAAGGCACAGGGCTGAAAGCCCCAATGGTTGGTCATGTGGGTGATGGAAATTTTCATGTAACTATTGTCTATGATCCAAGTAAAGAAAATGAATATAATTATATAAGAGAGTTTAGTAACAAATTAATTAATAAAGCACTTCAGATGGATGGTACTATAACTGGAGAACATGGAATAGGTCTTCAAAAAAAAGAGTATCTACTTAGACAACATCCAGATAATATTCCACTGATGAAATCAATTAAAAAGAGCTTTGATCCAAATAATATTATGAATCCAGGCAAAATATTTGATTTATAACTTAATTAGTATGTTGCGCGCCCTCCACTAAGATCAAAAACTGCACCGGTTGTAAATGAATTCTCTTCTGATGCCATCCAAGCTACTAAAGAGGACAACTCTTCAACTAAAACAAATCTTTTTCTAGGTATTTTAGATAACATATAATTTACGTGATCTTTTGAAATTTGATTAAAAATACGTGTTTTTGCAGCAGCTGGAGTAATACAATTTACAGCAATATTTTTTTCAGCTAATTCTTTTCCCAAAGACTTAGTTAAAGCTATAACAGCCGCTTTGGATGCACTATATGCTGAAGCTTTAGGATTTCCTTCTTTTCCTGCAATAGAAGAAATATTAACTATACGTCCATAACTTTTAGCTATAAAATGTGGTACTAAAAGTTTACAACAGTAAAAGATACCATTTAAATTTATATCCATAACTTTTTGCCATTCATCATTAGGATATTCCCAAGAAAAATGATTTGGACCTGCAATTCCTGCATTATTTACTAAAATATCAATTTTTTTTACTTTTTCTAAAGTTGCTTTAAATGTTTTTTGTAGATTTTGATATGATGTGACATCAACACAAAATTTTAAGGTATTTTGTAATTTTATTTTTTCAAGAAGTATTTTATCATTATCCCAAATAATAACATTTGCTCCTGAAGATAAAAATCTTTTCGCTATAGCTAATCCAAATCCCTGAGCTCCACCTGTAATAACTGCAGTTCTATTCTTTAGATCAATAAAATTCATATTAATATATATACAACAAAATATTATTTAAACATTAACAATTAATAAAAATATTTATCAAATCAATTTGAATTAATAATATTTATAGTTTCAATTATTTCATTTTCTGTAAGAATCTCAGATAATATAATTCCTTCTGGGTAATCAATAGAAAAAAAAGCATTAAAAGGTATGCCAAATTTGTTGTAATTATTTAAAAAATTGTTAATTCTTTTATCTGGCTTAGTCCAATCAGCTCTTATTAAAGTAATATTATTTTTTTTAAATACATTGCTAGTACTATTTTTATTTAAAACATTTAATTTATTAAACTGACATGTTGCACACCAATTAGCTGTTATGTCTATAAAAACAACTTTGTTATCATTAATTAGTTCATTTAATTCTATAGAAAAAAAATCAATCCAATCTTTATCTAAATTATTGATTTTATTATTATTTTGCAAAATATTAAAAGTTGGAAGAAAAAAGAAGATACTAATAAAAATTACTAAAAATTTATATTTATGCAATTTCAATTTTATCACAAAAATAGATAATGAGAATAAAAAAACTGATATTAAAAAAAAATAGTAATTAAAATAACTGAATAAAATATTAGAAATCCAAACTATTGTTGCAAAAATTAAAATGCCTAAAAAATATTTCGTATAATTCATCCATTTACCTGGTTTTGGTAAAAAAGAAATTAATTTTGGAAAAGTAGCTATAATTAAATATGGGACACTCATACCAAAACCCATAAAAAAGAAAATAGAAATTAATATTAAAGGAGGTTGAGTAAAGGCAGCAGTAATTGCAGTACCCACAAATGGTGCAGAACATGGTGTAGCTAACAGTGTAGCAAAAAATCCAGTAAAGAAATCTTTACTGTATTTATTTTGTCCTAAATTTAGTATTTTTGATGAATGAAAAAAATTTGGTAAACGAAATTCAAATATACCAAATAAATTCAACATAAATAAACTTAAAATAAATATAATAAACATTAAAAAATATGGTTGTTGAAATTGCATACCCCAAGAAATATTAATATTTATTTGCTTTAAAATTAAAAATATTAAACCCAACAAAAAAAATGAGCAAATTATTCCCAAGGATGTAACTATAAATCTATATCTAGTAGAAAATATATTAGAGTTTAAAACAGTCATTAATTTTATTGATAAAACTGGAAAAACACAGGGCATACAATTTAATATTAAACCTCCAAGAAATGCAGAAAAAAAATAAAAAAGTAAAATATTATTAATAAAATTTAATTGATTTGTTTTTTTCAAAATTACTGTATCCTGAATAGTAAAACTATTTTTTTGATCTACTAAAATTAATTCTATTAGAAATTTTTCTTGATTAATTAAATTTTTATTAAAATGAAATGAGCTTAATAGTTTTTTATAATCCATTGAATACTCTCGTTTTTCATCTACTACTGGAAGTCCAAACGCAGTGTGAATGAAAATTTTTGGATTAATAAATTTTGTTGATGACTCAATCTCGCTATTAATAATAATTTTATCATTAAACTCAAATGCAGTTATTTTAACTTTTTCAAATACTGAGAAATCAATATTTTTTTGCGGTAATAAAGACAGAGCTTTTTCAATATCAAATAGAAAATCAGTTGGATATCCAATGCCACTTGGTATATCAAGAAATAATCTCGCTTTACCTGGTATACATATATCTTTACATGTCAGATAATTTATTGATAAATCTAACTTTGAAATTTTATTGATATCTTCAATTTTAATCAATAATGGAAAAACAACTTCGCTTTCATAACCTATTGAATTAAATCCCAATATTTCAAATGTTTTTGGAATAGGCCACTTGATTTCTATATTTTTAATATTTTCTGAATTTTCCCAATTCAGATTTTGAGAAAACCCACCATCACCTGGAGATTTCCAATAGGTTTTCCAACCTGGTTTCATTTTATATTGCAACCCAAGTATTAGTTCAGTTTGATTATTATTATTAGTTAATGGAGAGATAATTCTTACTTTTGAAGATTCACTTTCAGCCCAGTCTGTTGAAATAGCTAAAACTGAAAAACTAAAAGTTAATATACTTAAAATATATAATAAAACTTTAATTAAATAATTCACTTATATTACCTTTATGATATGTTAATATATTAATATACTATTGAATTAAAATTTTAATAAGAATATATGAATTTAACTGGTCAATTATTGTTATCAATGCCCTCATTAGAGGATGAACGTTTTTATAAAACTGTTATTTATATGTGTGCACACTCGAATGATGGTGCAATGGGTATAATTATTAATAAAAAAATTGATTATGATCTTTATCCAGATTTATTGGAACAACTAGGTATCGACAAACCAATTTTAAATAAGAAAATATTTTTAAGATATGGAGGACCTGTAGAAAGTGGAAGGGGATTTATATTACATTCAGATGAATTTACACAAAAAGAATCTCTTAGCATCAATAAAGGAATTGCCCTTACAAGTACTGCAGATTTTTTTGAAAATCTATCTAAAGGAAATGGTCCTAAAAATAGCATTCTAGCCTTAGGATACGCAGGCTGGGGACCTGGACAAATTGAAAAGGAAATTCTTGCAAACAGTTGGATGAGCTTATCAACAGATTCTAATATTGTATTTGATGAAGAGGTTTCTAATATATGGTCAAAGGCATATAATTTATTAGGAATTGATCCAAATAAATTGTCACACAATTCAGGAAGAGCTTAATAAATAATTAAAATATTTTTAATAAAATTTTATTATTAATTTAAATAATCAAGATACTTTCTTTGAAATATTAACATTGTATCTAGTAATTTTAAAGCAGCTTTTGAATCATGAACTACAGGATCTGCAAGTAAAGCATGATAAGCACTAGTTTTTGATTTATTCAAAACTGCTTCAGTTGTTAATTGAATTGTACTTACTTGATTGTTTAATAAACTAGCAAAATTTAAAGGATAATTTTTAAGCTCAACACCAGATACTCCTAATTTATTCAATATTCCTGGAACTTCAACAACTATATTGTTTGGGAGACAATTAATAAAATTTCTATTCGGAAGATTTACAGCAGACTCTTCAAAATTACTATCCTCAATTATAGCTTCAATAATTGGAACAATTCTCTCTCTCATTTTAGTGTCATTCATATCAAAGTAATCAGAATAATGTGATTCATCGTCATACAGTGATAAACATCTTTTTTTATAATTATCATAAAATTCAATAATAGCTTCATGATCAGCAACTGCATAAGCCCATTGTATGTATTCTCCCAAATGACTATCAGTTGTAATTGGAAGATATCCATATAAATTATATAACTCAAAAAAAACGCCTCTCTCTCCACCAGGTTTTGATGGATAATATTCACTAGTAATCTTAGAATAATAATCCCTGATTTTTTTACGAATTATTGGATAACCATCTTTTTTTGAATCTTTGTATCTAACTTCCAATAAAATACTTAAGTGGTTGAGGCCTCCTGCTTTTATTTCAATATTAGAAAAAGAAGTTTCCATTAAAGTAGGTAATTGTCTTTCCATTGAAGCTATTTCATGGCACAAACCTATAAATTTCAACTCTGGATACTTTGTTGTTACAGCATGACAAATTCTTTGCATGGGATTAGAGTAATTGAATACGAAAGCGTCAGGACATATTCTAACTATATCACTACAAATTTCCAATATAACTGGAGCTATTCTTAATGAATGAAATAGTCCACCTGGACCACCATTTTCTCCATAGATTTGTTTAATTCCATATTGTAAAGGAATTTTCCAATCTTGATCCCATAAATCAAAACGATTACCAACCTCAATTGAAATTATACAATATGTTGCATCTTTTAGAGCTTCTTCACGATCAGTAGTTGCTTCTATTATATATTTTGCATTAAGTTTATCTTTAAATTTTTCAGCAATATTTTTTGTTCGCTCTAAAGCTTTTAAATTAATATCATGAAGAGTTATTATACAACCTTCAAGAATTTTTGATTTAAATATATCCCCTATAGTACCTAAACCAAAATTTGCGCTTCCTGCACCAATTAAAACAATTTTTTTCATATTATCTAACTCTTTCTCCATGTAATCTATGACCAAGTAAGGCTAATAAAATAATTAAACCGTTAAAAAATTGCCGCCATGTCCCGCTCCATCCAATTGCTATAATTCCAATTTCCATATATGCTATTATGCCTACACCAAAAACAGCTCCGACTATTGTTCCTAGTCCACCCCAATAAGGAGTGCCGCCCACAAAGACTGCAGCAAGTGCTAATAATAAATATCCAAAACCTTGTGTTGGAAAAAAAGTATATGTGATTAGAGTAGTAAAGATACCTCCAATAGCTGCACCTATACCAACAAACATAAAAGCTTTTATTTTTACAGCCTTCACATTAATTCCCATTTGTTCAGCACTTACAGAATTATCTCCTACATGATGGATATGAATTCCAAAAACATGCTTGCTAAATAAATAATAACAATAGATTACAAATAATGATGCCCAAAAAATTTGCATTGGAAAGCCATAAAAATTTCCAACAAGAGTAGAATAAGTCCAATGAGAATCAATTTCCATAATTGTAATTGAACGACTTTCAGTTAATAACAATATCACACCTCTTAAAAGAAACAGCATACCCAACGAAGCAACTAATGAGGATAGTCTAAAAACAACTATTAAAGTCCCAACTAATGCACCGATAATAGCCCCAGTTAAAATACCAGCTAAAATAGCAATTGCAGGATCTAAACCTGACTTAACCATTATAGCAAAAACATATGCTGCTACTGCATATGTTGATGCAAAAGATAAATCAATTTCTCCTGAAGCTACTAAAAAAACTAATGGAATTACTAGGAAAATAAGAGTTGGTAGCATTACAAAAACAGATTGATGTAAACTTAGTCTCGTCCATGCTTCTGGAGCCCCAATAAGAAATACTAACATTAATAATATGAAATACCCCATACTTCCAAAAGCTCTACCATTTCTATGAAAAATGTTTCCTATAATTGATCTTTCTTTATTCATTCTTTCCTCTAATGTTTTTTAACTGTATCACGCATTATTTTCATCAATTCTTCAGGATTTTTAACATCTTGCTTATTAAGTTGGTGTACTACTTCACCGCGATCTAAGATAACAAATCGATCAGATATATCATACACATGATAAATATTATGACCTATGAATAAAACTGATCTATTAGATTTTTTAACATTATTTACAAACTCAAAAACTTTTTGAGTTTCATTAAGTGACAAAGCATTTGTTGGTTCATCAAGTATAATTAATTCTGCATTATTATATATTGCTCTTGCTATAGCCACACCCTGTCTCTCTCCACCAGATAAGTTTCCTACAGGAGATTCAGCATCAATTAATTTTGATGTAAAACCTATTTCTCTAATTAATCTATTTGCTTCACTAATTTGTTCTTTTTCTCTAACAAACCCAAAAGGATATCTTAATTCTTTTCCCATAAATATATTCCAAACTATTGATTGCTGTGGACATAAAGCCCTATCTTGAAAAACTGTTTCAATTCCAGACTCTCGTGCTTTTAATGCTGTCCAATTTAAAACGTTTTTACCTTTAATTATTATTTCTCCCTCATCAGGGTTATAGACACCAACGAGAGTTTTTATTAATGTAGATTTACCAGCACCATTATCACCAATCAAACCAACAACCTCTCCTTGCCCAACATGCAAAGAAGCTTTGTTTAATGCTGTTATTCCACCAAATCTTTTGGTTACATTTTTTAATTCAATTATTTTTTCCATAAATTAATTTAAGATAAAAACTGACCCATGTAAAATGAGTCAGTTAGTGTTTTTAATTACTATCTTAATCCTGCGTCTGCAAGAGCTTTAACAGCTTGATAATTGTTTGTATCAACAAAACCAGCGCCCGTATCTTGATTTATAGCTCCGGTACCTAGTACAGCTGTTTGACACAATGAAAGTACAGGCAAGTAACCTTGTAAGAAAGGTTGTTGATCTGAAGTTAAATGAACATAACCTTTTTCAAAAGCTGACATGATTTGAGGACTAGTATCAAAACCAATTTGCAGTAATTCATTTGGACCATATCCTGAAGCTTTAGCAATTCCTTCAGCTACATTCATTATATCACTACCGGAATGAACAATTACTTTTGTATCAGGATTGGCTGCAAGTGCTGCAGAAAAAATTGGAATAGACATGTTTGGATCTGATGCATACTTAGGATCTCCATCCACAACTGTTACTGTCATACCGTGTTCTTCAAAGATAATTCTTGCACCATCTTCTCTTTGAGCTCTTGCATAATCACCAATTGGAACCATAACAATTGCATGATCACCAGCTTTGAAACCATATTGTCTAATTGCTTCCCTTGCAAGTGCTTTACCTTGAGTAGCTAAATTAGCACCAACATAACCTCCGCCATATTTTGCACGGACTCCTGACGGATCGACATTTTGATATGTCATCAGTATACCTTTTTCAGCAGCTTGTTTTGCAAGTGGCATTAAAGCATCATCACCAGGATGACCCATCATTGCGATGGCATCTACACCTAAACCTACAGACTCTCTCAGCTGACGTACCATTTTTTCAAAATCCCATTCAGAATAAATAATTTCAGCATCTGCTCCAGTGTCTCTAATTGCATTCATTGCACCAGCAGCAACAATACCTGCAAATCCACCAGCTTCAGGTCCTCCAGCATAAAAATGCATTTTTACATCTGAACACCAGTTATCACCTAAATCTTGCCCTGAAGGAGCAGCATATGTTAATGGTGATAGAGGTAATAAAAATAATATCGATATTAGAAAACTTCTATATTTCATTTTTCCTCCTATTATTAAAATCAAATATATACTTAATTAAAGCCAAAACGCTTTGGAAGTCAAATTTAATTTTAAGAAATATTAAAGTTAATATTAAATAAAACTAATTATTTTTAATAAAATTTTCATATTCCTCATTTGAAATATTAATATCATGCTTATTTTCTGGATATTGCATTGAAATTACATCTTCTTTAAACTTTTTAAAAGCAAGTACTGATTTTGATTTAATATTTTTATAATCTCCAGATAAGTCAGTATAGACCTTGGCATGTCTAGGGATATGACCTTTATTATAACCCAAGACATCTTCTGAAAACAAATATTGAGCATCACATCCTTGACCACTACCCATACCAATCATAAATATTCCTACTTTATTAGAGATATACTCTGCAACTTTATAAGGCACTATTTCTATTTCTGCGGCAAAAGCTCCCGCTTCTTCTAGCTTTAAAGTTTGTTCATAAATTTTTTTTGCTTCATGTGCATTTTTGCCATAAGCCTTAAATCCTCCATAAAAAGTAGATTTGTAGGGTATAAAACCAGTATGACCAACTACTGGAATGCCTTCGTCTGCAATAGCTTTAATAAATTTATAACTTTGTGGACAATAAATAGCATCAGCTCCATTTTCGTAAAGATAAAAAGATCTCTTAAGTATTTCCAATTCACTTAAATATTTTCCATATTGTAACCCTACAGTTAAAAAGGTGTTTTTTGCTGCACTTCTAATTCCTTGAATATCATTATTTTCTGATGATACTATCATTTCTATTTCAGCTAATTCACACGATTCAGCCTCTAATGGATTGTGAGTATATACTTCTGTTAATTTTTTATTTCCTTTACATTGAAGAATTTCTTTAACTGTTAATTTTTGTACCATAAAATAATTAATTTATTCTTTTACTTATACGTTTAGTTTGACCATAACTATATAAACTATCTATTCCTCCATCTCGACCATAACCTGATTTCTTATATCCCCCTCCGGGTAAATTGACCCCATCAACGAACCAATCATTATGCCATACTATACCAGCTTCCATTCTATCAGCTGTCCATTTAGCTTTTGTATCATCTGCTGTAAAAACTCCCGACGCAAGTCCATAATCCGTTGAATTAGCTATTTTAATTGCCTCTTCATCTGTTTCAAAATTAAATATACTTGTTACAGGTCCAAAAATTTCTTCTTTAGCAATAGTAGCTTTTGGATCAACATTATCAAATATGGTAGGTTTATAATAATTTCCCATTTCTTGAAGATGTTTTGAACCTCCAATAACTAGTTCAGCCCCAGATTGTACTCCTGATTGACAATAATTAGAAACCCGTTGCAATTGCTCACTGGAAATTAAAGGGGTTACATCAGAAGCATTATCACTTCCGGCTCCAATTTTTAGATTTTTAGTTTTTTCATATAACTTTGTCATATATTCATCTTTTATTTTAGGATGTATAATGACTCTCGACATTGCAACACAAATTTGACCAGCATTTGGTTTAAAAATTCCTTTAATTGTGCTGTCAACAGCATTATCTATGTTGGCATCTGGATAAATAATTGCAGCAGATTTACCACCCAATTCAAGATGACAGGGTATTATTCTGTCAGCTGTTCTTTTTAATATTTCTGATGCAACTTCAGGGGAGCCTGTAAATACAACTTGATCTACTGCATTATGATCTACTAATTTTTTTCCAGTTTTTTCACCATAACCATGAACTATATTTAAAATTCCTTTTGGTAACTCAACTTCATTAAAAATTTCTCCAAAAATATTAGAAGAAATAGGACATAACTCAGGTGGCTTTATTACAATTGTATTTCCTACAACTAAACTCACAGCAACTGATCTAGCAAAAAGTGATATTGGATAGTTCCAAGGAACTATTTGTAAACTTACACCGAATGGCTCAAGAACAATATAATTAAATGTATCTGTACCTGATGGTATTAGTTTATTTTCAATTTTATCAGTTAAACCTGCATAATAGTCAAATGTATTAGCCGCTCCATCAAACTCTCCTTCACACTGTTCAATAGTTTTTCCATTTTCTTGACTTAAAATTAAAGCACCTCTTTTTTTATAGTCTCTTAATTTTGCTGCTATGGATCTCATTTTTTTTGATTTGATTGAAGCATCCATATCCTGAAGTATTCTTTTATTGAACGCCTTCTTAGCTGAGTAAAAAGCTAATTCAATTTCTTCATCTAAAGCTTCATCTATATAACCAACAATATTTTGATTTGCAGGATTTATAACTGGAATATTTTTTTTTGATATAGAATTTACAAACTTTCCATTGATATAGTTTCTGACTTCCAAAGTTTTCTCCTTAAAGCTAGATAATCAAATTATAATTAAACTAATACTTTTTATTATGTCAATATTATTCAATTTTATAACATAAATAATTGCATTTATTAATTATTAGGAATTTTTACTTTAATAAAATAATCTGGATTTTTAGATTTTTTAATAATAGCTGGGATAATTTCTTTATAAGCTTCATATAAACTTTGTGGATTAGGTAATTGATCTTTTATTACCTCATTCAATTTTGGTAAATTATATGATGGCACCATTGGGAACATATGATGCTCAATATGATATTCCATTTTCCAATAAATAAAACTAAATATAGGGTTTAATCTAACTGACCTGGTTGATTCCCTATGATCTTTAGTATCTTCTTTTAAGCCCATATGTTGTGTTAAACCCCACAATATATTTAGAGATATAAAAAACTTAGGTATTAAAAATAGAAAAATTGGAAGAAATGATTTTATGATAATAGAAAAAATTATTATTGATAACCACAAAAATAAAAATATTCTTGAGCTTAAAACGCAATTAGATTTTTTTTCTTTTGGTATACATTCTTTCATTACTCTAGTTTCTATTCCAAGTGCATGTTTAACTATTTCCAAGTGAAGTGATTTGTATAGAATTAAAAAATAATAACCTGGTATAAATCTTATTAAAAATGTAAACAAATTAGGTCTTGAAAAAATACTCTCGTCCACTTCAAAATCATGCGGATCAATTGAAGCAGTATAACTATGATGCAATGAATGACTCCATCTCCACCTTACTGGTTCAAAATTGTTCATAAAACTAGCAATAAAATAAAAAAAATCATTCAATTTCCTAGTCTTAAATGCTGTACGATGACCACATTCATGCCAAATTGCATCGGCACCTCCCCATAAAGTACAATATGCAAAATATGGAATTAAAAACCAAATAGAGCCCCAATAATGTATAGATAATAATCCTAATAATATTAAAGAAGTAAAAAAAATAATTATATGCTTCCAACCTTCTAAATCATTTCTTTTTGATAATTCTTTTAAAATTTTTCTATCAATTTTTGGTTTGAACCATTCACTTGAAGTATTATTTATTCCAATTTTTTTATTTTCTTGATTAACCATAAATAATTATTATTTATTTTGTTATAATAATTTAATAAGATATTTAAATAAAAATTATCAAAAAATATGAGCAAATGGATATATGTATGTGAAAAAGATGAGGTAGATTTTGAAGATCTTAAACGCTTTGATTATGAAAATAAAACTTATTGTATTTACAACATAAAAGAAGGTTTTTTCGCAACTGATGGTTATTGTACGCACGAAGAAGTACATCTTGAAGATGGGTTAGTAATAGATAATGAGATAGAATGTCCAATGCATCAAGGGATTTTTGATATCAAAACTGGTAAAGTAATTCAAGATCCCCCTTGTGAAGACTTGAAAACATATTCTGTCAAAATTGAAGATAATAAAGTCTACATTGAAATAGATTAGATTATTTTAGAAAAATTCTTGTATAGGATCTCTGCACTATTATTAAAATTCTTTATATTATCTTTAGCTTTTGTATCAAACTGATCCAAAGCATCCTTGCCTAAACTTTCTTCAAGAGCTGTTTTGTACTCTCTTACACATCCCCATTTATTTACTGTATCTTCTTTAATTTCTATATGAAATTGTATTCCATATGCATGATTTTGATATTTAAAAATCTGATATTTAGTCGTTAATGAAGAAGCAAGAATTGATACATCACAATTTTTTTCTAAATCTTGAACTTCATAACTATGCCACTGTAATGCTTTTATTCTTGAAGGAAATTCCTTAAAAATTTCGTCTTTTTCATAATTTTGCAACATGTTAACATCTAAAATACCAATTTCAGGAGGATTAGATTTAACTACCTTTCCTCCAACAACTTCTCCAAGCAATTGACATCCTAGGCAAAAACCTAAAAAAGGTTTTTTTAAATTTATGACAAATTCTTTAATTGTTTTTTTTTCTTCAATAAGCCACGGATGAGATTCTTCCATCCAAGTATCCATTGGGCCGCCCATGCTTAACATTGCATCAAATTGATTAATATTATTAGGAATTTTTTCTCCTTCATCCAATTCTATAGTGGTTAAATTATAGTTATCCCTTTTCATTAAATCTAAAATATATCCTGGAGTTTCAACAGCAATATGTTGCAAAATGATTATATTTTTAGTCATTATATTTTTCTATTTTTAATAATTTTTTTTTTAAATTAATTCCACCCATTCCTGAATATCCACCTATTGAGCCATCTTTTTTAATAACACGATGGCAAGGAATGACAATTAAATTTTTATTTTGACCGCATATTTTTCCTACATATCTAGGAGATGTATTAGACTTTATAGCAATTTCACCATATGTTTTTGTTTTTCCATAAGGTATTTTTTGAATTTGTGACCAAATTTTTTTTTGTGTAGGAGTTCCAATTATCATTAAATTAATAGTAAATTTTTTTAATTTTCTATTAATAAAATTTTCAATTTCTTTTTTTGTTGCCAATAATATTTTATTTTTGTTGTTTTTTAATGATTTTCCAAATTTAATTGAAAATATTTTTTCATTTTTTTCATTAATTGTTATCCATCCTAATTTAGACTTAAAAGATAATATATTCATCAAAAAAATATACATTAATAAAGATATATTCTCTATAAAAATTAATGAATTTTTAAAATGAAACCTTGCATATTTATTAAGTTTCTAATACTGAAAAAGTATGATTAATGAAGATCATTTAAATATGGAAATAAGAAAATTTTTAAAGAAAATGGGCATTGCATCTCAAAAAAATCTCGAGAAAAGTATTTTGAATAGTTATAATGCAGGTAAACTGAAACTAGGTTCTAATTTGAACATTGAAATGAAAATGACTATTAGTAAACTTAAGGTTGAAAATATTATTTCTGATAAAATTAAAATTAAATAATATAAATGGTAAAATGAAGTTTCCTTTAAAAGAAATTATTATTTTTTTAATCCTCGCTTTTTTAATTTTTATTGGTCTTTCTGTATTTTGGACAATTTTATCAATTAAATAAATTAATAATTTAATCTAGATTGAATTTTTTCTATCGTTTCAAGTTTTCCAATTGGTCCAATACTTGAAACAGTCATATTAGTACTAAGTGTTTTTTTTGCTATTCTTTGAATAGTTTCTTTAGTAACATTATCAATTTTTTTAATTATTTCGTCTGACTCAATAATTCGATTATGGTAAAGCAATTGATAAGCAGCTTTTCTACAGCGATTAGCCGCTCTCTCTCTAGACATTAATAGACCCGCTTTTAACTGGGCTTTACCTTTATTTATTTCTTCAAGAGAAATTGAATTAGGGCTATCATTTAATTGATCACATAAAACAGGCAATAATTCTTTAATTTGATTTTCTCCTGTACCACAATATACACCAAATAGACCTGTATCAGTAAAAGGGAACATAAAAGAAGAAATTGTATATACCAGACCTCTTTTTTCTCTAATTTCTTGAAATAGTTTTGACGACATACCTTCACCTAAAATAGAATTATAAACAAGTAATGAATAGTAATCCTCATGATAAAAATCTGTACCTTCAAAAGATGCTATAAGATGTATCTGTTCTAGATCTTTTTCTTCTCGATATTCTCCACCTTTATAATTTGATTTAAATCTATTTTCTACTGTTCCCTTGGGCAAATTAGTACATGATTTAATTATTCTATCAACAAACTCTTCATGGTTTATTTTTCCAGCTGCACTTACTATCATTTTCTTTGGATTGTAGTTGGAGGTCATGAAATTTTTTATTTCATCTCTTGAAATATTTTTAATAATATTTTTTGGTCCTAATAGTGATCTTCCTATAGGCTGATCTGGAAAAGCTGTTTCTTGAAATTTATCAAAAAGTTTAGAATCTGGTGAATCCATAGTTCTTCCTATTTCTTGAAGTATTACTCCTCTTTCAACTTCTAATTCTTCTTTTGAAAAAATTGAATTTTGTAAAATATCAGTCAAAATATCAACGCCAACTTGCAGATCTTCGGCAATAAGTCGAACATGATACGCTGTTGTCTCAGTAGAAGTGTAAGCATTAATATCACCGCCAACATTTTCAATTGCTTCAGCAATTTGTTTAGATGTTTTAGTTTTTGTGCCCTTAAAAGCCATATGTTCTAAAAAATGAGCAACTCCATTTACATTTTCTTGCTCATCCCTACCCCCCACATTGTTCCATACACCCATTGCTATAGTTTCAAGACCAGGCATATTTTGGGTTACAACTCTAAGTCCATTATCAAGTGTTGAAATTTTTGTCATATATTTAGATATTTTCTAGTATGTGTGATTTTACTTCTTCTGATTTACTTTCTAATATAGTCATCTTTTCCTCTTTATCAAAGATATTTTCTAATTCTTTAGGAGCTAATGGTTTGTTTCCAGTAGCTTCTTCAACAGCATCACTAAATTTTGCAGGATGAGCACAAGCTAAACTAATGTATGGCTGATCTGATTCAATTTCTCTTAAAATTGATAATCCTGTAGCAGTATGTGGATCAGATAAATAATTATAATTTTTTTTAAAGTAACTAATAGTCTCAATAGTATTGGAATTAGAAACAGCAGTTGATTTATAAATTGATTGTAAATTTGAAAGTATAGATTTTTCAAATTTATATTCACCTTTATGTAAATATTCCTTCATAATTTTTACGACTTTTACACTATCTTGATTAAGAGATTCAAATATTTGGCGTTCAAAATTGCTAGAAATTTGAATATCCATACTAGGACTATGTGTTTGCTTTACTTCTTTTAGTTTCATTTGACCAAATTTAATTATTTGATTTAATGAATCATTAGCATTAGTTGCAATATGTAATTTATTTATTGGTAACCCCATTTTTTTAGCAGCCTTAGCAGAAAAAACATTACCAAAGTTCCCAGAAGGAACAATAAAGTTAACTTCTTTTTTATCTAATTGAAGATAGGCCCAAAAATAATAAACAATTTGAGCCATAAGTCTTGCCCAATTAATTGAATTAATAGCAGTTAAAGAAGTTTTATATTGAATATCTTTATCTAAAAATAGTTCTTTAACTATTTTTTGGCAATCATCAAAGTTACCTTTTATAGCCAAGTTATAAATATTTTTATCTAAAATAGTGGTCATTTGTTTTCTTTGTACTTCAGAAACTTTGTTGTATGGATGAAGAATAAAAACATTTATGTTTTTTTTACCTTTAAAAGCATTTATGGCGGCTGAACCAGTATCACCAGATGTCGCACCTAAAATAGTTAATTGATTAATTTTTTTTTTCATGGTGTATGAAAAAAGATTACCTAAAAATTGCATAGCATAATCTTTAAATGCTAATGTTGGGCCATAGAATAGTTCTAATATATATTTATTATTATCAATTTTAAATAAAGGAGCAATTTTTGGATGAGAAAAGTCTTTGTAAGTTGTATTGATAATTTCATATAAATTTTCTTCTGATATTTCTTTATTAACAAAAGGATTCATTATAAGAAATGCTACTTCTTCATAGCTCTTATTTTTTAGATTTTTAACATCTAATAATGGCCAAGACTCAGGCAAGTAAAGACCGCCATCATTTGATAATCCTTGAAAAAGAATTTTTGTAAATGGTTCCTTTAAATTTTTATTTCTGGTGCTTAAATATCTCATAAAACTTATTAAATGAATTATAAATAACGATTAGTAATATAATTTCTAAAATACTTAGCATTTAAAGTGCCTTTTGTAACCTGTTCTAAAATCTCGTTAGTACTGAAAAAACTAGCCTTTTGGTGAATATTTCTTCTTAACCAACTAATTAAATCTTTAAAATTACCATCTTCCATTTCTTGATCTAGTTTAGGAATCTCTTTTCGCATAGTATCGACAAATTGTGCAGATGCAAGTGCTCCTAAAGTATAAGTAGGAAAGTAACCAATTAAACCTGCATACCAATGAATATCTTGTAAACAACCATTAGTATCTTTATCAACATTTTTATTAAACATTTTTTTATATTCTGCATTCCAAGCTTCAGGTATGTCCTTAGTATGTAAATTTTCATTAATGATTTTTTTTTCTAAATTGAATCTCATTATAATATGTAATGGATAAGTAACTTCATCAGCTTCAACTCTAATATAAGTTTTATTCACCCTTGTACCTAGTAAATATAAATTTTCAGCTGACCATTGCTTACCATTTAAATTTAAATATTTTTTTAAAACACGTGACAAATATTTTTTGAAAGCCAAAGATCTAGTAATTTGCATTTCTATAAGCAAAGACTGACTTTCATGCATTGCCATACCTCTTGATTTGCCAACTGGTTGATGTTGCCAATTTAGAGGTAATCCCATTTCATAAAGTGCGTGACCTGTTTCATGCATTACGCCTTCTAAAGATGTAAAAGGATCTTGCTCACTGTATCGAGTAGTAATACGAACGTCATCAGTTGCACCACCACAGAAAGGATGCTCACTTACATCTAATCTACCCTTGCTAAAATCAAATCCAATAGTTTTCATTAAAATTTTAGCAATTTTATGCTGATCTAATGATGATAACTGGTCCTTTATAAATAATACAGATTCTTTTTTTTGTATTTCAATTATTTTATCTATAGATGATACTAAAAAAATTTCTAAATCTTCAAAAATTTTTGTTATATTTTCAACATTAGAATAAGGTTCATATTTCTGAATCAATCCTTCATATGGAGAACAATTTAATTTTTCACCCAAAATCTGTGATTCTTGTTTGGATAAATTAATTAATTCATTTAAATCATCTTTAACAATGCCAAAATCACAATTTTTTTTAGCCTCCTTCCATTTGCCTTCACATAAAGCAGATGTTTTTGAAATTGCCTCTACCAAATCAGCTGGCAAAGAAGATAATAATATATGTTCTCTTTGCATTTCTTTAAAGTTAGCTAAATCATCTTTAGATAACTGATTTATATCAACTTTAGCTATTAAATCTGATACTTTAGGATCAGATAATAAGCTATGCTTAAGATTGGCAATAAATCCTAACTGGTTTGCTCTATTATTTCTAGAATTGGAAGGCATCATAGTAGACATGTCCCAATGTAAAATTCCTTCAATGTCACTAGAAATTGAAACTTTAGTAAAAATTTCCTTGAGTTGATTATATGAATTTAATTTCATTTATATTTCTTAAACTTCTAAATTAAGTTCTTGTTGCAACTGTAATTTTGAATACAAATTACAATTTTGCAATAATTCATTATGCGTACCTTCTCCAACAATATTACCCTTATCTAATACATAAATTAAATCAGAGTCTTCAATTGAACTAAGTCTATGGGCTATAATGACAGATGTTTTATTTTTCGTAAGCTTATTAATAGATTTTTGTATTTTTTGTTCTGTTAAATTATCTAAAGCAGAAGTAGCTTCATCAAATAAAAGTATAGGTGCCTTCTTGATCATTGCTCTTGCTATAGCTATACGTTGTCTTTGACCTCCTGATAACTTAACACCACTTTCTCCAACAATTGTATCTAGTTTTTCTGAAAAGGAATTTGCAAATTCATTAACCCCTGCTTCTTCCGCGGCATTTAATATTTCTTCTGGAGTAGCATTTAGATTACCGTATCTTATATTCGTTTTAATGCTTTGATTAAATAGTATTGTTTCTTGACTAACTAGAGAGAAATTTTCTCTTAATGACTTTAGAGAATATTTTCTTATATCTTGGCTGTCTATTAATATTTGACCTTTATAATCATTATAAAATCTTAACAAAAGACTAATTATTGTTGATTTTCCTGATCCAGAAAGACCCACAATAGCAATTTTTTTACCTTCAGGAATTGAAATATTAAGATTTTCTAAAATATTACTACTACCATAAGCAAAATTTAAATTTTTTATTTCTATTTTGCCCTTTTTAACAATTAATTCATCACTAAAATTATCAGTTTCTTTATTTTTTTCTTCAGAATCCATAAGTTGAAAAATTCGGTCAGCACCAGCCAGGCCCTCTTGAACACTAATATTTAAATTTCCTAGAGCTTTAACTGGTTGATAAGCTAACAACAAACTAACAAGAAAGCTCATAAATTGACCAGTAGTCATGGATTCATTTAATACAAAAACTCCTCCTACATAAATTGATAGTGCTACAGCTAGACTACCAATAAATTCCATAAGTGGGCTTAAACGATTACTAATGAAAGCAGATTTGATGAAATAGTTTTTTATCTGATTTATTGTTTCATATGATTTATTCTTCTCATAATTTTCTCTATTATATGCCTTAACTTGTCTTATTGATTTAATACTTTCACTTAATGAATTAGAAAATATTGCTATTTCTTTTTGAATGTTGTGTGTAATTTTTCTAATACTATTACCAATTTTTCTAATTGGCCATAATGCTAATGGAAATGCAAAAAAAGCAAAAATAGTTAATTCCCAACTTTGATAAAACATATTTCCCAATAAAAAAATAATAACCAAAACATCTTTTATTATACCTGTAACAGATTTAACAATTGCCATTCTTAAAAAGTAGGTATCATTTATTAATCTAGAAATTAAATTTCCAGATTTTGAATCATTATAAAATTTAATGTTAAAAAACATTAATTTTTCAAACATTTCTGATTGTAATTTAGATATTATTAAGTGCGCTACTTTACTCATTTGGAATGAGTGAGTATATGTTGCCAATCCTTTACATAATGTAACAATAATAATTGCTATTGGTATTAAAAATAACATTTCTTTATTACCTTTAATTAAAACTTCATCCAGAGCTGGGCGAACCAACCATGCATGTAATCCTGTCGCAGCAGCTGAAATAATCATCATTATTAATGCTAAAAATATTTTTAACTTATGTGGGAAGATATAGTTTTTAATTAGTCTAAGAATTATTTTTTTGCTAGTTTGGTTATTTTTAGTCATAAATAATATCTAAAATACAAAAAGATATGCGAAACATAACAATCCAATTATATTGTTAAATCTAAAATAAAAATCACAACTCTCTTTAGAATTAGGATCCCATTTATTCAAATAAAATACAATAGCAAGAATTAAACAAAATATTGTTATTAAACTTAAAAAAGATTGGGAGTTGTAGTAATTTGCATAGGCTATAAAACCTAAAAATAACGTGTAAAAAATTTTTACCAAGATTTTGCCTTTATTTCCAAAAAGCACAGCTGTTGATTTAATATTATTTATAATGTCATCCTGTCGGTCCTGATATGCATAAATTGTATCATAAGCAAGCGTCCAGAATATACACCCTATGTATAATAATAAATAACTTAGTGTTATTTTTTCATAAAATTGCATTGATGCAATCAATATTCCCCAACTAAAAACTAGGCCTAGGCCTATTTGAGGCCAGTAAGTATATCTTTTTAGAAATGGATAAATAATTATTAATGGAATTGATAAAAAACCAAATAAAATTGCAATTTTTTTAAATTGTAATAAAATTATTAATGATAAGATAAGTAAAAAAAATAATAAAATTAATGATTCTAAAATCGTAATTTTATTTGAAGCAAGTGGTCTATAAATTGTTCTTTGAATCTTTTGATCTATTTTAATATCAACTAAATCATTAATTATACATCCTGAACTTCTCATTAATAAAGCGCCTATAAAAAAATAAAAATACCATTGAATTAATAGAAAATTTTTTTGTTCTAATTCTGCTAAAGCGAACCAACATGGCCACATTAGAAGTAGAAAGCCAATGGGTTTATTTAACCTAATAAGATTAACAAAATATTTTATTTTAATAGGGTTAATTACATTATACATAAAAAATGATAAATAATTCATTATATTAAAATTATGAAAAAGTCCAAAGTACGTATTTTTGTTAGTCAAAAGATATCTGCTAACTTAATTATTTATATTAAGAAAAAACAATATCATTATCTAAAAAATGTTATGCGGGTAAAAAATAATGATTTCATAAAAATATTTGATGGGATCTCAGGAGAATGGGAAGCAATAATTGTATCAATTAAAAGAGATAGCATTGAATTAAAAGCAGTTAAAAAAATAAATTCATTTGCAAAATCTAAAGATATCTGGTTAATATTTTCTCCTATTAAACAGCAAAGAATGGGGATAGCTATTCAAAAAGCAACTGAATTAGGTGTTTCAAAAATTATTCCATGTTTTACAAATTACTCTAGTATTAAAAATATAAATCTTAAAAGACTTCAAGAAAACGCTATAGAAGCTTCAGAACAAAGTGAAAGGTTAGATATTCCTTCAGTTGAAAAGGTTTTAAAATTAAATGATCTTATTTATAATTGGCCAAAAGATAGAATATTGATTTTTTGTGATGAAAAACTTGAAAAGAATAAATTAATTATAGAGACTCTGAAGTCTCTAAAAAGAAATAAAAGTAAATTTGCTATTCTAATTGGTCCAGAAGGTGGATTTTCAGATGAAGAAAGAGCATTAATTTCAACTAAAACTAATGTGATTTCTGTTTCTCTAGGTGAAAGAATTTTACGCTCTGATACCGCAATAACAGTAGCATTGTATTGTATAAGTGAAATGACATCATAATTTTTTGTTTCATGAGTAAATAATTTGATTTATAATATTAGATAATATGGAATTTACATCACAAACTTTATTACTTTATCTGGTTATGGGTATTTTTTTATTTTGCTATTTTTTAATTACCTGGGTTTGGATTAAAGCAGATAAAATAAAAAGAGATACAATAACTAAAAATGATTAATTTTTTTTAATTATACTTTTCTAAAAATTTTTGTAAAAATTTATTAGCAATAAATAAAACAATAGCTGACAAAACAATAATAATTACTGCAATACTAGCGCCTGACATACCTTGGGTATAACAAATTGCACATCTGGCCTGAATTAAACTAGGAAAAAATATTAAGTTAAAAAAAATAAATATATTAAATATTTTTTTCATTAAATAACTCCATCTAATAATATGGCAATAAAAATCAAAAATAGATATAAAATTGAATATATAAATATTTTTTTAGAAAATTTATTTTCATCAACTGTTTCTCTTAATAACTTAAAACACAAATAAACATAGTATACACCTAACATCAGACTGGAAATAAAGTAAGGTAGATCTAGATATCCAAAGAAATAAGGAGACAATGAAATAAAAAATAAAATTAGACTATAAATAAAAATGTTTATTTTTGTAATTTTAACGCCGGCTACAACTGGAAGCATAGGAATACTAGCATTATTGTAGTCTTCTTTTCTATACATGCTTAATGCCCAAAAATGAGAAGGGGTCCAAAAAAATATAATTAAAAAATATAAAATTGGCTCTAAAGTTATATTTCCTGTAGCAATTGTCCAACCTATAATTGGAGGGAAAGCGCCTGCAGCTCCACCTATAACAATATTTTGTGGTGTAAGTTTTTTTAACCACATTGTATAAATTACTACGTAAAATAATATTGTTATTAATAACATTAGAGATGATAAAAAATTAGAGAAAAAATAAAGAGAGACAACAGATAAAAATGCCGTTGATAAACCAAAAATTAAAGCCTGATTGTTAGAAACTTTACCTGTTGGAATGGGCCTTAAACATGTCCTTTTCATTAATGCATCTAGATCTGACTCATACCACATATTTAATGCCCCAGCAGCTCCTGCTCCTAATGCAACAGAAGATAAAGATAGTAAAGCAGTTAAAAAATCCACTTGTACTGGAGCAGCAATCAAACCAACAACACATGTAAAAATAACTAGAGACATAACTCTAGGTTTCATTAATTGGTAAAAGCTATTAAAATTAAATAAAAAGCTGTTTTTTATCAATATTTTTTGAATTAATTGAGACACCTTGCAATCTAAGAACCAGCAATAGCAAAATAAATTTTTCTAATTATTAATGTCCAATAAGACTCATGCCACATAATAAATACAAATACTAAAATAGCTGAACAAGGAAATAGAATCGCAGCAATAATTGGTAGACGTTCCCACCACATATGCATAAAAATTGCACAAATAAAACCTGCTTTAATAAGCATAAAAAATAATATCAAACCCCACCGGGTAAAACCTTGAAATCCATACCAATCAACCCAATAAGAAAATGCACTAAATACAAAAAGAAGTGTCCAGACATAAAAATAAATTTTAAGCGGATGTTGTTGTGTACCTTCAGCCATAAATTACCTCACCATAAATAGAAAAATGCAAAAATAAAAACCCATACTAAATCAACAAAGTGCCAATATAAACCCATAATTTCTATTGCTTCATAATGTGATTTTTGAGAAGTAAAGAAACCTCTTCTTCCAGAATCAAAATCTCCCCTAAACACTTTTCTAGTCATTATAAAAAGAAAAATAACACCAATTGTGACATGTGTACCATGAAAACCAGTTATCATAAAAAATATAGCTCCAAATTGAGGTGCTCCAAATGGATTAGACCAAGGTCTTACACCCTCCATAATTAATTTAGTCCATTCAAATGCTTGCATACCTACAAAAGATGCGCCAAAAATAGCTGTGGCTAACATCAGATAACCACACATTTTACGATTTTTTTCATAACCATACTTAACCGCTAGCGCCATAGTTCCACTACTAGTAATTAAAATGAATGTCATAATAGCAATTAAAAGTAGAGGTACATTAACACTACCAATATGAAGTCCAAAAACTTCACTAGCATTAGGCCAATCTGCTTTCGTAGAAAATCGTACCGTCATGTAAGAAATTAAAAAAATACTAAAAACAAAAGTATCACTAACAAGAAATATCCACATCATTGCTTTTCCCCATGGAACACCTTTAAAAGCTTTTTGGTCAGACGCCCATTCCTTAGAAAAGGATTGCTTTTCAGGAACTATTACTTCTACGTTTTGATTTGACTCCATTAGTTAACCTTTCATTATGAAAATAACATTAATCCAAATAGCACTATCCACACAGCTAATAAAAAATGCCAATAAATTGCACATAATTCTATTGTATGTTTTGCTTTTCTAATAACTATATTCTCAAGCTTCCAAACTTTATTTATTGTCATAGCCCAATATATTAAACCCCCTAAGAGATGAAAACCATGAAGAGTAGTAAATACGTAAAAATAACCATTTGCTGGACTGCCAGAAACATAATAGCCTGCTTGAACCAAATCTTGCCATACTAATAATTGACCAATGAGGAATAATACAGCTAAAAATCCAATAAAAAATAATTCTCTTCTTGCTTTTTCAAAATTATTTTTCTTTGAAGCTAGTTGAATACGAATAAAGACAAAACTACTAATGACAAGTATTAAAGTATTTATCCAAAGTAAAAAAGGCTCAGGCATTCTAACCCAATCATCGTATACCATTCTATCTGCATAAGTTACGATGAATAAACAGAACATAATGGTACTAACAACCATTAAATAACGCAGACCTAGTTTTCCTACATGTAAATTAAATGTTTTACCCTCATGTAAATTATCAACTTTAACCTGTGATGGCTCCCAGGGTTTTTGTGTTATTAGTTTAATTATACTTTGTTTATTACTACTCATGTTTGCTCGACTTTTGCATCAGGAACATCACTGGGTGGTGTATCTTGAGTAATGAAATCATCCTTTGCTCCAGGAACACTATAATCATAAGCCCATCTATAAACAACGGGTAATTCTTTACCAAAATTGCCATGTGTTGGAGGTACATCTGCTGTTTGCCATTCCAAAGAACATGCCTTCCAAGGGTTTTTTCCAGCTTTTTTTCCAAACTTTGAACTAACAATTATATTGTAAAAAAATAAGAATTGAACGGCACCAGTAATTAAAGCTGCTACAGTTATAAATTGATTGATACCTGTTATTGAATAAGTAAATGCCTCACCTTCAAAAACTTCAAAGTATCTTCTTGTTACTCCCATGAAACCTAAATAATGCATCGGAAAATATATAGAATATGAGCCTATAAATGTAACCCAAAAATGAATTCTTCCTAGTCTTTCATTTAGAAAACGACCAGTAATAAGTGGAAACCAATGGTAAATTGAACCTAAGATTACAAGCACAGGTGCTATCCCCATTACCATATGAAAATGAGCTACAACAAAATAAGTATCTGACAATGGTACATCCACTGCAACATTTCCAAGAAATAATCCTGTTAAACCTCCATTCACAAAGGTAATAATAAAAGCTATGGCAAATAACATTGGTAAAGTTAATTTAATATTACCTCTCCAAAGGGTAAGAACCCAGTTATAAACTTTAATTGCTGTTGGCACAGCAATAATTAAAGTTGTAGTGGCAAAGAAAAATCCAAACCAAGGATTCATTCCAGCAACATACATGTGGTGTGCCCAAACAATAAAAGATAGACCCCCAATAATTACTATTGCCCAAACCATCATTCGGTAACCAAAAACATTTTTTCTTGCACGTACTGAGATTAAATCAGACACAATTCCAAAAGCAGGTAAAGCAACAATATAAACTTCCGGGTGACCGAAAAACCAAAACAAATGTTGGAAAAGAATAGGAGTTCCTCCACCATACTCTAGAACTTCGCCAGCTTTTAAAATTGTTGGCATAAAAAAACTTGTTCCAAGTACTTTATCTA
>PBDN01000014.1 GCA_002718135.1 Pelagibacteraceae bacterium | reverse complement strand
TTCATTAATATTTAATTCAACTGGAGGCATTGTAGAAAGAGCACCATAAATGGCTGAACACCGTTGCATTAATAGTAATGATTTTTCGCCTTGGTTTTTAATATTTTTAAAAGACTCCTCTAATGATTTAAGCTCACTTCCATTTGCATTTACAAAAAAAAATATTAAAAAAATAAAAATAAATTTTTTCATTTAAATATATCAAAAAATTCATCTAATACTTTTGCATAAACTTTTCTTTTGAAGGGTACTATATTTTCAACAAGCAAGTTGTGATTTGACCATTTCCACTCACTGAATTCTGGGTTATCTGTTCCTACATTTATTTCAGAGTCTTTTCCCAAAAATTTAAATGCAAACCATTTTTGTGTTTGGCCTATGTACTTTTTGCCCCAAGGCAAAGTATCCAAAGTCTCTTGAGGAATTTCATAATTAATCCATTGTTTTGATGATTTTATTAAACTTGCATTGTTGGTGCCAATTTCCTCCATCATTTCACGCCATACAGCTTCTTCTGGTATTTCATAGTTATCTATCCCACCTTGAGGCATTTGCCAAAATCCACTTGGGTGATCAAGTCTTTTACCTACTAGGATTTCTTTTTTTGGATTTAAAATCATCATCCCAACACATTTTCTATATTCTTTTGTCATTAGTTTGTTAGAGATTCTTTATATATACTTAATCCTCTAATCAAATCTAAAGCGCGTTGTAATTGAAAATCTTTTTTTAACTTCTTTTCTTTTTCAGATAGTTCTTCTTCAGGGCTTTCTTCTGTGTTTTTATTTTTATCTTCTTTATCAAGAGAGTCTTTCAAATCTGCTTCTGAAAAGTTTTGATAATCAAAGGATTCAAAAACCCCTTGCTCTACTATAATATCTGGGACTATTCCTTTTCCTTGAATAGACTTACCCGAAGGAGTGTAGTATCTGGCAGTAGTCAGTCTTATACCAGTCATCTCATTTGAGTTTGATTTTTGAAAAGGAATAATGCTTTGCACGGAACCCTTGCCAAAGGAATTAGTGCCTATAACAATAGCTCTTTTATGATCTTGAAGTGCCCCAGCTACAATTTCTGCAGCTGAAGCTGAGCCACCATTAATAATAATGACTAAGGGTTTTTTGTTGATGAGATCACCACTTTTCGCATTATATCTTTTAATATCTTTTTTTTCTCTACCTCTAGTAGAAACAATCTCACCTTTTTCTAGGAATATATCAGTAACCTTTACAGCTTGATCTAATAGTCCTCCAGGATTAGATCTTAAATCTAGGATATATCCTTTTTCATTTTGACCTAATTCTTTTTTAATTTTTTTAATTGATTTTTTTAAACCATCTTCGGATTGTTCAGAAAAAGAAGTAACTCTTAAGTAACCAATATTTTCATAAATTTCACTTTTAACAGATTGTACTTTGATGATATCTCTTATAATAGTTAGTTCAAAAGGTTCTAAGCCTTCTCGAGAAATTGTAATTGTAATTGGTTCTCCTCTATCACCTCTCATCAAATCAACAGCTTCATTCAAAGTTAATCCAAAAACTGGTGTTTCATTTATTTGAATAATATAATCACCAGCTAAGACGCCAGCTTTATATGCAGGAGTATCTTCAATTGGAGAAATTACTTTAACAAAACCTTCTTCTAAAGTTATTTCAATTCCTAATCCACCAAACTTACCTTTGGTGTCAACTTGCATTTCTTTCCAAATTTCTGCATTCATAAAACCTGAATGAGGATCAAGACCAGTTAACATTCCGTCTATAGCTTTTTCAATTAGTTCCTCATCAGTTACTTCCTCAACATATGATGAGCGTACTCTGTCAAAAACTTGACCAAATAAATCTAAATATTCATATGATTCTTTATTTTTAGCGAATAAAGTATTTGAAAATAATAATAAAACTAAAATTAGAGTTAAACTAACTTCTTTAATTATTTTATTAGAAATATTGTACATAAATTTATGTTAATTTTGAATTAGCAGAATTAAAGCTTAAATCCCATAACTTTTCAAGATTATATATTTCTCTAATTTCTTGACGAAATAAATGTACAATAATTAGACCTGCATCAACAATTAACCAATCACATTTAGGTTTTCCTTCAGGGGTGGGACATTTAATACCTAATTTTTTTAATTCTTTAGTTAACTCTTCGGCAGTAGAATTCGCATGTCTTGTTGACGTACAAGTTGCAATAATAAAATAATCAGCAATTGAGGACTTATTTTTTAAACTAATGACTTTAATATTATTTGCTTTAGCATTATCAAGAATATTAAAAATAACCTTTGTTAATTGATTGTTGTTTTTAATTTTTACCTCTTAAGTTATTTCTTTGTTTTCTAATTTCTGTAGATGATATTCTAATTTCTTTATTAGTAATAAAAGACCACAAAGGCAATTGAGAAAAATTATTTTTTTTTAAAAAATTTTGATTAACTTGTTTATTTTTAAACACCTTTGATACCTTGCTATTTATAGCCTTATTATTATATCCATGTCTTCTAAAAACTACAATAGGCATATAAGAAAAAATTTTTCTCCATTTTTCCCATTTATGCATATTAATTAAATTGTCTGCTCCCATTAACCATACAAAATCAATATGTTCATAAAAATTATTAATAAATTTAATTGTTTGATATGAACACTTAGAATTTATTTTTTTTTCAATCTGTTTTATTTTAATAGGTTTATTTAATGTAATTTTTTTACAATTTTTTAGTCTTTCATTATAACTTGCAGGTTCTAATATTTTAAGTGGATTTTTAGGTGTTATCAACCACCAAATTTCATCTAGTTTCAAAATTTTTTTTGCTTCTAATGAAATATATATATGCCCCTTATGAGGTGGGTCAAATGAGCCGCCAAGTAGTCCAACTTTTTTCAATTATGGTCTTTCATGGCCACTGCCATGGATAATATATTTAAAACTGGTTAAATGTTGAGCTCCTACTGGTCCCCTAACGTGCAATTTATCAGTAGATATGCCAATTTCAGCACCAAAGCCAAACTCACCTCCATCAGCAAATTGAGTTGAAGCATTTTTAAGTATTATGGCACTATCAATGTTATTGTAAAAAGTTTTAAATGAATCTTCATTTTCAGTAATAATACAATCTGTGTGACCCGAAGAATAAGTTTGAATATGATGAATAGCTTCATTAATACCATTAACTAATTTTACTGATAAAATTTTGTCTAAATATTCAGTTGACCAGTCAGCTTCAGAAGCATTAATAAAAGATTTATCAATTGATTGAATAAATTTATCTCCTCTGATTTCACATCCTAATTCCTTAAGAGGCATTATTAAATCTTTTGCTTTTTGTTTTATTTTTTCATCAATTAATAATGTTTCTGTTGCTCCACAGATTTCCGGTCTTCTTAATTTGCTATTTAAAATTACTTTTTTTGCAATTTCAAGATCAGCTTCATGATCTACATAAATATGACATATACCTTCTAGATGTTTAATAACAGGAATTTTACTTGTTGATTTAATTTTTGTTATTAGACTTTTGCCTCCTCTTGGAATAATTACGTTTACATATTCTGTCATTTGTAAAAGATGATCAACAGCTTTTCTGTCAGTGGTTGGTATCATTTGTATAATATTTTTTGGAATTCCTGCTTCATCGAAAGATTTTGAAATTATTTCAACAAGAAATTTAGAAGTATAAAAACTGTCACTACCTCCTCTTAAAATTAGAGCATTTCCTGACTTTAAAGAAATACATGCTGCGTCGACTGTTACATTTGGCCTTGATTCATAAATTACTCCTATTACACCCAAGGGCACAGATATTTTCTTAAATTTTAAGCCATTTGGTTGAGTCCATTCATGTAAAATTTTTCCAGTTGGATCTGGTAGCTCTAATATTATGTTAATACTTTTAATTAACCCATTAATTGTATCTTTATTTACTTTAAGTCTATTTATTAGCGGTGGAGACAAATTTTTTTTGACAGCATTATCTAAATCTTTTGAATTTTCTTCTATTATTTTATCTGCATTTAATTCAATATTTTTTTTTAAATTTTTAAGAGCAATATTTTTTTTTGTTATATCTACTGATCTAATAAGTTGAGAAGCAATTTTAGCATTCTTACCCAAGTTATAAATTATTTCTCTAATATTGGTCATGTTGTTTTTACAAGATCATCTTTATGAATTATTTCATCTCTGCCATCATATCCTAATATTTTTGATATTTCTCTAGTTTTTTTACCAATAATTTTTTTTGCCTCATTAATATCATAAGCAGATATTCCTATTCCTATTTTTTTTTGTTTATATGAGAGGATAGTAACTACATCACCTCTATTAAATTTACCACTTACCTCAATTATTCCTGCAGGTAAGAGACTTTTATTATTCATAATTGCCCTCGAAGCTCCTTCATCTAAATAAATTTTTCCTGATGGATGTAAATGATTTAGCAACCATTGTTTTCTAGAAGAAGAAGTTGTTTTATTTGAGTAAAAAATTGTTGAATTTTTTATTGAAGTATTAATCAAAGGATTCTTTTTTGTACTATTGGTAATTATTGTTGTGCATCCGTTATTCATACATATTTCAGCAGCCCAAATTTTTGTCGCCATTCCACCACTTCCTAAATTTGAAGATTGATAATTGCCCATTTTTTTAATCTCTTTATTAATTGTATATACTTCGCTAATTTTTTTAGCATTTTTATTTTTAACAGGATTCTTACTATATAAACCATCAATATCACTTAAAAGAATTAGTAAATCAGAATCAGACATTTGAGCAACTCTTGCTGCAAGACGATCATTGTCACCATAGCGTATTTCTTCTGTAGCAACAGTGTCATTCTCATTAATAATTGGTATAATATTTTTTTGATGGAGTGCATTTATTGTCTTTCTGGCATTTAAATATCGTCGCCTGATTTCACTATCATCTAGTGTAAGTAATAGTTGTGCTACCTTTATTTTATATTTTTTTAATTTTTGTTTCCATTGATAAGCTAATTCTATTTGACCTATTGCAGCAGCAGCTTGTTTTTCTTCTAATTTACGAATATTTTTAGTTTTTGAAATAGAATCAGACCCTAAGGCAATTGCTCCAGAGCACACTATAATTATTTTTTTATTTTTATGAAGTTTTGCAATATCTTTACAAAAATCACTAATCCACTTCGATCTAATTTTTTTTGTTTTAGGATCTACTATAGATGATGATCCAATTTTAATTACTATTTTTTTATATTTATCAATCATTTTTAATAAAACATCTTACAAAAAGATATTGAATCAATTCTTTTAATCCTTTTCCTTCAAAACTAGAAATTGTAAATGGTTTTTTCCCAATAAAAGTTTCTATTTTCTTAAGGTTTTTATCAATATTATTTGTTGCAATATCAGTTTTTGTTAAAACTACTATTTCTTCTTTATTAATGAGTTTTTTACCATATTTTTTCAATTCATCTTTCACAATTAGATAATTATTTTTCCAATCAGAATCTGAAATATCAATCATATGAAGTAATATTTTGCATCTTTCTATATGGGCTAAAAATTTATCTCCTAATCCCCTACCCTCATGTGCTCCAGCAATTAAACCAGGTATATCAGCAATTACTATTTCTTTATCAAATTGTTTAACTACTCCTAAAACTGGGTGTAGTGTAGTGAAAGGATAATCAGCAACTTTTGGTTTTGCTTTGGAAACTTTTGATAGAAATGTAGATTTACCAGCATTAGGTTTACCAATTATACCTACATCAGCAAATAATTTTAATGATAACCATATCCACTGTTCCTCTTGAGGCTCTCCTTTGGTAAATCGTCTAGGTGCTTGATTGGTTGAGCTTTTGAAGTGAGAATTTCCAAGACCACCTTTGCCACCTTTAAGAAATGTAAATTTTGTATTATTATCTAATAATTCAGTAAATAAAACTGTTTTATCCTCATTATATATTTCCGTTCCTGGAGGCACTTTAATAATTATATCTTTTCCACTAGGGCCCGTTTTATTTTTCCCCATACCATCTGCACCTTTTTTAGCTTTAAAGTGTTGTTGATAACGAAAATCTATAAGGGTATTGATATTGTGATCAGTAATAAAAATAATATCTCCTCCCTTGCCTCCATCACCTCCATTAGGTCCTCCAAATTCAATATATTTTTCTCTTCTAAAACTTACACACCCATTTCCACCTCTGCCGGAAACAACATATATTTTTACTTGATCAAGAAATTTCATTAAAAAAAGGAGTTTTACTACTCCTATATACTATAAAGGTGTAACAGATACGTAAGTTCTTAGACGAGTTTTTTTGAATGTAACTTTTCCATTAGTTGTTGCAAAAATGGTATGATCTTTTCCTATACCAACATTACTACCTGGATGAAACTTAGTTCCTCTTTGACGTACAATAATATTACCTGAAATAACATTTTCACCACCAAACTTCTTTACGCCAAGTCTGCGACCTATAGAGTCGCGACCATTACGTGAACTACCACCAGCTTTTTTTGTAGCCATTATTTTTTCTCCTGTTTAGTTGTAGTCTTTTTCACTGCTTTTTTAATAATTTTTTTCTTTGAAATTGTTTTTTTTTGTGCTGTCTTTTTAGAGGGCGATTTAATTATTTCTTTTTTTTCATTATTTGTTTTTTTGTCTTTAGATTTTTTTTCTACTATTTTTTTCTTATTAGTAGATATTTTACCATCTAGTGAGATTGTTTCAATTTGTAAAACTGTTAAATATTGTCTATGACCTTGAGTTGATCTATAATTTTGTCGTTTTCTTTTTTTAAAAACTATAATTTTATTACCTCTAATTTGTTGAACAATTTTTGCTTGAACAACGGCCCCTTGAATTAAGGGAGTGCCAATAGTGTTTTTTGTTTTATCAGAAATCGCAAGAACATTTTTAAAAGATATATTATCACCTTTTTTTCCTTCAAGTTTTTCAACTTTTAGAATTTGTCCTGTTTTAACAGAATATTGTTTTCCACCTGTTTTAAATACTGCTAACATAATTTATTTCAAGAAATCCGGGATTTATAATGAACAATAACAATAGTCAATTGAAAAGACTTAAAATCCACTTAATTTTATGATGAAAATCTTTAAAATTGATTCTTTTGATCTCTTAAAAAAGTAAAAAGCTCAATATTAGAAAATTTGTGCTTTTCTTTCAGTTGAATTGCCAAATCAGAATTTTGATTAAGAAAGGGATTGATTTGCTTTTCTGAACCAAGGTTAAAAGGAATCGAACGCTTTAGTTGTTTGATTTCAGATTCTATTTTACGTCTCAATGAAATTAAATCATCATTATCATTTAATAAGCTTTCAAGAAAATTAAGATTTGTTATCGTATATTCATGACCACAATAAACCGTAGTGTTATCATCTAAGGAATTAATTTTTTTTAGAGAATAATACATTTGATCATAAGTTCCTTCGAAAACTCTTCCACATCCTAATCTAAATAATGTATCACCAGAAAATAAAATTTTGTTTTTAGAGTCATATAATATTATATGATCCAAGGTGTGTCCTGGAGTTTCAAGAACAACAAATTCATTTATGCTTGTTCTAATAATATTTCCTTCTTTGATTAATTTTGATGAAAAGGAATGTAATTTATTCGGGGAATAAATTTTAGTATTAGGAAATATTTTTATTAATCCATCTATACCACTTATATGATCGTCATGATGATGTGTAATTAGGATCTTTTCCAATATTAGATTTTTTTGTTTTAAAACATTAATATGTGATTGACTTTCTGCAGGATCAACTATTGTTGCAAAAGAATTATCTGTTTTGTAAATTATATAAGAATAATTATCTTTTAATTGATTAACAACTTTGATTTTTAATTTGTTCATTAACTAATTATAGCAGAATTTTTAACAAACATTCTTTTTGCAGATTTAATTTTAATAGGTTCAAAATTTTGATAACTTAATAAAAATATTGCTTCATGAGTAAATAAATTAGTACTATAAAAATTACTATTATTTATATCAAACTGCTTTCCTTTAGCTGTAAGTCCAATACTTTTTTCAATTATAATATTCATTTCAGAGCATAAATTTTGAAAGTCTTTTATTGTAAAAAAATGAATATTAGGTGTATCATACCAAGCAAATGGTAAACCTTCTGTTACTGGCATTTTTCCTGAAAATAAAAGTTGCAGTCTTATCTTCCAGTGACCAAAATTTGGAAAAGATACTATAGCTCTTCCACCTATTCTTAGTAATTCAGTTATTATTTGTTTTGGTTTCATCATAGCCTGTAGAGTTTGACTCAAAATTACATAATCAAAACTTTGATTTGCATATTGTGATAGATCTTTCTCAGCATTGCCATGTACTACATTAAGACCTTTTGCTATTGCTTTTTGAGCTAATTCACCATTTAATTCAATACCATGGGTATTTGCTTTTAAGTTATTTTTTAATTGATGTATTAATTCACCTTCACCACAACCAACATCTAATAATTTTGCATTATGATTGATTAAAGATTCTATTAATTTCCAATCTTTTCTTATACTTTTTATTTTATTCATTTTTTTAGCCCTATATTATTTTCTAAAAATCCTTTTGTTACAAAATCTAAATTAGGTTCATCTAGTAAAAAACTGTCATGCCCTTTATCTGTTTCAATTTCAGTAAAACTGACTTTTTTTGAAAAAAAATTTAATGTTTCAACTATTGCTTTATTTTCTAATGTTGGGAATAGCCAATCAGAGCTAAAAGATATAACTAAATATCTAATATGATTATTAGGTGCATTTGAAAATTCAATTGATTTTTTATAAGTCTCTGCATGATCAAAGTAATCCATAGCTCTTGTCAAATATAAATAAGAATTAGCATCAAATCTATCAACAAAAGATCTGCCTTGATATCTAAGATAACTTTCAATTTGAAAATCTGCATCAAAACCAAAAGAAATAATATCACGAGATTGAAGTTTACGGCCAAACTTTCTGTGTAATGCATTTTCAGATAAATATGTTATATGAGCTATCATTCTCGCAACAGAAAGCCCTCTTTCAGGCACTGTTTTTTCTAATTGATAGTTACCTTTATGCCAAAGTGGATCATTCATTATTGCCTGTCTGCCAACTTCATGAAAGGCAATATTTTGAGCAGAATGTTTAAGGGCTCCTGCTATGTGTAAAATTTTTTCAACTCTTTCAGGAAAATCTATGGACCATTGTAGGGCTTGCATGGCCCCCATTGAACCTCCAACTACTGAAAATAATTTAGAAATCGTTAGTGCATCAATTAAATAAGTCTGAGCCTTAACTATATCTTTAATTGTAACTGATGGAAAATTTGCACCATAAGGTTTTTCAGTATGAGGATTTATCTCTTTTGGCCCTGTTGACCCAGCGCAACCACCTAGAACATTTGAACAAATTACAAAAAATTTGTTTGTATCTATAGGTTTGTTCGGACCTACCATACGTGCCCACCAACCATCTTTTTTTGTAATTGGATTATTCCCAGTCACATATTGATCACCTGTTAATGCATGGCATATAAGTATAGCATTTGTTTTATTTTTGTTAAGTTTACCAAATGTTTTAAAAGCTATTTTTAATTCAGGCAGTGATGTACCAGATACTAATTTAAAATTAATATCCTCACAAACTAATATTTGACAATCTATTTCTTTATTTTCTACTATTGTTGACTTAATCATATATTTATCCAAGCCAATTTGTTAATTTGAGAGTAGGGTATCACGCTTTAGCAGTTCAGATACACACCCGCAAGCTGTTTCAAATCGGTGCAGGAGGGGTATTTAGAGGATATCATTTTTTTGTCAATATCTCTTAATATTTACCTGTTAAATCTAGTTTTTTTTGATTTCTGTTAAGATACTTTGTAAAGACACATTCACAATTATGGAAAACAAAGAATTAGATAAACTTCGTGCAGAAATCAATATCCTTGATGATAAAATTTTAGATATTTTAGAAAGTAGGGCTAATATTGTAAGCTCAATTGGAAAACACAAAAATTCATTAAAGAATATCGTTGATCTTGAAAGAGAGCAAAAAGTTTTAGATCGGTTAATTAATAATTCTAAAACAAAATACTCTAAAGATACTATAGTTAGAATCTGGAGAGAATTATTCCAAGCATCTTCAAAGCTTCAACAAACCAATGCAGACTTAATACAAACTAAGAGATCTATAAATAGTATTAATATTTATAAAGGAGGAAAGCAGAATATTTTTGGCAAAAAAAATATTATTAAATTATCTTCAAATGAAAGTTCTTATGGACCTTCACCTTTAGTATCAAAATTAAGTAAATCAAAAAAATTTCTTTTAGATGTTAATCGTTATCCAGAAATTGATGGCGAGACCTTAAGACATTCGATAAGTAAATATCATGGTATAGATTCAGAAAGAATTGTTTTAGGTTGCGGCTCTGATGAAGCCCTTCTATTTGCAGCTTTATCTTTTTGTAGAGATGGTGACGAGATTGTTCATGCAGATCATGGTTTTGAAATGTATCCAATTATTTCTAAAATAGTTGGAGCAACATCAAAAAAAATTAAAGAGGATAAAGAATTTAAAATTTCTTTAAAATCAATTTATGATGAAATTACTGTTGCAACAAAATTGATTTATCTTGCAAATCCTAATAATCCTACAGGAACATATCTGAGCCAATCTTTCATCAAAAAACTTATGAAAAAAATACCTAAAGATATAATTGTTGTTATAGATGGAGCATATGCAGAATATGTTATTAAGGAAGATTATAATAAAGGATTTGCTTTAGCAGATGAATTTGAAAATATTATTTTTACTCGTACTTTTTCTAAAATTTATGGATTAGCTGGTTTAAGGATTGGTTGGTCGTACTCGAGTAAAAAGGTAAGTGAAATATTAAATAAAGTCAAAGGCCCTTTTAATACTTCTTCTTTGGCGCAAAATTTAGCAATTGCTGCACTAAGTGACCAAAATTATATTAATAAAGTTATTAAATTGAATTTAGACACGAAAAAATGGTTTGAAAAAGAATTAAATAAATTACAAATTAAAACATATTCCTCTGAAGGTAATTTTACTTTTATTAAATTAACAGAAATTAAAGCAAAAAAAATTACAAAACATTTATTAGATTCAGGTATTTTAATTAGACAGCTTAACAGTTATAAATTGCCAGATTGTATAAGAATCACTATAGGCACTCGTCAAGAAATGAAAACAACTATTGAAAGTTTAAAAAAAATCAAATGGTAAATAAAAAAATTGAATCAGTATTAATTGTAGGAATGGGTCTAATAGGTTCCTCAATTTCAAGAGCTTTAATTGAACTAAATATAACAAATAATATATTTGGATTAGATTCCAATGAACATATTATTAAAAAATGTAATGAATTAAATCTTTTGATAGAAGGTGATACAAATATAAATAAATTTAATCAGCAATTTGATTTAATAATTATATGTACTCCTTTAAATACTTATAAAAAAATTTTTACTGATCTGAATAAATACATATCGCAACCAACCTTGATAACAGATGTAGGTTCCACAAAAGTGAGTGTTATTCAAGATTTCAAAGAATGTATAAATAATAATTATTTAAAATTTCTTCCTGCCCATCCTATTGCCGGTATTGAAAAGAGTGGTCCGGAGTATGGTTTTGCCAAATTATTTGAAAATAGATATTGTATAGTGACTCCATTAAGCAATGATGAAAATACAATTAGACAAATAAGTTATTTTTGGGAATCTATAGGAATGATAGTTGAAAAAATGGACCCAAATAAACATGATAGGGTGTTGGCTATGACATCTCATATCCCACAACTAATTGCTTATTCTGTAGTAGCAACTGCTACAGAATTAGAGTCACATTTAAAAGATGAAGTAATAAAATATTCGGCTGCTGGTTTTAGAGATTTTACACGTTTAGCCGGCAGTGATCCAATTATGTGGCGTGATATATATAATAAAAATAAAGATGCAGTCCTAGAGATGCTAGGTAGATTTAGTGAAGATTTGTCAACATTTCAAAAAGCAATTCGTAATAATGATTTAGATTTTTTACAAAATAAATTTTCAAATTCAAAAGAAATTAGAAAAATTATTGAAGACCTTGGTCAAGCTGGAAGCTTTGATCCTACTGAAAATAAAAATTAATTTAACAATTTATTAGTTGCGTCTTCAATAGAGTTTTTAACTTTTGTAAATACTTCTTCTTTCCTCAAATATGGTTCTATTGTAGGTAAAAATTGAATAATAATGTGCCCATTTTTAATATTCCAATCATTCTTTGGCCAACAAGTACCAGAGTTGAGAGCAATTGGTAAAAGTTTTCTTCTAGCAATTTTATAAATACCCAAAAATCCAGTTTTATAGTTTGGTTTTTCACCAGGAATCTTTCTTGTTCCTTCTGGAAAAATTATGATTGATGATCCATCATTTAGTTTTGATTCAACATCTTTCAACATTTTGCGCATCGCAGATGCTTTTCCTGACCTGTTAATAGAAACCATATTACTTTTGTATAAATATTGACCAAAAATAGGGATGTAAAAAAGTTGTTTTTTGTGAATAAAAAAACTTTTGTCAATATAGTAAAATAAAGCAAAGGTTTCGAAAGCTGATTGATGTTTTGAAACTATTATGACAGGTTCTTCAGGTATATTTTCTAATCCCTTAATTTCGTATGTGATCCTACAAATTAGCTTTAATAATATAAATATCCCTTTAATCCATAATTTAGCTGGTTTACGAATAAAGGAACTAGGAAACAAAATATAGGGAAGGCAACATATTCCCATAAAAATAGTCCAAATTGTCAAAACAAGATAAAAAATTAACGTTCGAATCATCATGTGAATACTTTTTGTTTTATATACTACCATCTCTAATCTATATATACATTATGTTCATCGAATGCTCTGAATGCAACTACAAATATTTAGTCAATTCAGCAGATTTAAAGCCTAATGGAAGATTAGTAAAATGCGCCAACTGTGGACATCAATGGTTTCAAAATTTGGAAATTGACAAATTATTAACATCGGCAAGCGTAACTAATAATGTATTAAATGACGATAAATTAGAAAAAAATAAAAATAATATAAAAAATTTACCAAGCACAATCGTAAAAGAACAAAAATTTAGTACTATTAATACATTTGCTGCATTATTATTTTTAATTTTATTGATAACAATGGTTTGGCTTTTTAAAAATTATGGTTTGAATATTTTTGTATTAATTGATTTTTATTTTAGAGAATTTTTTTTCAATATTAATTTAATTATTAATGATATTGCTTCAATTATCTATAATATCCTAAATTAATTTAGCCAACTTGGAATATTATTATCAGCAATGTATTCATCAATTGTTTTGGGTTTATAAATTACAGAAAAAGAATTTCTATTTACTAAAATTTCAGCTGGTAAACCTCTTGAATTATAATTAGAAGCCATAACTGATCCATAAGCCCCAGTGTCTTTAATAATTAATACATTATTAATATCTTGTTCTGGTAAAATTATATTATGAGCCAGAATATCAGAACTCTCACATATTGGACCTGCAACTGTATACAACTCATTTTTTTTTGATTTGTTGTTTAGTGGCTCAATTACATGAGTGGTATTATAAAGTGCTGGCCTAATTAAAGTGTGCATCCCTGCGTCTGTTATTAAATAATTAATTCCGCCATTATTTTTTTTTGTTAAAATTTTGGTAACTAATATCCCTGCATTAGCTATTAAATAGCGACCGGGTTCAAATGAAATTTCATATTTACTTTTATTAAATATTTCATTTATTACTTCACTTATCAATTTTAGATCAACAATAGGATCATCAGGTTTGTATTGAACACCAAAACCACCACCTAGATCAACATGTGATATTTTGAAACCAGATTCAGTAAAATTTTCTGCAGCTTTTTTCATAGTATTAAAAACTTTTTTGAATATGTTGATATCAAAAATTTGACTTCCAATATGGCAGCTTATTGCAACCAATTTTAAATTTTTATAATTTTGTAAATTGGTTTTAATTGTATCTACACTCTCTATTGCAATTCCAAATTTATTAGTTTTTTTACCTGTTGAAATTTTATCCAGAGTTTTTCCATCAATATTAGGATTTAATCGTACTCCTATGTTAACTGTTACATTTATTGATTTTGCAATACTGTTAATACTATTTAGTTCTTCTATTGATTCAACATTAATAATTCTGATATTTTGTTTAACCGCTAGTAAAAGATCTTCTTTAGATTTTCCCACTCCTTCGAAAATGATTTTATTGGGATGAATACCTGCATGTATAGCTTTTTTCAATTCGCCTACAGATACCACATCTGCACCCGCTCCCAGATTTTTCATTAATTTTATAATTGCAAGGTTAGAATTAGCTTTTACAGAAAAGAAAATATTATTTCCCAGAGCTTTTTTCAAGCTATTATAAGACTCTGTTATTTTATTCTGAGAATAAATATAAAAAGGGGTATTTTGTGTTTTAATTATATCTTCTAAATTAACACCTTCGATAAAAGGTTTATTATTTTCATATTTAATCATTTTAATTAGATTGAATAATTACTGATTGCTGACGAGATTTTTCATCTTCAAATCTTTTTTTACATGCTTCATCACAGGGATAAGTTATTACTGATTTGTCTAATTTATTATCTGGCAAACTTAAAGGTCCAACCTTTCCGCAACTAAATAAAACAAATGAGATAATCAATATATATAAATAATTTTTCATTAGAGATACTTTTTTATAGCATATTTAATTGTTTGTTTAACACTTTGTGGTGAAGTGCCACCAAAACTTTTTTTGTTTTTAACACTTTCATGAATTGATAATGTTTTTTTAGCACTAGAGCTAATATTTTTATTGAATTTTTTTAATTCATTTAGGCTTAATTGATTTAATTTTTTATTATTTTTATCAGCATATGCAACAATTTTTCCAGTTAATTGATATGCCTCTCTAAATGAAAATTGTAGATGTTCTACTAACCAATTTGCAAAATCTGTAGCAGTAGAGTTAGAATTAATTACCGCCTCAGCCATGATATTTATGTTAAATGTAATTTTTTTCCACATCTCAGTCATTACTTCTAAAATTAAACATACATCATCAAATGCAGAAAAAACAATTTTTTTATCATCTTGCAAATCCTTACTATAAGCTAGGGGGAGTCCTTTAAGAATTACTAATAATGCGTTTAGATGACTAATAACACTACTTGCTTTACTTCTTGTTAACTCAGCACCATCGGGATTTCTCTTTTGGGGCATAATCGAGCTACCTGTAGCTAATTCATCTGGTAAGTTAATAAAATTAAATTGTTGATTGGACCAAAGGATAAGTTCTTCTGCCATTCTAGATAAATGAGTACTAATTAATGAAAGAACGAATAAAAACTCGACAGCAAAATCTCTATCAGAAACACTATCAAGAGAATTTACAGTTGGTTTATAAAATTTTAATAATTTTGCAGTTAAATTTCTGTCAATTGGAAACGATGTACCAGCTAGTGCGCCAGAGCCAAGTGGACTCTCATTTAGTCTTTGCATACAATCAACTAGTCTTGATCTATCTCGACCTAACATCTCAACATACGCAAGGCAATGGTGAGCTAAAGAAATAGGTTGAGCTACTTGAAGATGTGTATAACCAGGCATTATTGTAATAGTATGTTTTTTCGCAACATTGATTAAACTTTTTTGGAGTTTTTGAAGATGATTATCTAAATTTACACTATTATTTCTTATCCAAAGTTTAAAATCTGTAACAACTTGATCATTTCTTGATCTTCCAGTATGTAATTTGCCTGCTGTTTTGCCTATTTGCTTGAAGAGTAAATATTCAACGTTCATATGAATATCTTCAAGTTCTTTTTTGAAACTAACTTTTCCCGCATTAATATTACGTAAAATTAATTTAAGGCCATTTACAATTTTTATTCCATCTTTTTTTGTAATAATTTTTTGTTTACTTAGCATTTGAGCATGAGCTATTGAACCCTCAATATCCTCTTTGTATAATCTTTGATCTATTTCAATAGAGCTGTTAATAGTCTCAAGTAATTTTGAGGGACTTTTTTTCAAATTAGTATTTCTAGACGGATTTTTTTTCATCGCGTGCGCCTATAAAGCTATTTACAATATTTTCCACTCAAATACGTCATTTATTTATATTTCTTTTAGTGAGAATTGTTAAATTATCTATATAAACTCTAGAAAAATGAAAATATTAAAAGTTGTCGTAATTGGGTCTGGCACTATGGGAAGTGGTATTGCAGCACAAGTTGCAAATGCAGGTTTGCAGGTTCATCTACTAGACCTTACAAATGAAATTGCTACCAATGCTTGTGAACGTATTAAAAATTCTAGACCTCCTTTATTAATGAAAGAAAATAATCTTAATAATATTATTCCTGGGAGTATAGAAAATGATTTGGAAACCTTGAAAGATGCTGACTGGGTTGTAGAAGCAGTTGTTGAGAGAATAGACATCAAAAAACAACTTTATTCAAAAATTGATACTCTTCGTAAAAAAGCTGCAATTGTATCATCAAATACTTCTTCTATCCCACTAAAAGTATTAACGGAAGATATGTCTGACGATATGAAAAAAGTTTTTTGTATTACACATTTTTTTAATCCCGTTCGTTATATGCGTCTTCTTGAATTAGTTATAGGCCCACAAAATGATAAAGAAAAAATTAATGATCTAGCTAAATTTGCAGATAAGACTTTAGGTAAAACAGTAGTATTATGTAATGACTCGCCAGGTTTTTTAGGTAATCGAGTTGGGGTTTATACAATGCAAGTTGCTATGACAGAAGCTTTTAATCTTGAATTGAGTGTTGAAGAGGCAGATGCAGTTTTTGGAAGACCTCTTGGTATTCCTAAAACAGGAATATTTGGTTTGTATGATTTGATTGGTATTGATTTAATGTCTGATGTACTTAAAAGTTTTATTAGAGAATTGCCTTTGAATGATCCTTTTCATGAAGTAGGTAAAGAATTACCAATTATTAAGTCGCTAATTAAGGATGGTTATACGGGAAGAAAAGGTAAAGGTGGTTTTTTTAGGATAAATAAATCATCTGGTTTAAAAATTTTAGAATCCTTAAATTATAAAAATCATACTTACCAAGAATCAAAAAAAGTTGATCTTCAACTTCCAGAGGTAATGAATGTCAACGAAGTATTGGAAAGAAAAGACGTATTCGGAAAATATGCTTGGTTAATAATTAAAAAATCAATTTTATATGCATCAAACCTAGTTCCAGACGTAACAGAAAACTTCAATGATATTGACGACGCTATGAAATGTGGCTTCAACTGGTCAAAGGGACCTTTTGAAATATTAAATGATATAGGAATTAAAAACTTTGTATCTAGACTTGATAAGGATGAAACAATACCACCATTTATAAACAAACTTCTGGATCAAAATAAATCTTTATTTAAAACCTCTCAAAATTCATTAGAGTATTTTCATCCAAAACATACTTATCTTCCGATGAAAAGACCTACGGGTGTAATATCTTTGTCTGATATCAAAAAATCATCTACGCCAATCTTCACCAATCAATCCACATCTATTTGGGAGGTTCACGGCAAATCTAGATTTATCTGTGTAGAATTTCATACCAAAGCAAATGCACTTGATAGCTTAACAAATGACTGCTTATTAGCAGCATATGATTTATGCTATAAAAAAAAATATGATGGAATTGTTATCGCCAATGATGCTATGCAATTTTCTGCAGGAGTTAATTTAAATTATTTTTATAATAAGGCTGTTGAAAAAAAATTTAAAGATATCGACATTTTTCTTAATAACTTTCAACAATCACTGCACCGTTTGCAGCATGCAAAGTTTCCTGTTGTATCTTGTCCTTCTGGATTAGCTATTGGAGGTGGGTATGAAGTTGTGTCTCAAACTAGTTTTGTTGCTGCTCATTCCAACTCTGTCCTAGGTTTAGTTGAACCTATTGTGGGATTAATTCCTGCAGGAGGTGGGTGTAAAGAAATGCTTCGACGTTGGTCAAATCATCCTAAAATAATAAATAATCCAAAATTATTATCACTTAAAGTTTTTAATTTAATTGGTTACGCTACAACTTCAGATTCTCCAATAAAAGCAAAAACTCAAAAGTTTTTAAATGATCAAGATACTATTGTTATGAGTAGAGACCGTTTAATTGAAGAAGCAGATAATATTATATTTACAAAAAAAGAAAATTATATTCCAATAGAAACCGCTTCACTTTCTTTACCTGGACAAACTGTGATGTCTGAAATGGAAGATATATTAAACGAATTAAAAGACAAAAAAATAATTGGAGAACATGGTCTTGAGGTAGGTAAAAAACTTGCTTATATGTTAAGCGGAGCGGAAACTTCTTCTTCTACAATGCTAACAGAACAAAACTTATACAATCTTGAAAGAGAAATTTTCATTGATTTAATTAAGCAAAAACCTACACAAGAGCGGATTCGACACACCCTCGATACAGGAAAACCTCTGTTTAATTAATTAATCACTATTACTAAAGATTTTATTTATTTTTTTTAATGTTATAAGAATTTCGATGAATGAATTTTCTACAAATCTTGATAAGAATAAAGCTAATTATGTACCTCTTTCTCCATTAAGTTTTATTTCGCGAGTTAAAGATATTTATCCAAATTATGAGTCAGTAGTATATGGTAATCGTAGTTATACATGGCTTCAAACATATAATCGCTGTACTAAATTTGCTAGCGCATTAAAAAAACAAGGTATTGGTTTAGGTAGTACAGTATCAATTATTGCTGCAAATACTCCTGAATTATTAGAAGCGCATTACTCTATACCAATGACAGGAGGTGTTATTAATACTATTAACACAAGGTTAGATGCAGAAACGATAGCTTATATTTTAGAACATAGTGATGCAAAATTATTAATAACAGATACACAATTTTCTCCGACTATAAAAAAAGCTCTAAGTATATATGGCAAAAAAATAGCAATAATTGACATTCATGATGATCAAGCAATATTTAAGGAAGAAGAAGGTGAAAAAATTGGAGAATGGACTTACGAAGAATTTCTTCAATCAGGGGATGATAATTTCAAATGGTCTTTACCAGATGATGAATGGCAAGCAATTTCATTAAGCTATACTTCAGGTACTACTGGTAAACCCAAAGGTGTTGTTTATCATCATCGAGGTTCTTATTTAATGTCAACTGGAAGTGTGACGGCATGGAATATGCCAAATAAATTAACTTTTCTTTTCACAGTGCCTATGTTTCATTGCAACGGTTGGGGTTACCCATGGACAGCTGCATTAATTCATGCCAAAGTTATTTGTTGTCGATATATAATTGCAAAAGATATTTATAATTTAATAGATAAACACAAGGTTACTCATTTTGGTGGTGCACCAATAGTTTTAAGCTTAATTGCAAATGCAGATGGAAACGATAAGAAAGAAATTAAACACAAAGTATTTGTTCTAACAGCAGGTGCCCCTCCTACTAGTGCCATACTTGAAAAAATGGATAATCTAGGTTTTGAAGTAATGCATGTTTATGGTTTGACAGAAACATATGGGCATATACTTCAATGTTCTTGGAACGAGGAATGGAATAATCTTTCAAACACAGAAAAAGCTGACATAAAAGCACGACAAGGAGTTCGATATCCAAACACAGAAGAAGTATGTGTAGCTGACCCAGAAACTTATGAAACTGTACCTATGGATGGTAAAACAATGGGTGAGATACTCATAAGAGGAAATGTTGTTATGAAAGGTTATTTTAAAAATAAAGAAGCAACTGAGTTATCTATGAAAAATGGATGGTTTCATTCCGGTGATTTAGCTGTTGTTTATCCTGATGGATATATTCAGATTAAGGACCGCTCTAAAGATATTATTATATCTGGTGGAGAAAATATTTCATCTGTAGAAGTTGAAAATGTAGTTGCAAAGCATCCAGCTGTCTCATTAGTAGCTGTTGTTGCTAAACCTGATGAAAAGTGGGGTGAAACTCCTTGTGCTTTTGTTGAACTAGCTCCAGGAAACGATGTCACTGAAGAGGAAATAATTTCATTTTGTAAAGAAAATATGGCTGGATTTAAGAGGCCAAAATATGTTATCTTCGGTGAACTACCAAAGACTTCGACGGGAAAAATACAAAAATTTGAACTAAGGAAAAAGGCAAAGGAGATTTAAAATGGATCCAAAAACTTACAAATTCGATACAATTAGTTTGCATGGCGGGTATATGCCAAGCAAGAATGCAGGCTCAAGACAAGTACCCATATATCAAACAACGTCTTATTTGTTTGATGATGTTGACCATGCTGCAGCTTTATTTAATTTAGAGCAGGGAGGTCATATATATAGTAGAATTTCAAATCCGACTGTTCAAGTTTTAGAAGAACGTGTTGCGGCATTGGAAGGTGGTACTGCTGCATTAGCAACAGCATCAGGTATGAGCGCAATATTTTTGGCTATTATGACTTTGTGTAATACAGGAGATCATGTTGTTGTTTCTTCGCAATTATATGGAGGCACAGTAAATCTTTTTCGTTTAACTCTTCCTAAGTTTGGTATCAAAGCTACTTTTGTTAAACCTAGAGATACAGAAGGTTTTAAAAAAGCTATTCAAGAAAATACCAAATGTATTTTTGGTGAACTAGTTGGTAATCCAGGTAATGAATTAATGAATATGCCTGAAATAGTTAAAATAGCTAATGAGGCTGGAATTCCAGTAATCATTGATAGTACTTATCAAACTCCTTATTTATTTAAACCATTAGAACACGGGGCAGATATCGTAGTTCATTCTTTAACTAAATGGATGGCTGGTCATGGATCATCTATGGCAGGAATTTTAGTAGAAGGTGGAAAATTTGATTTTATGAAGACTGATAAATTTCCAACAATGACAGAGCCAT
>PBDN01000013.1 GCA_002718135.1 Pelagibacteraceae bacterium | reverse complement strand
TAAAATATTTGTTTATATAAATACTCTAATGAGAAAATAACCTCAGATTTACTTGTATTCTGAGGTTTTTTAATTTAACTTAAAAATGGCAAACCAAGTTTGGGACCAGGGGGTCGAAGGTTCGAATCCTTTCTCCCCGACCATGTTTTCTAGTTTTTTTAAGATTATAACTTCATCTTCTATACTGAGATCTTTTATGTTAACTTTTAATTATTATTTATGAATATTTTACAGAGATTTAAAAATAAGAAAGCATTAGTAACAGGTGCTAATGGTGGTATTGGCAGTGTTTTAGTTGAATGTTTAAAAAATGAAGGAGCCATAGTAGCCGTAACTGATTTAGATACATCTCAAATCATAGCTGATGCAAATTTTGATGGAGATTTATTAGATTCAAATTTCTGTGACAATTTACCAAAAAATGTTTTTGATAAATTAGGCGGTTTAGATATTTTATGTAATGTGGCAGGAGTAATTACCAGAGGTAGAATTGATGAAGCTACAGATGAAGATTATAATTTAACAATGAAAGTAAATGTAGAGGCGCCATTTCGTTTGTGCAGATCAAGTATTCGATTAATGCAAAAGGGTAGCGTTATAGTCAATGTGTCCTCTTGTTGGGGGTTAAGACCAGGACCAAATCACCCACTATATGTTATGTCTAAATCCGCTATTGCTTCATTAACACAATGTTTGGGTTTAGATCATGCTGGTCAAGGTATTCGCGTTAATGCTGTTTGTCCAAATGAAGTTAATACAAAAATGATACGTAGTGGTTTTGAGGTTAGAGGATTAAATATTGATAAAGCAATAGATGAATTAAATAAAACAGTACCAATAGGCAGGATTGCAGATCCTAAGGATATAGTTGATGTAATTTTATTTTTATTGTCTGATGAATCTAGATATATGTGTGGATCAATTGTAGAGGTCAATGGAGGCAAACCAGTTTTATGACTAATTTCAAAAATAAAGTTGCTTTGATAACGGGAGGATCATCTGGTATAGGAGCTGCTACTGCAAATATTTTGGCTGAAAAAGGTGCAAGAGTTTTTTGTGCTCAACGTACAAAATCTTTACATGAAGATATTATAATTGATCTTAATGATATTAATTCCCCCAAACAAATTATATCAAAATTAAATAGCTCTGCAGGTAGACTAGATATTCTAATAAACAATGCGGGTATAATGTTGGAGGGAACTGTAGAAGAAATTACTTTAGAAGAATGGAATAATCACATGTTGATTAATTTAACTGTACCTTTTTTACTAATTAAGCATGCAATGTTTCTTTTAAAAAAACATAATGGATCAATTGTTAATGTAGGATCTATAGAAGGAATAGGAAATAATCCACGACATCCAGCCTATGGGGCATCAAAAGCAGGTTTGCATGGACTAACGAGAGCAGTTGCTGTTGATCACGGATCTGATGGAGTTCGTTGCAATGCAATTGCTCCTGGATGGATAAATACGGCACTTAATGAAAATTATATAAAAAATTTAGATAATGAAGAGATATTTAAAAACAAATTAAAAACTATTCACCCTGTAGGAAAAATTGGTAGTCCAAAAGAAGTGGCTCAATTAGTTAGTTGGTTAGTTTCTGAAGAAGCGAGTTTTGTAACTGGTCAAGTTTGGACAATAGATGGCGGTAGAATGATAAAATTAAGCTTACCTGACAATTAATTATTAAGACTATATTTTCAAATTACAATAATAATATTATTGTTATAGATTAAATTTATTATAATTATTTAATTTAATTAAAAAAAATTTTTAATATGAATATTGATAAAAGAAAAATAAAAAATATAGATTGGAATTTTCATCCAAATTTACCTATAGGTTTTTATCCTTTTCTTGATTGGCCACCATCACCTAAAAAATGGATAACTTTTGTTTGGAAATTTTGGTTAAAAAAATCTGATAGAACACTTTTTTTAATATTATCTTTTTTTACTTATTTTTTCCTTTTTCCACCTTTTGAAGAAATGGCAAAATTAAATTTTGAATGGATATCTTTGTTAGCACTAAGGAATTATATATTTATTTTTATTGTTGCGGGAGGACTTCATTGGTGGTTTTTTATTCATAATGGTCAAGGAACTGAATTTAAATATGATAATACCAAAAGAAACAACAATAGTAAGATATTTACTTTTAATAATAATGTTTATGACAATATGTTTTGGACATTAGTATATGGTATTCCAATTTGGATTTTTTTTGAAACTCTTCTTCTTTGGTCATTTGCCTCTGGAAAAATAGAAATATTTAAACTAAAAGATGGTTGGATTTGGTTTTGTTTATGGTTTCCTTTGTTACAAATTTGGCAGAGTTTTCATTTTTATTGTTATCACAGAATAATTCATATGCCTTTTCTGTATAGAATAGTTCATTCAGTTCATCATCGTAATATTAATCCCGGACCATGGTCAGGTTATTCTATGCACCCAATAGAACATATTATTTATATTAGCTCATTACTAATACATTTTGTAATCCCGAGTCATCCTTTACATATTTTATATCATCTTTACTGGCTTGTTCTTGGAACAGTTTCAACTCACGCAGGTTATGAAAAGATTTGGATAAAAGATAAGAATCTTCTTGATGTTGGTTCTTTTTTTCACCATCTACATCATCGTTATTTTAATTGTAATTATGGCAATCCAGAAATACCTTTTGATCGTTGGTTTGGAAGTTACCATGATGGCACAGAGCAAGCTAAAAAAAAATTACGTAGAAAATTAGTATTCTGATGCAAGAAAATTTAATTAATAGATTTTCAGTACCTAAACTTTCAAGTTGCACTATTGATTTAGCTAATGTTGCTTCTAATAAAAAAGAACCTGATTTAATTTTAACAAATGCAAGAGTTATTTCAACATATAGTGATAGATTACTTAAAGATAAAGAGATATGGATTTATAAAGGAAGAATAGCTTGTATAAAGTCATCAGGATCGCATAAAAATTATTTTACTGTTGATCAAAATAAAATTTATAATGTTAATAATAATATATTAGCCCCTGGTTTAATTGATCCTCATATGCATATAGAAAGTAGCATGATGACTGGTTGTGCTTATGCTGAAGCAGCACTGTTAAATGGCACAACAACAGTTTTTTGTGACTCTCATGAAATAGGAAATGTTTGTGATATTGAAGGTATAGAATGGATGCTAGAAGATTGCAGAGAAGCACCACTATCAATATTTTTAACACTACCAAGTACTATACCTGCAACTAATGATAAATTAGAAACAGCTGGAGGAAATCTAACTGCCAAAAAAATATCGAATCTTTATGATAAATGGCCAGAGATTCTAGGTTTAGGGGAAAAAATGGATTTTGTTTCTGTTTGCAACGGAGAAGAAAGATCTCATAGTATAATCGCAGAAACATTAAAAAGAAAGTTACCAGTAAGCGGCCATGTTTTTGGCCGTGAATTTGTAGCTGCATATGCTGCAAGTGGAATATCTGATACGCATGAAGCTGAAGAAAAATATTTCACAAATGATTTATTGGAAGCAGGTCTTTGGATTTTTTTAAGAGGTGGAAATCCAAAAACACCATGGAATAGTATTAAGGAAGCGATAAAGGTAATAACTCAATTTGAAGCTAGTACAAAAAGAATTTGTGTTTGTACCGATGATAGAGATGCTGACGATTTATTTAATTTTGGTTTAGATTGGGTTGTAAGACAAGCAAATCATCTTGGAATAAAAATATCTACCGCATGGTCAATGGGTTCTCTTCACCCGGCTACAAGATATAGTATAGATGCTGATTACGGTGCCTTGGGACATAGTAGAAGAGCTGATATTGTAATGCTTGATGATAAACTAGAAGTATTAAACACTTGGTTTGGCGGTACTTTAGCAGTTGAAGATAAAAAAATTACTTCAACATTAGATAAACAATTATCTAATAATAGATATAAATATCCAAATAGAGCATATAATACTGTTATTCTTCCCAAAGAAATAATTTTTATACCGCCCGTTCCTAAACAATCTAAATTTAAAATTAACATAATTAAAACTGAATTACCTGGAATAATGACTTTTAAAGAAACCATTAAAATTGAAAATAAAATATCTAATTGGACCGAAACCCTAAAAAAAAATAATTTATGTCACTTATGTGTAATTGAAAGGCATGGAAAAAATGGAGACTTTGCTCATGGATTTTTGAAAAATTTTAATTTAAATCAAGGTGCTGTAGCTAGTAGCGTAGGTCATGACGCTCACAATATTATTGTTGCAGGATTAAATGAAACAGATATGAAATTAGCTGTTGAAATTTTAAATGATTATCAAGGTGGTATAGTTATAGTTAATAGAGGTAAATTAATATCAAGTGTAAAATTACCTATAGCAGGTTTACTTTCTGATAAAAAAGCTTCTGAAGTTGCTTTTGAAAATAAAATATTTAAAGAAAATTGGACAAATTCAGGTTGTACATTAGCTTATATGGGCTTTAATCTTCTGCCTTTATCAGTAATACCTAATTTTAGAATTACTAATAAGGGTTTAATTGATGTCAAAAATATGAAAATTATTCCATTGTTTGAATTTTAATTAGATATTATTTATTTTTTTATATATAATTTTCTTAAATGTCTTTTGTATTCAATATATGTATTACATCAAAATTTGGAGATAAAATGCAAGAAGTTAGTTCAATAGATGCATTATCAAATCAAGGTATTGTCAATGATAGATATTTTAATAAAAATAATACTAAAGATGTTCAAGTTACATTGATTGAAAGTGAAAATATTGATTATTATAATAAGCTATCTGGTACTAATTTTCATACAATAGATTTTAGAAGAAATATTATAACAAAAGATATAAGTTTAAATAAGCTAGTTGGAAAAGAAATTAAAATTGGAAAAGTTAAAATGAAAGTACATAGATTATGTGATCCTTGTAAATATTTACAAGATTTATTAAATGACAAAGATTTAGTTAAAAAATTATTAAATAGAGGCGGTTTAAGATGTGAAATATTATCAGATGGAAAAATATCTGTTAATGACAAAATAACAATTCTGGAATAATCATTAAATTAAGAATTTAAACACTTATGAAAACTGCACTGTTCATATTACATCAAAAAACTTCTGAGGCTGGAAATATTAAAAAAAAATTAAAAAAAAGAGGCTTTAATTTTGAAATGATACGCCCTTCACTTGGTGAAGATTTACCAAATAATTTAGATAAGTACCAAACTATAGTTGTTTTTGGTGGACCAATGAGCGTTAATGATGATGACGAGTATATGAAAAAAGAAATTGCTTGGATTGGTCAAGTTTTAAAAACTAATATTCCATTTTTAGGAATATGCCTTGGAGCTCAACTTATTGCAAAATATTTAGGATGTGAAGTTAAAAAAAATGTAAATAATTTATCTGAAATTGGCTTTTATAATATTCAACCTACATCTAAGGGTTTAAAAATGTTTGAGTCACAAAAAATTTTTTATCAATTCCATTCTGAAGGTTTTGATTTACCATCTGGATGCGATTTATTAGCCAAAGGTGATATTTTTTATAATCAGGCATTTAGATATAAGAATTGTTATGGTTTGCAATTTCATCCTGAAGTTAATATTTATTTACATTTAAAATGGATTATTTTAGTTTTAATAAAAAAACCTCAAATTTTATTCAAAAAAGGGGCTCAAAATTTCATTTATCAATTAATTTTACGAATTAAATATAATAATTCTATCTCAAAATGGTTAGATGATTTTTTAGATAATTACCTTCTTAAAGAATTATAAACATAAACTGTATTAAAATAATTTTTCATGACTTGTTTAATGTATAACCTTAATTATTATAATTTATCTATTATTTACAAGATTTATGAAAAAATTTATTATTAAGTATAGTAACCAAATTAACGGCTATATTTTTATTTTACCTGCCTTTTTAATTATTAGTATTTTTGGAATTTTCCCTGTTTTTTTTGGTATGTATATGAGTGTCCATAAATGGAAAGTTTTTAAGGGTAGATTTTTAGGACTTGAAAATTATAAAAAAATATTAGGAGATATAAGTTCTTTTTGGCTATTTATATTGGGCCTATTAATTTTAATATTTTCATATTGGTTTTGGTCAGAATATAAAAATAAATTTAAAAATACATTTATAATTTTTATTGTTTCTTTTTTTATATTAATAATTAGCTTGGTAATTATTAATTATAGCTGGTCTTCCATGATGGAATCAGGGGATAAAGATTTTTTATATTCAATAATATATATTTTTTATTATTCATTCTTTGCAATTACTGCAGAAGTTGGTTTAGGTTTGTTAATTGCTTATGCACTTTATCAAAAATTAAAGGGTAAACAATTTTTTCAAATGATTTTACTAATACCATATATTACTCCAGCAGTTATGGGAGGTGCAGTTTTTTTTCTTATATTTGGCAAAGCAGAAAATTCTATATTAAATGAATTTATTGGTTTTTTTGGATATGAACCACAAATGTGGTTATTTGATAAACGCAAACTAAGTGAAATTATATTTGGAATTAAAATTGAAGGTTTCTTTGCAGGCCCTAGTTTAGCTTTAACTACTTCAATATTTTATGGAATTTGGTCTTATACAGGTTATTACGCTATAATTTTATTAGCAGGATTATCTATTATACCTTCTGATCTTTATGAAGCTGCAAAAGCTGAAGGTGCTTCAAGATGGCAAACTTTTATTAAAATAACAATACCTTTGTTAATGCCAATTATATTTTTTCTTTTGTTAACAGGTTTTATTAATTCTTTTCAAGCATTTAATCATATACTTGTTATGAAAACATCATCTGCAGGTGAAACAATGGATGTTGTTACTATAGAAATTTTTGATCATTTTTGGGATAGAGTAAAATTTGGTTATGCCGCTGCTGAAGGTGTTGTTCTTTTTATAATATTGAATGTTTTGGCTATTTCTCAATATGTAATTTTTAGAAAGAGATTAAACTATGATTAAGTTTTCTAATAAAGAATTAATTATTCCCTATTTTATTCTATTTCTTGTTTTGGTTTTATCAATATATCCATTGCTTTACATGGTCAGTACATCACTAATGACAGCAGGTGAAGCGTCTAATCAATATATGTTTCCAAAAAAATTAATGTTTGAAAATTATAAAGAAGTATGGGAGTCTAATAATTTTCAAAAATATACTTTAAATAGCATTATTATTAGCATAGCTATTGTCTCAGGTGTTTTGTGCACAAGTGTACCTGCAGCTTATGCTTTTGCTAAGATTGATTTTCCATTTAGAGATATAATTTTTTATGGTCTCTTGATTTCTTTAATGATTCCTGAAATTATAGCATTATTACCTCATCTACTTATTATTCGAGGAGATATATTTCCTTTACCATTTGGCCCATCATGGATGAATAGTCTACAAGGATTAACCGTACCTTTTTTTGGTAATGTTTTTTTAATTTTTTTATTAAGACAATATTTTAAAAAAATTCCAAATGAATTATGGGATGCAGCAAGAATGGATGGTGCAACACATTTCTTTTTTTTGAGAAAAATTGTGATCCCAATGAGCATGCCCATAATTGTCACTGTAGCTTTATTTGCATTTATTTTAGCATGGAATTCTTTTGCATGGCCTTTATTAATATTGACAAAAGAAGACTGGTTCCCTGTTACTGTTTCAATTTATAGTTTTATAAGAGAAGTTGGAGCTAATTATAATTTATTAATGGCTGCTTCTCTAATATCTATTTTTCCTGTTCTTTTATTATACTTTTTTACTCAAAGATTATTTTTGGAAAGTATTTCGAACTTTGGCTTAAAACAATAATTGTTAACAATTTTTTGTCATAAATAATTAATTTAATTCTAGTATTTTTAACCTAAAAGTTTATCTATAAAAGTGTAGTAATTAATAAGGGGCATAAAATGAAAATAATTAATAATTTATATAAAAAAATTTTATTAATATTAACTTTTTTTATATCAACTCAGTTATTTGCAGTAACACCTGAAGATATAGAAAATGCAAATCCTAAAGGTCAAACAGTAGAATTTTGGGTTCAGTATTCTGATGAAAGATTAGATGCTATGAAAGCAAGAGCTGAAAGATTTGAAAAGGAAACAGGTATTAAGGTTAATATTACTTACAAAGGTCATTACGGTAAAGTTCAATCTGCTATGATGACTACTGCAGGAACTACTGATCAAGCTGATGTTGCTAGAGGTTATGGAAATGCAGCAGCTGATATGTATCAGATAGGTGCTGCAATTGATCAAACCTTACTTGCGAATAGTGAAAAATGGGGAGTAAATCAGGATGATATTAATGATTGGGGAGCTAATTGGACGGTTGGTTTCTCACCATATTTTGATGGAAATCCTAAACTATTGCACGAAGTTGGTAAATCTATTGAAGTAGTCTATTATAATAAAGATTGGCTAGACGAGCTGGGACTATCAGAACCTCAAAATCCTAGTCAGTTTGCTGAAGCCGCATGCGCTGCAACTAATAGTGTGTATAGTGGTCGAGTTGGAGATACTCCTAGTTTAGGATATGAGATAGATACTGATGCTAGTAACTTTGCAGCATGGGTTTTTGCTCATGGTGGAGATGTATTTGATTATAAAGCTGGGAATTACATTCTTAATAGCAATGAAGTTATTGAAGCAATGAATTTTATTCAAGGTATGGCCAAAAAAGGATGTGCTCAAGTAACAAGAGACAAATATGCTGATCAACAATATTTAGGATTAGGAACAAATTTATTTGCTCTTGGCTCAACATCTGGGATTACTTATTTTCAGAAAGCAATTGAAGCTGGATATAATGGCAATTGGGAAATATCTAAAGTACCTCATACAACTTCTGAACCTGTTATGAATTTATATGGTGGAGGTTTGATTATGGGAAATACAAAACATCCAGATAAAATGGTTGCTGCCTATCAGTGGATGAAATATATTTCTAATACTGAAAATTCTGCTGTATGGTCAACAGAAAGTGGATATGGTTTTGTAAGAACTTCTTCAGCTGAGCATCCATTAATTGTAGCTAAGAGAAATGAGCTTCCCCAATATAACACATCATTAGGGTTGATCAAATTTGGAAAAGGTGAGCCATCAGTTCCTGCATATTACTCCGTAAGAGGTGAAATAGAAAAAGCTTATGCAGGTATTATTAATGGAGATGATGTAATATCTACTTTAAATGCTCTTAATGATGAAGCTAATGCTATTCTTGCTGATGCAATAGAAAATTAAAATATATTTAAATTAATATTAGGGTGGTGTAGAACCACCCTTTTTTTATGATAATTGTTTGCTCTTTAAAAGATCTAGAAACTGTATGTGAATCAGTTAAACCATCTCATATAATTTCTGTTATAGATCCTGGTTATGCTCCTAAAACACCATTAGGAGTAAAGTATCATTTAAAATTAGGGTTTGATGATATTATTGAAGTAAACTCAAAAAATAAAATATTTAGACTAAATACAGATCAGATCCCTCAACTACCACCTAATCAGGATCATATCAATTCAATTACTAAATTTGTAAACTCTTGGTCTGATAATTCGCCAATAGTTATTCACTGTTGGTGTGGTGTTTCTAGGTCAATGGCTACCGCAACTTATTTACTATGTAAGTACGATAATTCTAATATTGATAGAAATATTAGATATATAAGACACATAGCAGCTCATGCTAACCCAAATAAATTATTAATTAAATTATTTGAAAAATCTTTGAAAATTAACAGTGAGATTACTGATGCTTATTTAAAATACCCTCACACAACAACTTACGATTGCTCTCAAAACTTTGCACCAATTACAATTTTTAATTTTAATGATATGAAGAAATTTAAATAAATAAATGATATAGTGACTATATGAAAGAATTTGTAAGAACGATAATGGATTATCCTGTAAAAGGAATTCAATTTAGAGATATAACTACTTTATTACAAAATGCTGGACATTTTAAAAAAGTAATAGATGAAATGACTATTCCATGGATTAATACAAATATTGATGCTGTACTTAGTATTGAATCAAGAGGGTTTATCATGGCTGGAGCTATAGCATATAAATTAGATGCAGCTTTTATACCATTCCGAAAACCTGATAAATTACCAGGTGAAACATATAAGGTATCTTACACTTTAGAATATGGATCTACTGAGATGCATGTTCACAAGGATGCATTAGATGGTCATCAGAATTTGCTGATAATTGATGATCTTTTAGCTACTGGTGGTACTGCATTAGCTGCTATAGAATTAGTTAATATGTTTAAAAATAAAAATATTAAAGGAGCTGGTTTTATTATTAATTTACCTCAGCTAAAAGGTGATCAAAAATTACTAGATAAGGGTATTAAGACTCACTCTTTAATGGAATTTTAATTATGTCTTCGGCAGTAATTGTAGGTTTTAAAAGATCTCCTTTTACAATAGCGAGAAAAGGTAATTTATCAAATGTTAGGCCAGAGGATATATTATCTCAAGTTATTAATGATTTGATTAAATCTACTGGAGTTTTAAAAAATGATATTGAAGATATTATCGCAGGTTGTGCTTATCCTGAAGGAGAACAGGGTTTTAATATTGCTAAAATAGTAACTTTTTTAACTGATATGCCTGAGCATGTAGCTGGAATGACTGTAAATAGATGGTGCGGCTCATCAATGCAAGCAATTCATATAGCAGCTGGCGCAATTTCCATAAATGCTGGCAATGTTTTTATTTGTTGTGGTATAGAAAGTATGTCCAAGGTACCTATAAATGGTTTAAATTATTCTCCACACCTACAGTTAAGTGAATCAAATCCCAATGTTTATTTATCTATGGGTGATACAGCTGAAAATGTAGCAAAAAAATATAATTTTACTAGGGAATATCAGCAAGAATTTGCAATTAGCAGTCATAAAAAAGCTTTTATGGCACAGAGTAAAAATTATTTTTTTGATGAATTAACAGAAATACATACAGATGATAAAATAATTAATAAAGATGAAGCTATAAGGCCAAATACATCTCAAGATATATTAAATGGACTTAAATTAGCTTTTAATGAAAATGGAACAGTAACAGCGGGAACCTCTTCGCCTTTAACTGATGGTGCTTCCGCAACACTTGTTTGTAATGAAGATTATGCAAAAAAAAATAATTTACCTATTCTGGCAAAAATAATTTCAACTGCTGTAAATGGTTGCCCACCTCATTTAATGGGATTAGGCCCAATAGAAGCTTCTAAAAAAGCTCTTAGAAGGGCAAATTTAAATATTAAAGATATAGATGTAATTGAACTAAATGAGGCTTTTGCTTCACAATCACTAGCTTGTATTAAAGATTTAGAATTAGATATTAACAAAGTAAACATTGATGGAGGAGCGATATCATTAGGACATCCTTTGGGAGCTACAGGAGCAAGAATCACTGCAAAAGCTGCTCAAATTATGAAAAGAGAAAATAAACAATATGCACTTGCGACACAATGTATAGGATTGGGACAAGGAATTGCAACAATATTAAAATCTTGTTAAATTAAATAAATTTTTTAAAAAAAATATATATATAATATAATATTTATGCAAATTTATAAAGCGCCACTCAATGATATTAAATTTCTGATAAATGATTTTTTAAATTTATCAAATAATGATCCAATTATGTCAAAAAAAGATCTAGAAATTACTGATCTAGAACTAATCATTGAAGAAGCTGCTAAAATTTGTGAAGAAACTCTTTTACCTTTAAATCAAAGTGGTGATCAGCAAGGATGTAAATTTGAAAATGGTAATGTTTATACACCAAAAGGATTTAAAGAAGCGTATAAAATTTTTACTGAAAATGGATGGCAAGGAATCAAAGTTTCTGAAGAATATGGAGGTCAAAATTTACCATATTTTATGAACATGATACTTGATGAAATGATAAGTTCTTCAAATATGTCTTTTGGTTTATATCCTGGATTAACTTCAAATGCCATTGATGCTATTGAAAAAAATGGATCACAAAAATTAAAAGATATTTATTTGCCAAAACTTACATCAGGTGAATGGTCTGGAACAATGAATTTGACAGAACCACAATGTGGTACTGATTTAGGCTTATGTAAAACTATGGCAGTTCCTCAAAAAGATGGATCATATAAAATAACAGGAACAAAAATATTTATTACTTGTGGCGATCACGACTTAACAAAAAATATTATTCATTTGGTATTAGCACGTACCCCTAATGCACCTTTAGGAATAAAGGGAATTAGTTTATTTTTAGTTCCTAAACTAATTTTAGATGAAAATGAAAATTTTAGTTCAAAAAATAATCTTGAATGCGGTTCAATAGAAAAAAAACTAGGTATAAATGCAAGTCCTACATGTGTGATGAATTATAATGACTCAACTGGTTGGCTTGTAGGTGATATAAATAAAGGTATGCAAGCCATGTTTATAATGATGAATGGAGCAAGAATATTTGTAGGAAGTCAAGGACTTGGTATTTCAGAATCATCATATCAATCAGCACTATATTATTCTAAAGAAAGACTTCAAGGTAGAAGACTTGATAGTGAGGAAATTGCAGACCCAATTATAGTACATCCAGAAATTAGAAAGAACCTTTTGCAAATGAAATCTTTAAATGAAGGAATTAGAGCTTTAATGCTTTGGACAGGCTATCATTTTGATTTAGCAAATAATTCTAATGATAAAAATATTATTAACAATTGTAAAAATGTAGTTGCTTTAATGACACCAATATTAAAATCTTTTGCTACTGATGTTGGATGTTATTCATCTAATCTAGCATTACAAATTTATGGCGGTCATGGTTATATTAAAGATCACGGAATCGAACAATTTGTTAGAGATGCTAGAATTGCACCTATTTATGAAGGGACAAATGGTATACAGGCATTAGACTTAATTAATAGAAAAATGCAAATTAATGACGGAGAAATAATAAATAATTTTTTTAAAACTATAAATAATTATTTATCAGATATTGCAATTAATAAAAACATTATAAGGGAAATTGAGATATTTAAAAAATCATATGATGAATTAATTTTAACTACTAAATATATAAAATCTTTAAATACAAAAGAAGAACTAGAAATTAATGGTGCAGCAGTTGAATACTTAGAAATGTTTTCTTATATTGCAATAGGATTTATGTGGCTTAAAATATTAGAAATTTCTTATACCAAAAATTTATTAAATAAATCTGAATTTTATGAATCTAAAATAGAAACTGGTAAATTTTATTTTAAAAAAATTATTCCAAAAACTTCTTTTTTAAAGAATCATATTTTGTCAGGTGCTTCAAATTATAATGATTATAAAGATAAATATTTTGATTTAGGATTTATTTAATGACAATAAAAATATATATGCCAACAAAAAATTCAATGCAATCAGGGATGGCAAATACAAAAAAATGGATTGCTGAGTATATTTCAAATTCAGAACAAGAAAAAGATTTTCTTATGGGATGGAATAGTTCCTCTGATACCTTAAGTCAAATTAAATTATATTTCTATACTAAAGATCAAGCCATAGAATGGGCAAAAAAAAATAACTATCAATATTTTGTTCAAGAACCTAAAAATAGAATTATAAAACCAAAAAATTATGCTTCTAATTTTGATATAAATAGAAAAGATTCTTGGACGCATTAATTTATAATAACTAGTTTTATTTTCATACATATGTTAGAGTGTTTTAAGCGCTCTTAGCTCAGCTGGATAGAGCATCGGTTTTCTAAACCGAGGGTCGCAGGTTCGAGTCCTGCAGAGCGCGCCACTTTACAAATTGACTGTTTCTTGATCTAGGAATGCGTTAAATGAAACTGACCTTCTTTCTTCAGTTGAAAAGAATGGATACACTGTATGCATTAAATAACTTGGAAATATATAAAGATCACCAACTTTAGGATTTATATTGTAATTAGAAGCAGCTGTTAATTGCGTTGTTCCATGAATAAAACTTATATTCCCATTCAAATTCGTTTTTTTGTATGAAGTACCGAAATCTTTTGGAACTTTCGTATATGTTACTGCTGAAATATTTCCTGTATGCCAATGTACAGGGTTATAATCATTTTCATATTGACATACCGCCCAACAAGATTTTATTTCAAAATTTTTAAACTCTTTACTCATTGCTGATTTTACATAATTAAAAACATAACTTTTAAAAATTTCATATAAATATTTATCTAAGAATTTTTTTTCAATTTTAACTTCATATTTTATTTCACCTGCAAGATTATCACCATTATATAATTCCTCTATTTTATTTTGATCTTTTAATATTTCATCTACGTGTTGATTTATCAAATTAACAGTTTGATCTGGTAATTTATATTTTCCAATTGCTGGTGAAAAAGGCCTAATTATTTGACCTTGAATTGTATTTTTGTTCATCGTCTTATATTACAATTAATTGTTTAATTATCAAGTAATCTATTTTATAAATAATCATGGAATATAAAGGATCTTGTCATTGTAATTCAGTTAAATTTACACTTCAAACCAATTTAGATACTGTGGTCCAATGTAATTGTTCATTTTGTAAAAGAAGAAATGCAATTATGACTTTAGAAGATAAAAATTCAATTAAAATTAATTCTGGTTATGAAAATTTATCTATTTATAAATTTAATACAAATATTGCTAAGCATCATTTTTGTAAAAAATGTGGTATTTTTGTTTACAGTAATAGAAGATTTGACTCTAATGGAATTGCTGTTAATTTAGGATGTATAGATGATATCAATACTTTTAAAATTGATACAAAATTAGCTGATAACATACACAAATAACTTTTTTATTTAATGTCATTAGAATTTTTAATTAATAAGATTAAAAAAAATAATTTCTTATTATTAGGAAGAGCGGGTGTTGATATTTATCCTGATCCACCTGGCACTAAAACTGAAAATGCAAATAATTATGTGACTCATCTTGGTGGTTCATCAGCAAATATGGCTGTTCAATTAACTAAATATGGTGGATCATGTTCTTTACTTACAAGAGTATCAAATGATGCATTAGGTAAGTTTGCTTTGAATCAATTAGATCATTATGGAGTGAAGAGAAATTTAATTAATTTAGAAGATAATGAATCTAGAATCTCATTTGCTATCGTTGAGTCAACTGTAGAAGAACATCAATCTATAATCTACAGGCATAAAGCTGCTGATTTATTTTTAAATAAAAGTGATATTGATAATGCTAAAATTCAAAATTATGAATGCATATTAATTACAGGAACCGCACTTGCAGCTGAACCATCTCGAAGTGCTGTATTGTATACTTTGGAACAAGCTAAAGAAAAAAATATACCTGCAATTATGGATATAGACTATAGACCTTACACATGGGAGTCAGCTGACAAAGCAAAACAAATTTACAATCTTGCTGTCGATTACTGTTCTGGAATAATTGGCAATGATGATGAATTTGCTGTCCTTTCAGGCAGTTATCAAGACGGCTTAAATTATGCCAAAAAAAAATCAAGTAATTGTGATTTGGTAATCTATAAAATGGGTGAAAGAGGCTCAATAACTTTTGCAAATAATCAAGAAATACCCAAAGGAATTTTCCCAGTTAAACCTCTTAAACCTACTGGCGCTGGTGACGCTTTCATGGGCTCATTAATTGGGGCCCTGTTAAAAAATTATGATCTTCAAATAGCTATTGAAATTGGTTCAGCTGCTGCAGCAATAGTTGTAACTAAGGTTGGATGTGCCCCAGCTATGCCAGATTTGGATGAAGTTTTAGATTTTATGAAAAATCATAACATTAACAAAGGAGATACTTAATGCATATACCACCATTTGATAATCAAAATAATCCCATTGTAGATATGGATGATAAACATGTTCCTCTAAATTATTTTAATATTGTTAAATTAAACAAAGATCAAAGTTTTGAATATGTAACCCCTGGTTATGAAACATGTATCG
>PBDN01000012.1 GCA_002718135.1 Pelagibacteraceae bacterium | reverse complement strand
TTGGAGTAGGTGCTTCTAGAGTAAGAGATATGTTTGAACAAGGAAAGAAACACTCACCATGTATTATTTTTATAGATGAAATCGATGCTGTGGGGAGAAGTAGAGGAGCAGGTTTAGGAGGTGGAAATGATGAGAGAGAACAAACTCTTAACCAGCTCCTAGTTGAAATGGATGGTTTTGATACAAATGAGGGTGTCATAATTATTGCAGCAACTAACAGACCTGATGTTTTGGATCCAGCTTTATTAAGACCAGGAAGATTTGATAGACAAGTTACAATATCAAATCCAGATATTATAGGAAGAGATAAAATTTTAAAAGTTCATATAAAAAAAATAAAAGTTTCACCAAAATTTGATCCTAAAATAATTGCTAGAGGAACACCAGGCTTTTCAGGAGCAGATTTAGCGAATTTAGTCAATGAGGCTGCACTATTAGCTGCAAGAAAAAACAAACGTCTTGTAACTTTTGAAGATTTTGAAGAGGCTAAAGATAAAGTTATGATGGGAGCAGAAAGAAGATCAATGGTTATGACTGAAGATGAGAAAAAGCTTACTGCTTATCACGAAGCTGGTCATGCAGTTGCAACATTACATTCGTCTGAGTCAGATCCTATTCATAAGGCAACAATTATTCCCAGAGGACGAGCTTTAGGTATGGTAATGAGATTGCCTGAAAAAGATCAATTATCAATGAAGCAAGATCAAATGGAGGCTCATTTAGTTATAGCAATGGGAGGAAGAATTGCAGAGGAAATTATTTTTGGAAAAGAAAAAATTACTAATGGAGCTGCAAGTGATATTCAAATGGTTACAAATCTTGCAAAAAAAATGGTGACAGAGTGGGGTATGAGTGAAAAACTAGGACGACTGAGATATAATAATGATAGTGAAGAAGTTTTTCTTGGTCATTCAGTAACTCAATCAAAGAATATTTCAGATGCAACTGCAAAATTGATTGATGAAGAAACTCGAAGAATTATAGATGAAGCTGAAAAAAAATGTAGAAAAATTTTGAATGATAACATTGAAGAGCTTCACGTAGTAGCTAAAGGATTGTTAGAATACGAAACTTTATCGGGCGATGAAATTAAAGATTTAATAAAAGGAATTCCCCCAACAAGAGATATTGATGATGATAATAATCAAATTGATGAATCACCAACTAAACAATCTGTTCCAAAATCTGGTAATAAAATCAGTCCCCAAACTCAGTAATTTTTTAAAATAACTATCTTTATTCACAAATTTTAAATAAAAGACGCCATGCAAAAAATTTTTGGCACAGACGGAGTAAGATGCAAGGTTAATGAAGAACCAATGACTCCTGACACATGTTTAAAAATTGCTAAAACTATTGGTCATATATTAAAGATAAAAAATAATAATAAAAAAAGAATTATAATTTCCAAGGATACAAGGTTATCTGGATATTTATTTGAACCATTAATGACCTCTGGGTTTGTTTCAATGGGAATGGATGTGATTTTAACTGGACCACTTCCTACGCCAGCCTTATCAATGCTTATCAGATCTTTGCGAGCTGATCTAGGTGTTATGATCACTGCATCACATAATACTTATGAGTATAATGGATTAAAATTTTTTGATTTTAATGGAGATAAATTTAAAAAAGAAACTGAAAATGAAATTGAAAAAATTATTTTTAATGAAAAATTATATAAAAGTATATCTGCAAGCGGTTATAATAGTGGCACAGTAAGAAGATTAGATGATACTATAGGAAGATATTCTGAATATTTAAAATCAACTTTAGAAAAAAATATTGATTTTAAAAAAATAAAAGTAGTAATTGATTGTGCTAATGGAGCTACTTATCAAGTTGCACCAACAATTTTCTGGGAATTAGGATGTAATGTCATCAGAATATCAGATCAACCAAATGGAATTAATATTAACAAAGACTGTGGCGCAGTAAATGTAAAAAAATTATCAGAAAAAGTAGTTGAAACAAAGTCTGATATAGGTTTTGCTTTTGATGGAGATGGTGATCGTTTAATAATTGTTGATGAAAATGGAGAAACTATAGATGGAGATAAAATCTTATCTCTTTTAGCAAAAGATTTACTCTCTTATGATAAATTGAATAAAAAAACTGTCGTATCTACTATAATGTCCAATTTGGGATTTGAAAATTATTTGAATAAAAAATTAAAAGTTAATTTAATTAGAACTTCTGTTGGAGATATAAATGTAATAAATGAAATACAAAAAAATAATTATTCTTTAGGTGGTGAACAATCCGGTCATATAATTATAAGTGAATACTCAAAAACTGGCGATGGAATTTTAACAGCTTTAAAGATTTTGGAAATAATTAATAAAAATAGTAAAAAAGTAAGTGAAATATTTAATTTGTATCAATCATTTCCTCAAGAAAAATCTAATATAAAAATAAATAAGAATTTAACTAGCAAGATTAGGGTAAATATTAATAATGTAATGGATTCCTTTAAGAAAAATAATCCCCATCTAAGACTTTTAATTAGGGAATCAGGCACGGAGCCATTAATAAGAATATTGGTTGAAGGTGAAAATATTTCAGAAGTTAAAAATGTTATTAAATCTATATCGGAAGAAGTATCAAATATTTTAAATGAATAAGTATTTATTACCACCAGGATTTAAAGATGAACTTCATGAAAATGTTAAAACAGAACATGTCTATAAAAATAAGATTATAGATTTATTTTTGATAAATGGATTTGAATTAGTTAAAACACCTCTGATTGAATATTATGATAATGATATTCACAAAAACAACTTTATTTTTAAAGATAAAGAAGAAAATAAATTTTATACTTTTAGAGATGATATTACTCTTCAAGTAGCTCGATTAGCGAACTCAAGATTAAAAAATAAATTTAGACCAGTCAAATTATGTTATTATGGCGATGTTATAAGAAAAAAAGGAACTATGTTACGTCCAGAGAGGCAATTCTTGCAAGTTGGCGCTGAATGTATAGGTGAAGAAAATATAAATTCCGATATAGAAATAATAGATTTAGCATATCAATCCTTGGAGATTGTAGGTATAAAAAATTTGACTATAGAGCTTTCTTCTTCGGCTTTTTTAAATTATTTGACAAAAAAAATATCTAATCAACAAAAGTTGAAAAATATATTTAAATTTATTAAACGAAAAGATTTAACTAACTGTTTAAAATTAATAGATCCTTCTTTACATCAATATTTATCTAAACTTTTGTCATGTTCTGGCATATTTGAGAAAAAGCAAAATCAGCTAATTGAATTATCTGTGAATAAAGATTTAGAAAAAATTTCCAATGATATAATTTTGATATACAAAAAATTGAAAAATAAACACAATAAAATTAATTTTATTTTAGATTTAACTGAAGCAAGTTATTTTGAATATCACACAGGTATTAGATTTACATTTTATGCAAAAAATGTAAGGGGTGAAATAGCTCGAGGTGGAAGATATTTTACTAACAAAAATAATATAGAAAGTTCAACAGGATTTACTTGTTATATGGATACAATAATTAGGGCATCTTCCTATAATGAAAGATTTAAAAAAGTTTTATTACCTTATAGTTTATCAGAAAATATAAAGAAAAAACTTATAAAAAAAGGATATATATTAGAAACTTTTTTTGGAGATTTAAAAGATATAAAAAAAACAGCAAAACAAAAAAAGATCAATTATTATTTAATAAATAACAAAATATTGTCGATAAATTAATATGTTTTATACAATTATAGGAACTCAATGGGGGGATGAGGGAAAAGGAAAAATAGTCGATTGGTTGTCATCTAAAGTAGATGTAGTAGTAAGATTTCAAGGAGGAAATAATGCAGGCCACACCATAAAAGTTAAAGATAAAACATATAAATTAAATTTAATTCCTTCTGGATTAATTAACAATAAAAAAGGAATAATAGGAAACGGAGTGGTTTTAGATCCATGGTCATTAATTAAAGAAATACAAAATCTTTCACTTCAAGGCATTAATATTGATGAAAAAAACTTGATGATAGCAGAAAATATTTGTTTAATATTACCAATTCACAAAAAATTAGATGAAATATATGAATATCAAAGAGGTAGTTCAAGTTTAGGGACAACAAAAAAGGGCATTGGACCTGCCTACGAAGATAAAATAGGTAGAAGATCTATTAGGTTATGTGATTTAAGTAATGATGAAATTTTAAAAAATAAGATTAAAAATCTATACAAGTTTCATGAGAATAGAATAGATAATAATAAAAAAAATCAGAATGAAATTTTTAATGAACTTAAAAAAATAAATAATTTTTTGTCTAAATATTCATCTCCCACTTGGCAGGTTTTAAATGATATGGGCAGAAATAATAAGAAAATTTTGTTTGAAGGTGCTCAAGGATCTTTTTTAGATATTGATTTTGGCACTTATCCATATGTTACGTCGTCAAATACTTTATCAGGACAAATACACACTGGCACAGGTTTTGGAATAAAGAAAAATCATGAAATTTTTGGAATAACTAAGGCCTATACAACACGTGTTGGACAAGGAGTATTTCCAACTGAGCAAAAAAATACAATAGGAGAAAAACTTGGAAAGATAGGTAATGAATTTGGCGTAGTTACTAAACGTAAAAGAAGATGTGGCTGGTTTGATGCTAATTTAGTTAGACAATCAGTTAGTTTAAATGGAATTACATCAATAGTTTTAACTAAATTAGATGTTTTAGATTCTTTTGATGAAATAAAAATATGTAATAATTATATAATTGATAATAAAAATTATAATTATTTACCTCCACATGAAAATTTACACTCAAATATAAAGCCCGAATACATAACTTTACCCGGCTGGAAACAATCAACATTTGGAATAAATAAATGGGATCAATTACCAAAATTAGCGAAAGATTATATAAATAGAATAGAAAACTTAATTAATTGTAAGATCCAAATTATTTCTACTGGGCCTGAAAGATCAGAAACAATTAACAAAAAAAAATTATTTTAATTATTTTTAGAAACTTCGTTTTTTAATTTTTCTATTGCTTTTTCTTCTATTTGTCTAACTCTTTCTCTGCTTATATTAAATTTCTTGCTTAATTCTTCTAATCTTTTAGGTTTATCAGACAACTTTCTAAGAGTTATTATTTCTTTTTCTCTATCGTTAAGAATTTTTAAAGCATTATTAAATAATTTTTTTCTTCTAATAAGTTGATCTTTTTTTTCAAACAAGATATCTTGAGTGTCACTTTCATCTACTAATAGCTCTAGCCACTCGGAGTCAGATTCATTATTCATTTTTGTATTTAAAGATTGATCAGAAGAAAAAAGTCTATGATCCATATCGCTAACTTCAGATTCTTTGACATTTAATCTATTTGCAATTTCTCTAGCATTTTCTGGAGAGAGAGAACCTTCATTAAATGCTTTAAGTTGATTTTTAAGTTTTTTAAGATTAAAAAATAATTTTTTTTGTGCAGCTGTTGTACCAATTTTGACCAGAGACCAACTATGCAAAACATATTCTTGAATCTGAGCTCTAATCCACCACATAGCATATGTAGCAAGTCTAAATCCTTTGTCTGGATCAAACTTTTTAACTGCTTGCATGATTCCAACATTTCCTTCAGAAATTAAATCAGTAATTGGTAATCCATAACCTCTATAACCCATAGCAATCTTAGCAACTAGACGAAGATGACTAGTAACTAGTTTATGTGCAGCTTCAGTATCATCATGTTCTAAAAATCTTTTAGCTAACATGTATTCCTCTTCAGCAGTTAAAATAGGAAATTTTTTAATTTCTTGAAGATAAAAAGCTAGATTTCCTTCAGATGAAAGAACAGGAAGATGAAAGTTACTCATAAATTGCTAATATCACAACTATATAAATTTTTTAATACTTAGATAAATTATCAAGCAAATCCAACATATCTTTTGGAACTTTGGACTTAAAATATATGAATTTTTTAGTTTTTGGATGAACAAATCCTAATTCTGCTGCATGAAGTGCTTGTCTCTTAAAATTTTTGCAAATTAAATATTTTTTTATAAATTTTTTTTCTTTTCCATATTTGCTAGTTTTATTTAATCCATAAGTTTTATCACCAATTAAAGGATGGTTAACTGAGTTCATATGTACTCTTACTTGGTGAGTTCTTCCTGTTTTTAATTCACATTCTATTAAACTACAAATCCCATAGCTTTTTATAAGTTTAATAATAGTTTCTGAATATTTACCTTTTAAATTTTTGTTTAAAGACATTTTTTTTCTATTAATATGATGTCTATTAATATAACCAGAAACACTTTTTATATTAGGAATTCCCCAAACTATAGCTAAATACTTTCTTGTAATAGAATGTTTTTTAAATTGATCAGAAATTATTTTATGTGAATCATTATTTTTTGCTATAACCAAAAGGCCACTTGTATCTTTGTCTAAACGATGAACAATACCAGGTCTATTTGTCTCGTTAATATTACTTAATTTGTTTTTTGTATGATAGATTAAAGCGTTTACAAGAGTATTGTCGTAGTTACCAGGGGCTGGGTGCGTAACTATTCCTGAATTTTTATTAATTATTATAATATCCTTGTCTTCATAATGGATATCTAAAGGGATATTTTGTGGTTTGTGATGAGTAAAGTTTTTAACAGGAGAATATAAAGTATAAATTTCTCCTGTCTTAACTTTATGAGAAATATTATTAATAATTTTGTTTGAAATTTTAACTTTTTTGTCTAGAAGTAATAGTTTTATCTGTGATCGGCTATATGTAGATATATTGTTAGCTAAAGCTACATCAAGTCGTTGATTATTTTGTGAATTATCGATAATTACTTTTATTATTTTATAATTTTGCATGTTTGAAAAATTAATTAAATATATAGTATATATTCTAAGTATATTAATAATAATAGCCTTAGGTGCTTTAATATATGGAATTTTTAAGAAAACATCTCTAAATTCATTTAATCACGAAGAAAACATTTTTGAATTTTCTCTTAATTTAAACTCTAATCAAAAGATAGAATCTTTGGAAGTGATTGATTCTAATAATTTGCTGATTATTATTGATACAGAAAATCATCTTGAGGGTGTAATATACAACTTAAGGTCAAAAAAAGTAATACAAAAAATATCTAAATAATTTTTTACTTGTATGTTATGATTTTTCAACTATATTTTTTCATAGTATGAAAAGTAAAAAAGACAACGAAAATTCTTTTGAAGAAAATTTAGAAGCTTTAGAAAAAATAGTAGAAAAACTAGAGTCTGGAGATGTAGATTTAGAAAAATCGTTAGAGTTATATGAAAAAGGTATAGACTTAAAAAAATTATGTGAGGAAAAGTTAAAAAAAGTGGAATTACAAATAAAAAAAATAAAAATTCAAAATAATAAAATTACTAAAGAAGATTTTTAGTAAAATGAAGTATAGTTATTTAGATAAAATAAATTTTCCTTCTGATTTAAAAAAATTTAATCTTTTAGAATTAGATCAAGTAGCTTCGGAATTAAGAAAAAAGACAATAGAAGCTGTATCAAAAACTGGTGGTCATTTAGGAGCTGGTCTAGGAGTTGTTGAACTTACTATTGCATTACATTATGTTTTTGATACGCCCAAAGATAAATTAATATGGGATGTAGGCCATCAATCATATCCTCATAAAATTATTACAGGTAGAAAAAATAAAATTGAAACTATCAGACAAGCAGGTGGATTATATGGCTTTGTAAAAAGATCAGAAAGTGAATACGATACTTTTGGAACAGCTCATAGTTCTACATCTATTTCTGCTGGTTTAGGAATAAAAATAGCTAAAGATTTAAAAAAAGAAAAATCCAATGTTATTTGTGTAATTGGAGATGGAGCATTAAGTGCTGGAATGGCTTATGAGGCGATGAATAATGCAGGCTCAACAAATAAACAATTAATAGTAATTTTAAATGACAATGAAATGTCAATAGATAAACCCGTTGGAGCTATGAGTTTATATTTGTCTAAACTTCTATCTTCCAATTCTTATTCAAGTATTCGATCCATTGTTAAAAAAGTTTCTGAAAAATTTCCAAAACAATTTTCTAAAGTTCTTTATCGAGCAGAAGAATTTTCAAAAGGCTTAATTTCAGGGGGAACTTTATTTGAAGAAATGGGCTTTTATTATCTTGGACCATTAGATGGTCACAAAATAAAAAATCTTATTCCTCTACTCCAAAATATTAAATCTTCTAATTTTAATAAACCAATTTTTTTACATGTTATCACTAAGAAAGGTAAAGGTTACCCACCAGCAGAAAATGCAAATGATAAATTTCATGGAGTTAATAAATTTGATATTATTTCTGGTCAACCAACTAATAAATCAAATTTGAAAACATATTCAAAGATATTTGGTGAAACCCTCATTGAAGAAGCAGAAAAAGATGACAAGATTGTTGCAGTAACTGCAGCAATGACTTCTGGTACAGGTTTAAGTGCTTTTTCAAAAAAATTTGCATCAAGATTTTTTGATGTAGGAATTGCTGAGCAACATGCTGTAACAATGTGTGCAGGTATGGCAACTGAAGGACTTAAACCATTTGCTGCAATTTATTCAACATTTTTACAAAGAGCTTATGATCAAATAGTTCATGATGTTGCAATTCAAAAACTTCCTGTAAGATTTGCAATTGATAGAGCTGGTCAAGTAGGAGCGGATGGTGCTACGCATGCGGGTTCTTTTGATATAGTTTATCTTTCATGTTTGCCAAACTTTATAGTAATGGCGGCAGGTGACGAAGGGGAACTCAAAAGAATGATAAGAACATCATTATTAATTGATGATGCTCCTTCCTCATTTAGATTTCCCCGAGGTTCGTGTATTGAATCAAATTCTACAGAAGATTTGCTTCCTCTTGAAATAGGTAAAGGAAGAATTATTCAAAATGGAAATAAGATAGCTTTAATAAATTTTGGTGCTCGTCTACAAGCATGTAAAGATGCAACAAGTAATTTATTAAAGCAAGGCATAAAAATAACACTTGTAGATTCAAGATTTGCTAAACCTTTAGATACCAATTTAATTGATGAGATATTAAATAATCATGAAACTGTTATTACAATTGAGGAAGGAAGTTTGGGAGGTTTTGGATCTATAGTTTTAAATTATATTCATAATGTTAGAAAACAAAATACGAATTCAAAAATATATAACATTTTTTTCCCTGATAAATTTGTAGATCATGATAATTCTGAAGCGCAATATAAATCAATAGGTATGGATAGTATTTCTATTGAAAATAAGATTTTAAGTATTTTAAATGTTAACGAGACAAATTTTAAAAAAATAAATAATCTATAAAAATCTTAAACAGTGATCGGCTAAAGTAGTTGCAACCATTGCCTCACCAACTGGTACGGCTCTTATTCCTACACAAGGATCGTGTCTCCCCTTAGTAGATATATAAGTATTTTGCATTTTTTTATTAATTGTTCTACGTTTTTTTAAAATTGAGCTAGTTGGTTTGACACAGAATCTTAGTATAAGTTCCTGTCCATTAGTAATGCCTCCCATTATTCCTCCAGCATGATTTGATAAAAAAATAGGTTTACCATTTTTAACTCTCATCTCATCAACGTTTTCTTCACCAAAATTCAAAACAGAGTTAAAGCCATCCCCAACTTCAAAACCTTTAACAGCATTAATACTCATTATCGCTTTACCTAAATCAGCTTCAATCTTATCATATATTGGTTCACCTAATCCAGCTGGTATACCTTTACATCTTATTTCAATTATAGCACCAAGAGACGAGCCATTTTTTCGAGCATCATTGATAGCTTTTCTCCACCTAGGAATTATCGATTTATCAGGTGAAAAAAATTCATTTTTTTCAATATATTTATTATTCCATAATTTATAGTTAATTTTATCATTACCAATTTGGATAAGAGCACCTTTTATTTCAAATTTTTTATTAATTTTGTAATAAATAACTTTTCTTGCTATGGCGCCTGCCGCTACTCTCATCGCGGTTTCTCTAGCACTTGATCTTCCGCCACCCCTATAGTCGTGAATTCCATATTTTAGCCAATATGTGTAATCAGCATGACCAGGTCGAAATTTATTTTTAATTGATGAATAATCTTTACTTTTTTGATCTTTGTTAAAAATAATCATAGATATTGGATGGCCAGTTGTATATCCTTGAAAAACTCCTGATAATATTTTTATTTGATCTTTTTCTTTTCGTTGAGTTGTGAATTTTGATTGCCCAGGCCTTCTTTTATCTAAATAAGGTTGAATATCTTTTTCACTTAATTTTATTTTTGAAGGAACTCCATCTACTACACAACCAATAGCTTTTCCATGACTTTCACCCCAAGTTGTGAAAGAAAAATTTTTTCCTATGCTATTAAAAGTCATTATTATTTATTTTTATTTTCAAACTCTTGTAATAGTTCAGATACAGGACCAGCTTCATCCACAGCAAGCATACCTACTGTATGATAACCACAATCAACATGATGAATTTCCCCAGTAACAGCTTTTCCAAGATCACTTAGAAGATATAATGCTGAATTGCCAATATCATCTAAAGTAATATTTCTTTTTAAAGGTGAATTTAATTCATTCCATCTTAAAATAAATCTAAAATCTCCTATACCTGAAGCCGCTAATGTTTTGATTGGCCCAGCACTAATAGCATTTACTCTAATATTTTTTTCTCCAAGATCAACTGCCAAATATTTAATACTTGTTTCTAAAGCTGCTTTTGCTACTCCCATGACATTATAGTGGGGCATCACTTGTTCTGCTCCATAGTAAGTAAGAGAAATTATCGAGCCACCATCTTTCATAAGAGGCTCTGCTAATCTGCACGCCTCAGTAAATGAATAGCAAGATATATGCATAGATTTATTAAAATTTTCATTAGAAGTTTTATAATATTTACCTTTTAATTCATTTTTATCTGCATATGCTATGGCATGAACTAGAAAATCAATTTTATCCCATTTTTCTTTTAAAATATTAAAGGTTTTTTTCATGCTTTCTGAATCTGTAACATCACAAGGAATAACTAAGTTAGAATTTAAACTAGAGGCAAGAGGTTCAACTCTTTTTTTTAAAGCTTCTCCCTGGTAAGTAAAAGCTAATTCACCACCCTTATCGAAAATAGATTTAGCAATTCCCCAGGCTATTGATCTTTCATTAGCAACACCCATTATTAATCCTTTTTTATTATTCATTAACATTGCTATATTCCTAAAAATTATCTCATTCTTGTTTTTAATTTTTATGTGTTTATATACTAACTTAAACAAACAAACGAACAAAAATATGAAGCAAAGAAAAAATTTTATTGATTTAAATGAAAATCCCTATGATTTATTTAACAAATGGTATCTAAAAGCAAAACTTAATGAGATAAATGATCCAAATGCGATGAATATATCTACCATAAGTAAAGGTGTAAAACCAAGTTCCAGGATTGTATTAATGAAATCTTATGATAAAACTGGGTTTGTTTTTTATACAAATCTTGAAAGTCATAAAGGAAAGGACATAAAATTTAATAATAAAGTAGCTTTAAATTTTTACTGGAAAAGTATCTTAAAGCAAATCAGAATTGAAGGAACAGCTTCTTTAATAGATGATGAAATAGCTGATAAATATTTTGATACAAGACAAGAAATTAGTAAAATAGGAGCTTGGGCATCCTCCCAATCTTCAAAACTTAATAATAGAAAAGATTTAGAAATGAAAATTGTTGAATATAAAAAAAAATTTAAAAATAAAAGAATTCCTCGACCATCATTCTGGTCTGGTTTTAAAATAAAACCAGTATTATTTGAATTTTGGCAAGATATAGAGTTCAGATTGCATGACAGAGTTGAATTTAGAATTTTAAAAAATAAATGGAAATCTAGGAGACTTTTCCCTTAATTTTTGTCCAGTTTTCTAAAATCCATGAGCTTGAGTTCATTTTAAAATCCCCACCAATACCCCATAAATTTTCAACATTATTTTTTAAACAAAAGGTTACTTCAGGGGTTGTGTTGTTATTTCTATCGCCTCCATTTGCAAACTTTATTACTCTATCAGGATATTTTTTTATAGTTTTTTTTATACCATCTATACATGTTTTATCTGTGTCATCAAAGCCGATTACATCAATAACTTTTTTAATTGAATTCATAATTATTTTTCTTTCTTTAAATGAAAGAAATTCTTTTCCTTTTTTATTGCGTAGCCAATTATCAGAATTTAACAGAACAATTACTTCCCCATGTTTTGCAGCTTCATTAATTAATGCTATATGTCCACTATGTAAAGGATCAAATCCACCACTAACTAAAACTAAATTATCCATTTTTTTTTCTCCAATTTATTGGATCATATATAAAATCATTTAAATTAATTTGATTAGCTTTTGTAATTATATTATTATCTTTAATAACATTTAAAACATCTTTCCATGTACATAAATAGTGAATTTTTACATCTAATTTTGATAGGCTTGTTTTTGATAATTTAAATATATTATAATAAAATATAACAAATATATCTTTAACTATTAACCCTTCATTTTTCATTGCATTAACAAATATTTCTTTACTTGCGCCATCTGTAGATAAATCTTCAATTAAAATAGCTTTATCTTTTTTCTTAAAACTTCCTTCTATTTGTTTATTTTTGCCAAATCCTTTACTCTTTTTTCTTATATAGACCATAGGCTTTTGAAGTCTTTCTGCAAGAAAAGATGCATATGGAATACCAGCAGTTTCTCCTCCAGCTAAAATGTTAAAACTAAGTTTATTTTTTTTGATATAATCTTCAGCTATATCTAAAATTTTATTTCTTTCTTTCGTAAACGAAATAATTTTTCTACAATCAACATAAACCGGACTTTTTTCTCCAGAAGTAAGGATAAAAGGATTATTAAATGAAAATTTTATTGATTCTATATCTAATAAAATTTTAGCTACTTCTTCTTGATAACTAATTTTCATTTTAAGTTATTAAAGAGATATGATCTTTTGTGAAATTTCCTGGAACTATCATAACTGGAATTCTCAATCTAAAATAGTTTTTGCTTGTAAGATCGCTAATAATGGGCCCAGGTCCTTTATCATCAACATTTGCTGCTAAAACTATTACATTGATATTTTTTTCTTCTTCTATCAAAGAAATTAACTCATCTATAATTTTTCCTTCTCGCAAATGAAGAACAGGAGTTTGGCCTGTTTCTTGTTTAACAATCGCAGAAGCTTTTTGAAGTTTTAACTCAGCTTCTTCTCTAGCTTCGTTTTGCATGATTTCTTTAACACCTTTTGTAGTAAGAACATCAAAAGGTTCTATAAAGCTTGCTATTATGATTTTTCGGTCAGTTTTTTTAGATCTTGCACAAGCATATTCTAAAGCTACTCTCATTTCTGAACTTCCATCTGCTACAACAAGAATATAACGATCACTCATTTTTATTAAAATCTCCTAAATACAGTTGCTGCAAAAATTCCTAAACCAACTGATAAAGCTATACATATTATACCATAAATTAATGGTTGGTTGATAGCAAAGTTAGATATTTGATTTCCTATACCAGTTTTTTTAATAATAATTTTTTTATCATCCTCAGAAATAATTTTTTTATTTAAGACTTGAAAAACTTTTATTTTATATTCACCTGTAACAACAGTTGGGGGGAAAAAAAATCTTGCTTGGAATAATTTGTCATCTATAATTTCTAATTCATATTCTTTATAAAGATCATTTTCTTTTTGCTTTCTAATAAGGTTTCGATCCCATTCGTATAAATTATTTTCAAATAATTTAGTATTTGTTTCATTTTGTTTATTAATTTCATTTATATTAAAATATTTAAATGTAAGACCTTTTTCTCTAATGATTTTATCTTCTAAAATTTTTTCTATAGGGGAAGAGGAAGCTATAAAAAAAATGTTTGGAATATTTTGATAAGAAAAATTTTTAGTTTTAATCCAGAAGCCAAATAATCTCTCTTTTATTGACAAATTGGCTTTTTTGTTTGGTCCTTTTAAAACAAGGATGGTATCATAGGCAGTCTCAGTTATTCCAAAAATAATTATTTCTTTACCACTAAAATCTGTTTTGACTTCAATAATTTCTTCAGATAAATTAAAATAAATTTTTTCAGCTAATAAACTCTCAAATACCAAAAAATATGCAAAAATAAAAAATATATAAAATTTTCTTTTCTCATAAATCATCTTTTTTACATTATATGCTAAACAAATACTTGGATTCAACAAAAACCATCCCAAATCAATATTCTTACATTTATTATTGTTAGATTTCATTATAAATCTTTTCTTTTTTTTAAGTTGAAATAAGTAAATATAAGTATCCTTCATATAATTGATATGTTAAAAAAGTTCATTAAATATTACTACAATTTGTGATCGAATTAAATAAGATGAAGGAACTTTTATGATTACTACCAATCCTTTTTTTGAAATTTCAACATTTGCCTCACCTATTTTTATGAAATCTTTTGTAGTTTTAATGATACTTCTTGTAATTGTAGGTACTATTTTAGATATGCTTCATAAGAAAAATGTAAAATATTTCTTTGAAAATTCAAAAAAAGCAAAAAAATCAGCAATTAGAAATCCAGGTAGCTTAGAAAAAACTAGTATAATTGTTAAAACAGTTTCTAAAGATATTTTAACCACTTCTGAATTAGGAGGCAAAAGAAGAATTGCGCATTTATTAGGAATGTATGGTACTTTAATATTTTGGACTACCTCTATAATTATGATTTTTTTCTATACTTCATCTAATATAACAACTAATCCAGTTTTTCCAATTCTTTGGCACTTAGGTGCATTTATGACATTTTTAGGGGGATCTTGGTTTTGGTTTTTTCTCAGAGTTGATGTTTTTGCAGAAGCGTATCCCTGGTATAGAATAGTAAAGGCAGACTTATTTGTTTTATCTTTAGTAAAAACTTCGGTATTAGCTTTAATTTGGTCATTTTTTCAGTCAATTAATTTTTATCTTTTTAATATTATTTTTTTTATATTGTTTTCAATATCTAATCTAATATTGTTCGGAGGAGTTTATTGGTCAAAATTTGCTCATATGTTTTACAAACCAGGGGCTGCAATTCAAAAGAATTTAGCAGAGGCAGATGGTTCGAGGGATAATTTACCAATGCCAGCAGATAAACCAAAGAAATTTGGATTAGGAATTAAACGAGAGGCTCCTAAGCATTATTAATTATGAAATATAAATTTTTTAACAAACATATTAACTTTTTTATAAATAAATTTACAAAAAGTATGAAGAAAGAGGGTAAATAAAATGTCAACTTTTGTATACATGACTAGATGTGATGGTTGTGGCCATTGTGTTGATATATGTCCATCAGATATAATGCATATAGATGAAACTATAAGACGAGCAGTAAACATTGAGCCTAATTTTTGTTGGGAGTGTTATTCTTGTGTAAAAGCATGCCCACAAAATGCAATAGATGTAAGAGGTTATGCTGATTTTGCACCAATGGGTCATAGTGTAAGGGTTTTGAGAGAAGAAGAAAAAGGAACAATTTCTTGGAAGATAAAATTTAGAAATGGGACTGTTAAAAATTTTGTATCTCCTATTACTACAAAACCATGGGGTAAGCATATTCCAAAATTATCTGAAGTAGAAAAGCCAAATCAAGGAGAAATAAATTCTCAAATATTATATTCTGAACCAGAAGGTTTAAATACTAATAAAGAATTACCCAAAGTTGAAAAAAGCGCATTTAAAAAAGGAGTTTATTATTAATGGCAAGAAAAACAATTCACGAAAATTGTGACATACTTGTTGTTGGGGGAGGTATGGCTGGAACTGGAGCTACTTTTGAAGCGAGACACTGGGGAAGAGATTTAAAAATAATCTGCGTAGAAAAAGCTAATATAGATAGAAGTGGAGCTGTGGCTCAAGGTTTGTACGCAATTAATTGTTATATGGGCATGCAGTGGGGAGAAAATCAACCCGAAGATCATGTTCGTTATGCGCGTAATGATCTTATGGGTTTAGTGCGTGAGGATCTTGGTTATGATATGGCTCGCCATGTAGATTCAACGGTTCATATGTTTGATGAATGGGGTTTGCCCATGATGAAGAATCCGAAGACCGGAAGATATCAAAGAGAAGGCAAGTGGCAAATAATGATACATGGAGAAAGCTACAAACCAATTG
>PBDN01000011.1 GCA_002718135.1 Pelagibacteraceae bacterium | reverse complement strand
TCGTGCAATCGGTGCTGACTTTGAATATATTTACAACCCATCTGCTGACATGGCTGATATGGCAAGCTCAATTCAAGCTGCTGCAGCTACTCAACCTGATGGTATGGTAATTTCTTTACCTGATCCAGATGCATTAGGCCCAGCTATTAAAGCTGCTGTTGCTGCTGGTGTTCCAGTTATTACAATGAACTCTGGTTTAGAAAACTCTGCAGCTCTTGGTGCACTTATGCACGTTGGACAGCCAGAATATCTTGCTGGACAAAAAGCTGGCGAAAGAGCAAAAGCTGAAGGTGCTACAAAAGCACTTTGTATGATTCAAGAAGCATACAATACAGCTCTAGTTGACAGATGTGAAGGTTATGGCGAAGCTGTTCCTATGGAATTTACTGATACTACTTCAGATCCTGCAACGATTCAAACTCGTGCAACTGCTGCACTTCAAGCTAACTCAGATGTTGATGCAATTCTTTCAGTAGGACCTCACGTTTGTGAAGCTGTTGATAAAGCTGTAGCTGATTTAGGTATGACAGTGCATCATGCTTGTTTTGATTTAAGCCCTGCGGTTATGGACTTAATCAATGCTGGTAGAGTATCTTTCACTATTGACCAACAACAAAGATTACAGGGTTATATGCCAATTATCGTATTACATCTGTACAATAACAGTGCTGGACTTCTTCCAGGAGCTAACATTCCATCTGGACCTGGCTTCGTTGATAAGTCTAATGCTTCATCAGTTGCTGCTTTAGCAGGAATTGATAGATAAATGTATTTAGGGCCGCAATAAAATTGCGGTCCTTTATTTTTAATATTTATATTTATGAATTTACCTAATCCAACAGGTCAAAGACAAGAGTCAGATAGACAAGGACAAAAAAAGTGGTACTCCCCATTTACCTCTCGTCCTGAGATTGGACCATTTGGAGTTATGCTTTTGCTTTTTTTTATGTTGGGTTATTTTTCTATTCCTGAAGGAGAATTTTCTCTAAATCCATTTGCTGGTGAGGGTTTTAATGCTTTAGGTATAAGAAATAATTTTAGAGTAATAGCGCAATTGGGTATCGTTGCTCTTGGAGCAGGTATGCTAATTATTGCTGGAGAATTTGATTTATCAGTAGGATCAATGATTGGTTTTGCGGGTGGATGTATGGCAATGATTCTTAAATGGGGATTTGCAGTTGTTATTCCTTATATTTCTTTTGACGGCGGTTTTCATTTTGAGGGTTTAAAATTATTTGAAATTACTGATGTTTCTCCGTTAACAGCTTTATTGATTACCTTATGTTTCACATTATCTTTCGGGTGGTTCCAAGGATGGTTGATTGTAAAAAGTGGAATTGCATCTTTTATTGTTACTCTTGGAGGTTTATTTTTCTTAAGAGGTGTTACAGAAGTTTCTTATAGAGCTTTTAATCGCGCACCAGATCAAACTGCAGGATCTACCACAGTTACAGAACTCCCCGATATTAAAAATATAATAAATGTACCTGGTCATGGTGAAATGGAGAGGGATGCAGCTAAATTATTACCAAATGATCAACTTATTGAAATTTTAAGCAGTGTTCCAGCAAGTATCGTGTTAAAATTAACCGAACAACTTACCTATATTAATGAAAAAGTTGCTGCTAATAAAACTGCATTAGCTGCAAAAAAAATGATTGAAACATTAGAAAAATCATTAGCAGGGGCAAAAAAATCAGGTAATGATTCAATGGTAGAGATATTGACAAAAAAAATAGAAGCTGGTGTAGAAGTACCTGCTGTTGCCGCAAAAGCCGTGACTGATATTGATTTAGCAAAAGCTTATATTGATACTATTTATACAGCAAGGCCTGTAGCAAACTTTTTTGGTGGAGATATTATGGAGCCAGTTTTTGATTGGTTATATTTTACGGCTGATTGGAACGTTAATAATTATGGTAACATGTTTGCTAAAGGAATGTATTCTTGTTTAATGATTTGGCTTCTTTTAGCATTAGTGTGCTATTTTGTTTTAAGTCGGACTCAAGCGGGAAACTGGATATATTCCACAGGGGGAAATCTTAGTGCTGCACAAGCTAATGGTGTTCCAACAAATAAAGTTAAAATTTCTTTATTTATGTTTACTGCCTTCTGTGCAACAATGTTTGCAGCTTGTCAGGTCTTTGAGGTAAACACCGCTGATACAGCCAAAGGTAATTTAAAAGAATTGGAAGCAATAGCTGCTGCTGTAATAGGGGGAGTTGTTCTTACAGGTGGTTTTGGAACAATATTAGGGATAATTTTAGGAACAATAATTTTTGGAATTGCAAAAGAAGCATTCTTTTATATTCCTGGTATTGACGGCTCTTTCTACAGAGTATTCCTAGGCGCTGTTCTTGTTGGTGCCGCTTTGACAAATGAAAATATCAGAAAAAGAATAATAGGTAGTTTATAATGAATGATTCAAAAAAACCTCTTATTGAAATCAAAGATCTTGTAAAAAGATTCGGCAATTTTACTGCCTTAAATGGAGTTTCTTTAGATGTATATCCAGGTGAAGTACATGCTCTTTTAGGAGACAATGGTGCTGGTAAATCAACCTTAATAAAGGTTCTAGCTGGAGTGCATCCAGCTACTTCTGGATCAATAGTTATAGATGGTAAAGAAGGAAAATTTTTAACTCCAAGACAAGCAACAGATGCAGGTATAGGTACAGTTTATCAAGATCTTGCTTTGAATGCTTTAACTTCAGTAACTAGAAATTTCTTTCTTGGAAGAGAAATTAAAAAAGGACTTGGATCATTTGGAATTATGCAAATGAATCAAATGGATAAAATTACAATTGAGGAAATGGCAAAAATAGGAATAAATATTTCTGATCCTACACAACCTGTTGGAACTATGTCAGGAGGTCAAAGACAAACTTTAGCGATCGCAAGGGCTATTTATTTTGGGGCAAAAATTTTAATACTAGATGAACCGACTTCTGCACTTGGACAAAAACAGCAAATGGAAGTTTTAAAAACAATTAAACGAGTTCAAAGACTTGGACATATAGCTATAATTTTAATTACACATAATGAAATTCATGCAAGATTGATTGCTGACAGGTATACATTTTTGAGTTTAGGAGAAGTGATAGGCAAGGGATTAGCTGAAGAATTAGGCGGTGATGACATAAAAAAACTTATGGCTGGTGGAGCTGAAATAGGAGATTTAAGAGACGAACTAGGTGCTTAAATCAATTTTTTTATTGACTAAATATTAAAGCTATACCAAATTAATTATTTCAAATGTTAAAATTGTATAAATCTTTTACTGATTATCAAAAAGTTTTGGATGAACTTCTAGCTGGTAGTGGAGTAGTAGTCGTGAAAGAAGTTTTTTCAATAAGTAAAATAAATGAAGCCTTAGAAATTGTTAATTACTTTGCAGACAATCAGGAACAAAAAGAATCACATTTTAATGCTGAAGCAGAAGCATCTGGTAAAATTCACTTACAACAAAGAGTATGGAATTTGTTTGGAAAGGGTGATGTGTTTAGCCATTTGATTACCAATGATATAATTTTTAATATTTTGTCTAAATTATTAGGTTCTGAATTTTGCTGTGGCTCTTATTGTGCTAGTCGTTTACTACCTGGATCCCCAGGTCAAGAATTGCATATAGATTACCCTTATTGGGATTTTTATAAAACTGAAACTTTTCCAGTTGGATTAAATAGTTCTTTTGCTCAAAATTGTCAGATTACTATTCCTCTTGATATCTGTTCTGAGGTTTCAGGTGCTACAGCTTATATACCTGGATCACAAAAACATCTTCATTATCCAACACAGCTTGATGATTTTTCAAATAAAAAACAAATGGTTGCAAATCCTGGTGATCTAGTTTTTTTTAATGGTAATTGTTGGCATGGAGCTTCACCTAATAACTCAGATCATCAACGGGCCGCGTTATTAATAGAATTTCTTCCTAAATATATAAAACCTGTTGAAGATTTAGTTTCTTACTTAGATAAAGATTTTAAAGATAAAAGTTCTGATAGAGTTAGGCAACTTTTAGGTCTAAAATATGAGTATCCAAAGATTATGGACGCAAGTAGAAAATTAAATAATATTGGTATAGGATATAAGAAAAATAATTAGTATTCTTTTTATAATATTTCTTTATAAATTTATTTATTTTTTTGAGTTTATATGAAAAATATTGGATTGATTGGATGTGGTCATATATCTGAAACTTATTTTAGAAGTTGTGAGTATTTTAACAATATAAATATAATCGCATGCGCTGATTTAAATATAGATGCTGCTAAGAAATGTGCTACTGCATATAATATAGTTTCAAAAAGTGTAGATGATCTTTTATCTGATGAAAATATTGATGTTATTCTAAATCTTACTAACCCAATTGCACATTATCAAACAATTAAAAATACACTTAATGCAGGAAAACATTCATATTGTGAAAAGCCCATTGCAATTAATTTTGATCAAGGAAAAGAATTAATAGAATTAGCAAATTCAAAAAATTTGTATTTAGGAAATGCCCCCGATACATTTTTGGGAGGTGGTGGACAACTTACAAAGAAAATTATAGAAAGGGGAGATGTAGGAGAAATAAAATTAGGTAATTTTACTTTTGCATTTCCTGGAGTACAATCATGGCATCCTAATCCTGAACCTTGGTTTAAAGAAGGAGGAGGGCCCGTATTAGATATGGGACCTTATTATTATACAATGCTAGTTAATTTACTTGGTCCAGCAAAATCTATAACTGCAAATGCGTCAACAGTCAGTGAATCTAGAAAAATTGGAGCAGGGAAAAAAAAAGGTTCAAATTTTGCAGTAGAAATTCCAACCTCTTACAACATAGTTATTGAATTTCAAAATGATGCAGTTATTCAAGGTTTTTTATCTTTTGATGTAATTAATCATGAATCTAATTTTATTGATCTTTATGGTACTAAAGGCTCTATTATTGGACCAGATCCGAATATGTTTGGCGGTCCAATAAAAGTTTCACTTTCTGAAGGTGGTACATGGAAAGAATACAGTACTGAAGAAATGAAATTAGGAAAAACAAATATATTTAATAAAAGTGGAAGGTCTAATGAAGCTTCAACTAACGCTAATTATAGAGGAGTTGGTTTATCTGATATGATATATTCAATAGAAAATAATTTAGAACATCGTTGTAACGGTGAACTAGTTTTGCATGTCTTAGATATGCTGGATGTTACAATTAAATCAGCCGATCAATCTAAAAGACTTCAGCTTAGAACTACATGTAATAAAACAAAACAGTTTAATGAAGAAGATGTTAATTTAATTACAAAATAATATTACCAAGTCCCTGAATTTTGCATTGAGAGCCAAGGCTCTTTTTGAGGCAAAGACTCCCCTTCTTGAAGAAGTTCAATTGAAATTCCATCGGGTGATCTTACAAATGCCATATGCCCATCCCTTGGTGGCCTGTTAATTATAACTCCACTATCTAATAATTTTTGGCATGTTTCATAAATATTTTTTACACTATAAGCAAGATGTCCAAAACTTCGTCCATTTGTGTATTCTTCTGGATCCCAATTAAAAGTCAATTCTAATAATCCTTCTTTATTTGAACTATTTTTAGCAGCTAAAAAAATAAGAGTAAACCTGCCCTTTTCATTATCTACTCTTCTTATTTCTTTTAGTCCAAGTTTATTGCAATAGAAATTCATAGATTCTTCAATATTTTTAATTCTAACCATGGTATGTAAATATTTCATAAAAAAATATTATATGTTTTTTTAAAAATTAGAAATTAAAATATTATTATTTTGATTTGAAATTTATTATAAAGTAAAATATTGACAAGTATTATAGTATGAGCGACTATTTTAAAAATATACCAAATATAAAATTTGAAGGTATAGAAAGTAATAATCCACTTAGCTTTAAATATTATGATGAAAATAGAATGATTTTGGGCAAAACGATGAGGGATAATCTTCGTTTTGCAATTTGTTATTGGCATACTTTTACATGGCCAGGTTTAGATCCATTTGGTAGTGCAACACTTATTAGACCTTGGATGAAAATGGGTGACCCTATCCAAAAAGCTGAAGAAAAGTTGAATGAAGCTTTTGATTTTTTTGATAAAATATCCAGCCCTTATTTTTGTTTTCATGATAGAGATATTTCACCAGAAGGCTTAACATATTCAGAGACTCAAAAAAATTTTCATCATATTGTTGATTTGATGGAAAAAAAAATGAACAAAAGCAAAGTAAAGCTTCTTTGGGGTACAGCAAATTTATTTTCTCATAAAAGATATATGGGAGGTGCTTCAACTAATCCAGATCCAGAAGTATTTGCTTATGCAGTTGCTCAAGTAAAAGATTGTATGGAAGCAACAATGAGATTAGGTGGAGAAAATTATGTTTTGTGGGGAGGAAGAGAAGGTTATGAAACAATTCTAAATACTAATATGCAATTAGAAATGGACAATTTATCTCGTTTTTTAGAGTTAGTTGTTGAATATAAAAATAAAATTGGTTTTAAAGGACAAATATTGTTAGAACCAAAACCACATGAACCAACTAAACATCAGTATGATTTTGACTCTGCAGCTTGTCTAGCTCTAATCAGAAAGGCTGGATTGGAAAAAGAAATAAATCTTAACATTGAAGTAAATCATGCAACACTATCAGGACATAATTTTGAACATGAAATTGCATATGCAATAGCAAATGATGTTTTTGGAAGTATTGATATAAATAGAGGCGATACTTTATTAGGCTGGGATACTGATCAATTTCCAAATAATCCTATAGATTTGTTAATGCCTTTTTTTCATATATACTCTAATGGAGGCTTTAAAAAAGGAGGATTAAATTTTGATGCAAAAATTAGAAGACAATCTATTGATCCTGAAGATTTATTTTATGCCCACATAGGGGGTATGGATGTTGCAGCACGTGCATTGATAGCTGTTGAAAAAATGATTAATGATAACAAATTATCAAAATATATTAAAAATCGTTATAAAAAATGGAATGGAGAGCTGGGCAAATTTATTCATAGTAATGAAGGAAATTTGGAATCTATTGCGAAAAAAATAATTAGTGGAAATATTGAACCTGAACCTCAATCTGGCCAGCAAGAGTATTTAGAAAATATTTTAAACAAATATATTTAGTGCATACTCATAAAATTAATTTAGAGAGTAAAATTGAAGGTCATTTTTTTCATTTGGCAATTGGTAACTTTGACGGGATTCACTTAGGTCACCAACAAATTATTAATTCATTAGTAAAAGAAGCTAAAGAATTAAATAAACCATCAGCTATTTTAAGTTTTCATCCACATCCAAGACAATTTTTTTCTCGTGAATTAGACCGATATCAAATTATTTCAGATGAAAAAAAACAATCAATATTTGCAGACTTGGGCGTTAATGATTACTTTTGCCTAAAATTTGATGAATTACTCTCTAATCTTTCTCCTATTGATTTCATAAAAAAAATTATCATTGAGCAATTAAATGTTGAAAAATTAATAGTAGGATATGATTTTCGTTTCGGGAAAGATAGAAAAGGAGATAAAAATTTATTGTTAGAGTGTTCAAAAATTTATGGATTTAATATAAAAATTATTGAACCAATTAACAATATTAAAACTAATAAACCTTATTCTTCGACTGCTATTAGAGAAGGCATAAGAAAAGGAAAGATGGATGAAGTAAATTTATTATTAGGGCGACCTTGGAGCATGGGAGGTGTAGTTATTCATGGTGATAAAAGAGCTAGAAAAATGAATTTTCCTACAGCAAATATTTTACCACACGATCAAATTTATCCATTAAAAGGTGTTTATACTGTTAATGTAAAATTTGAGAATAATACAATAAGAGGTATTGCTAATTTTGGTATAAGACCTACTGTGTCAGGAGAAAAACTCTTGCTAGAAGTGCATCTATTTGATTTTAATAGAGATATCTATGGTAACTATTTGACTGTTGAATTTCTTGCATTTATTAGGGGAGAGAAGAAATTTGAAAATTTTGATTATTTGATTATGCAAATTAATAAGGATATTCAAATTGCAAAAGATTATCATAAAAAAAAATAAATGGAATACAAAGATACGATTTTTTTACCCAAAACATCTTTCGAGATGAGGGCAAACCTGCCCTTAAAAGAACCTAAAATTTTAGAGGAATGGGACAAAGAAAATATTTTTTTAAAATTAAGAGAAAAATCTAAAGGAAAAGAAAAATTTATACTTCATGATGGACCTCCATATGCCAATGGGCATATTCACATGGGGACAGCTTTAAACAAAATACTTAAAGATGTAATTGTTAGGACTCAACAGATGGCTGGTAAAGATTCAATTTATGTGCCAGGATGGGATTGTCATGGTTTACCTATTGAGTGGAAAATTGAAGAAGAATATAGAAAAAAAGGTAAAAATAAAGACGATGTCCCTATTGTTAAGTTCCGACAAGAATGTCGAGATTTTGCTAAAAAATGGATAGGAATTCAAAAAAAAGAATTCAGAAGATTAGGAGTAGAGGGTGATTGGCAAAATCCATATTTGACAATGTCAAATGAAGCAGAAGCACAAATTGTAAGAGAATTAGGAAAATTTTTATTAGATAAGAGCTTATACAAAGGAGCAAGACCTGTATTATGGTCAGTCGTTGAAAAAACAGCATTAGCTGATGCTGAAGTAGAATATGAGGATCACACTTCAAATACTATTTATGTAAAATTTAATATAATTAAAAGTTCTATTGATGAATTAATAAACTCAAATATAGTTATTTGGACAACAACTCCTTGGACAATACCTGGTAATCGTGCAATAGCCTATGGTAAAGATATAGAATATTCATTAATTGAAATAAATAAAATTAATGAAAAGTCTCTAGCAAAAATAGGAGAAAGAATTGTTATTGCAGATGAGCTAACTAAGCAAGTATCAGATGAAATTGGTATAACAGATTTAAAAGTTGTTAAAAAATTTTTAGGAAAAAATTTAGAAAATACTGAATGTGAACATCCATTTAAATCATTAGGATATAATTTTAATATTAAAGCTTTAGAGGGTGATTTTGTTGATTTAGAGCAAGGTACTGGTATTGTTCACATTGCACCAGGACATGGGGCAGATGATTATAATCTAGGAATCAAAAATGGTGTTGAGGTTGTTCAAACTGTAGAAGATGATGGTAAATATAATCATCATGCAGTTGGTTTTGAAGGTGAGCATGTTTATAAAGTAGATCAAAAAATTGCTGATAAATTAAAAGAATTTAACAAATTACTTCATCAGGGTATTTTAAGACATAGCTATCCACATTCATGGAGATCTAAAGCACCATTGATTTTTCGTAATACTCCTCAATGGTTTATATCAATGGACAAAAAAGACTTAAGAAAAAAGGCACTAAAATCAATAGATCAAACAATTTTTTATCCTCCTCAAGCGCAAACAAGACTACGTTCAATGATTGAAACCCGTCCAGATTGGTGTGTTTCTCGCCAGAGAGTTTGGGGTGTTCCGCTTCCATTGTTTGTAAATAAAAAAACTGGTCAACCTCTAAGAGATATTAACATAATTAATCGTATAGCCGATATTTATGAAAATGAAGGAAGTGACACATGGTTCACAGAGAATCCAAAGAGATTTCTAGGTGATGATTATTCTGTAAATGATTATGATCAAATTCAAGATGTTGTTGAGGTTTGGTTTGATAGTGGCTCAACCCATGCATTTTGTTTGGAAAAAAGAGATGATCTTAAATGGCCTGCTTCTATGTACCTTGAAGGAAGTGATCAGCATAGAGGTTGGTTTCATTCATCTTTGTTAGAATCATCAGGAACTAGAGGTAGGGCACCTTATGAAAGTGTTTTAACTCATGGTTTTGTAGTTGATGGCAGAGGTCGAAAGATGTCAAAATCTCTAGGTAATGTTATTTCCCCAGATGATATTTTAAAAAAATATGGAGTTGATATTCTTAGATTATGGGTGGTGGCCTCAGATTACTATGATGATTTAAAATTGGATAATGCAATTTTACAATCTCAAAGTGAATCTTATCGACGTATCAGAAATACATTTCGTTATATAATAGGCAATCTTAATGAATTTAATGAGGATGAAAATATTGGTGAAGAAAATTTTCCAGAACTAGAAAAATATATTTTGCATCGTATTTGGGAAATTGATAAAATTGTAAAAGATTGCATTAACTCATTTAACTTTCACCTAATGTTTACAACATTATTAAATTTTTGTTCAAATGATTTATCTGCATTTTATTTTGATATTAGAAAGGATAGTATTTATTGTGATAGTAAAAAATCTGTAACCAGACGATCTGCTAGAAGTATTTTAAATATTATTTTCAACTTTCTTGTTAGATGGTTTGCTCCTTCATTAACATTTACCACTGAAGAAGCATGGAAATCTATGGGTAATAGTACCAGTATTCATCTTGAAGAATTTCTTTCATCAAAACCAAGTTATTGTAACTATGAACTTAGTAAGAAATGGAATCGAATTAAAGAAATAAGAAAAGTAGTTACAGGAGCAATAGAAAAAAAACGTGCCGATAAAGTAATTGGATCAAGTTTAGAAGCTCATGTTGATATTTTTTTAGATAAGACTACAATTGCTGAAATACAAAATATTAATTTTGAAGAAATAATTATTACATCATCAGTTAATTTTCATGAATTAACTAATAATAAAGGATTTAATTTAGAAGAAGTTGCAAATGTTCATGTTGAAGTATCTAAAACTAATGGGGAAAAATGTAAAAGATGTTGGAAATATTCTGCTGAATTAATTAATCAAGAAATTTGTTCTAGGTGTGAAAAAGCAATCAAGTAGTTTGTGTGATTAAATTTATAGTATTATTAATATTGTGTTTTTTTGATATATTATCGAAATATTTAGTATTTAATTTTATTCGTTTAAATGATTTTGTACCATTATTTTACTTTGTGGACTTAATACATATACATAATTATGGAGTATCCTTCGGCTTATTTTCTGGTTTAATTCCTAGTTGGATACTTATTTTATTAGGAAGTTTAATAGTTTTTTTTATATTTTATTTGATGAAAAATGCAAAAAATAATTTTGAAAAATGGGGCTTTTTAATAATTATTTCTGGAGCTATATCTAATATATTTGATCGTATATTGAATGGATATGTTATTGATTTTATATTTTTAAATTATCAAAAATATTATTGGCCAGCTTTTAACTTTGCAGATATTTATATTACAATTGGTATATTAATGTTAATGTCTACAATAATTATAAAATTTGATCGTATAAAAAAATGAAAAGAATAATTGTATTTATTTTGTTATCAAATATTTTAATTATTTCATGTAACTCAGTTAGAGAGAGTGCAGGTGTTAATAGAAAATCTATTGATGAATATCAAGTAATTGAAAATCCCCCTTTGGTTATTCCGCCTAACTTTAATTTATTACCACCTGATCAGATTAAAGAAAAAAATATAAAAAATATTGAAAGTGATTTAGCAAAAGAAATTCTTTTTGGGTTAGATGAAAATACAGAAACAGACTCAAATAATAAATCTATTTCTGTAATGGATGATATTCTTAAAAAGGTAGATTCTAAATCAACTAATTCATCAATAAGAAGTCAAATAGATGAAGAGTTTTCAAACATAAAAACACTATCTGATCAAGAAAATTGGTTAAATAATGATGAAATAGTTGATGCAATTAATGAATCTAATAATTTAAGAAATAAAAAAATGGAAAATGCCGGGTTATTAGATAATGATTCTAATAATAAATCTAAAAAAGTTAAAAAGAAAAAAAGATTCTTTTTCTTTTGAACATTATGGAAATAAACTACTATAATATAAATATTGAAAAAGATTTAAATATTCCAAAAAATATAGAAGAAAAAAATAATGAAATTGTAAAAATAATTGACGAACAAACATCTTTAAATATTTTGTTTGATGATCTGTTATTAGAGGAAATTATTAAAAGAACTAATGATTTTGCTAAATCAAAAAAACACTTTATAGTTTTTGGAACTGGTGGATCAAATTTAGGTGCTAGAGCTATAATTAATATTTTAAATAGTAATTCAAATAAATCAATTAAATTTTATGATAACATCGATCCTATTGTTTTTGAAAATTCTTTTAATAACATTGATTTTTCTTCTACGGGATTTGTAATTATTTCAAAATCTGGAAGCACTTCAGAAACATTTGCTCAATACAGTAGTATTATAGAGCTAGCATCAAAAAAAAATGTACATTCTAGCTTATTCTCAAACAGTTTAGTGATTACTGAATTTAAAGATTCACCTCTTTTTAATTTAGCAAAAAAAAATAACTGTATTTTATTTGAACATAATAAAAAAATTGGCGGTCGTTATTCTATTTTCTCTAATGTAGGACTGGTTCCTGCAATATTAGCTAATGCAAATGTTAAATCATTTTATAATGGTGCAACTAGCTTCTTAAATCATTTTAAAAATAAAAAAAATTTATTATTTGCTCAATTTTTTATGTATCAAAATAATTTAAATATTTCTAATAATGTAATAATGACATACTCAGATCTATTATATTATTTTGGCAAGTGGTATTTGCAACTATGGGCAGAAAGTATAGGTAAAAATAATAAAGGCATAACACCTATACATGCAATAGGAACTACTGATCAACATAGTCAATTACAATTATATTTAGACGGACCTAAAGATAAATTTTTTACTTTTGTTACAACTAATCATGAAGATAAGGGTTTGTTAATTAATAAAACTGACGATATTGATGATTCGATGCGTTATCTGCAGGGAAAAAAAATGGGAGATTTAATGAATGCTGAACAAAAAGCAACACTTGATACTTTTAATCAAAATTCTCTAAAATTTAGAAATATTTATATGCCTAAAATTGATGAAGAAAAGCTTGGTTATTTGATGGCAATGTCAATAGTTGAAACTATCTCTGCATGTATTTATTTTGATGTTAATCCATTTAATCAACCTGCTGTTGAACAAGGAAAAATTCTCACAAAAAAATATTTAATTTAATTTTATAAAATATAAAATATTTTTTTTGTATTTTTTTAAACGAAATATTTTATATTTATCATTAATAATTAATTTTTTTTCAATTTCTTTTTCTATGACTATAATTGTATTTTCATTTAATAAATTTTTAAAAAAATCATTCATTAAAATTTTATTGATATCGTATTTATTATAAGGTGGATCTATAAAAATAATAGAAACTAATTCTTTAACACTAGAAAATTGACTCAACATAACATCCTCTTCTAAAATTTCAAATTGCTCATTACTACATATTTTTAGACAATTTTTTCTTAGTATTCTTGATACATCTTTGTTATTTTCATAGAAATATACTTTAAACATACCCCTAGATATTGCCTCTAAGCCAACAGAACCAGAACCAGCGAAAATATCTAAAATTACACTTTTAGAATATAAATTAAAACTTTTTTTTAAAGCATAGCTTTCTAATATTGAGAAAATTGTCTCTCGCTTTGCAATTGAAGTTGGACGTACAAATCTTTCTAAGACTTCTAAATTTGTGCGTTTAAATTTTCCCCCACTAATTTTAATCATTTAATACAATTTTTTTATTTCTTTAATTTTTCCTGGTTTCAGTTTAGATAATTTATATGGACCATATTGAATACGAATTAGTCTAACAATCTTCCAAGAAAAATGAGAACAAATTTTTCTTATTTCTCTATTTTTTCCTTCTTTAAGATCAAAAATTAGCCATGTAACGGGAGAAATATATTTTTCAATACTAACATTTATTTTTGAATAATTAATTTTATCAATTGTAATTCCTTTATTAATTTTTTTAATTTTTTTAAATTCAATTTTGTTATTAACACAAACTTTGTATATTCTTGAGTAACCTGTTTTTGGTAACTCTAATTTTCTTGCATAATCTCCACTGTTAGTAAATAGAAGCAAACCTTCGCTCATATAGTCTAATCTTCCAATACTTATCAGTCTCGGATAATTAGTGGGAATTAAATCAAATACTTTTTTTCTTTTATTAGGATCTTTGTTAGAACATATATATTTTATTGGTTTATACATCTTCCACAATCTGATTTTTCTATTGAGTTTAAGAATTTTATTCTCTACTTTTACACAATCATTTTTTAAAATTTTTTGGCTGGGGTGTTCACATAATAAATTATTAATCGTAACTTTTTTTTCTATAATTAAATTTTCAGCTTCTCTCCGTGAACAATATCCTGAATTTGATATATATTTTGCTATTCTCATTAGATCTTTGTTTCTTTTATAAAGTTTTTAATTAATGCATTGTCCGCTGCAGTAATTAAAAATTCAGGATGCCATTGTACCCCTATACACCATTTATGTTCAGAATGTTCAATTGCTTCAATTATATTGTCTTTAGCTAAAGCTGATATAACTAAGTTTTTACCTAATTTATCTACTGATTGATGGTGTGCACTATTTACTAAAACATTTTTACTTTTAATTATTTTATACAATTTAGTATTTTTTTTAATATCTATTTTATGACTTGTTTGATTTCTAGGATTTGTTTGCTCATGATTTATACTATTTTTATTTTTTTCTTTTATATCTTGAATAAGGTTTCCACCACATGCAACATTAATTAATTGTTGCCCCCCACAAATTCCTAATATTGGTTTATTTTGTAAAAAAAATTTTTTAAATAATTTTATTTCAAAATTTGTTCTTTGATTTTTAATTAATCTTGAAGAGGAATTATTATTTCCATATAAAATAGGGTTAATATCAAAGTTACCACCTGTTATTATTAGTCCATCGATTTTATGACATATTTGAGTAATACTTTTAATTTCATGAAATAATGGAAAAGGGATAGCATTAAATTTATAGATAGATGATAAATAATTTTCCCTAATAGCGTACCAAGGGTATTTAGAATAATCCCCACCTTGTTCACTATCTAATGTAATTCCTATTAATGCTTTTTTCATTTTGTTTATAATATAATTATCTTAATGAATTGACTATAATGAACATTAACTTTTTTATGAAAGAGGCAATAAAAGAAGCTAATAAAGCTTTAAAAAAAAATGAGGTACCAATTGGAGGTTTAATCGTTGAAAATTCAACAAAAAAAATTATTTGTCGTGACTATAATAAAATAAATTCACTAAAAAATGCAATTTATCATTGTGAATTATTATTAATCTCAAATGCATGTAAGTTATTGAAATCAAAATATTTAGAAAATGCTTCAATTTTTCTCACATTAGAGCCATGTCTAATGTGTACTGCAGCGCTAAGTGAAGTGCATATTAAGACAATTTATTTTGGCGCATATAATGAGCAAAGTGGAGGAGTTGAAAAAAATAAAATTAATTTCAAGAAAAATAAAATGTTTGCACCTGATGTATATGGAGGTATAAATGAAGATGAATGTAAAAAATTAATAAAAGAATTTTTTGCAAAAAAAAGAAAAGAAAAAAAATTTAATGTATAACATTCCAGAATTTGGAGTATCTCAATTTAATAGAGCTATAAAAGAGGTTATTTATAACAATTTTGAGTTTGTTAGAATTAAAGGAGAAATATCAGAATTAAAAGTTGCTTCAAAAGGGCAAATATATTTAACATTAAAAGATAATGAATCTATTCTTAGTGGCGTTATTTGGGATCAAAAGAAGAAATACTTAAATCTTTCTCCTGAAATTGGCATGGAAATAATTGCTACAGGAAAAATTACTACATGGTCAAAATATAAAACAACATATCAAATAGATATAGATAATTTTGAAATTGCTGGAGAAGGGGCATTACTGAAGTTAATCGAAGAAAGAAAAAAAAGATTAAAAGAAAAGGGTTTTTTTGATGCAATTAATAAAAAAAAAATCCCATATTTGCCATCCAAAATTGGAGTGATAACATCTCCAACAGGTTCAGTTATACATGATATTATTAATCGAATTAAGGATCGGTTTGCAGTGCCTATTGATGTTTGGCCTGTTTCAGTTCAAGGAGCGGGATCAGTGCAATCAATAATTAATGCGATAGAAGGATTTAATAAAATGCCAAAAAATGATCAGCCTGATGTTTTAATAATAGCGAGAGGTGGGGGTAGCACTGAAGACCTCATGACTTTTAATGATGAAGAGCTTGCTATTAAAGTTTTTCAATCAAAAATACCTATTATTTCTGCTATAGGTCATGAAACTGATAATACAATTATTGATTTTATTGCTGATTTAAGAGCTTCAACACCATCTTCTGCAGCAGAAAAAGTAGTTCCATGGAAATTAGATCTTGAAAATAATATTAATCATATGAATAAAAGACTAAATTTTTTAATAAATTCTGATTTACAAAATAAATTAGATAATTTTAATAATTTAGCAAAGTTTTTAAAAGCACCAGAACATATTTTGAAAGTCTTTACTAGAAGGCTTGATCAGAATTTTATAAACTTAGATACTATTATTAAAAAAGATTTAAGTGAAAAAAATTTTTATTTTAATAATTTAAAAAATTCATTAAAATCCCCGGAGGAATTGATAAAATATAATAAATCTATTTTAAAAAATTTAAATAAAAATATAGATGGATTTATACAAATTATATACAAACAAAATTTAACTGATTTTAAAAACTATATTCGTTTATTGTATTCTAACTCAATTGCTTCTAATCTTAAAAAAGGTTATTCAATCTTGTCTTATAATTCCAAAATTATTCAATCCTCTAAAAATTTAAAAAAAGGTCAAAATATTCAAGCAAAATTATATGATGGTAATTTAAATTTAGAAGTAAAAAAAACTAATTAAATCTATTATGTTGCCATAACCATTGTGTTGGATTAGCTTTAATCCATTGCTCAATTATTTGATGAATATTTAACATAATTTCTTCATCGTTGATTTTTTTATTATTATTAAAAATTGGTTTATGAAATTTTAAAATAAATTTATTATTTATTCTACTATTTTCAATAGGAATAATGGGAATATTATATTTTCTTGCTATTTTTAAAAATCCAATTTGTGTTTTTACTATTTTATCAAAAAATTTTATATCTTGACCCGCTGTATCTTTTTGATCAATTAGCAAAAAAATTGATTTTTTATTTTTTATTCCTTCAATAATATCTTTTGCACTTTTTCTACCTTTTGGAGTATAAAAACTTTTATTTGAAAAAAGTGCATGAGTTCTTTTTTTATAAATAAATTTATCTATAAAAAAATTATTTATATGTCTATAAATTGCACCTATTTCAATACCAAGTTTGTCAAGCATTGGAACGCATATTTCCCAATTTGAATGATGAATACTAAAAAAAATCGCTTGTGTTTTTTTTTGGATTATATTGTTGATATTTTCCATTCCAATTAATTGAAAATTATTATCTTGATTCATAACTTCATTTAATCTTGTTAACTCACTAAAAGTATTACCTAAGTTTTCCCAACTTAAATTTATAATTTGGTTAATTTTTTTCCTTTCTGAAAGAGGAAATATATATTTACAGTTAGCTATTGCTATTTTATTTTTTTTTGAAAATTTTCCAAACAATTTAAAAAAAAATGCTACACATTTTTTTGAAATATTTATTGGAAGTAAATTAATAATAATGAAAAAAAATCTTACAAAAATATATTCTATAAAAAATCTAGCAATTAATAAATAATTTCTCATTGAATAGAATTGATTTTATTTTCAAGAATATTTGTTAAAATTTCCGATAATAATTTTTCATCCTCGAATTCTATTTCTCCATAAAGTGTGTTGATTAATAATCTATAGGATTTTGGTATTCTCACAAAATCTTTTTTTGTAGTTAATAGAATTGATTTAGTTTTATTTGCAACTTCAGCTAAATACAATAAGTCATTTTCATCATAAATATGATGATCTGGGTAACTAATTTCCTTAACTATTTTTGCACCTTGTGACCTTACAGAATTAAAAAATTTTTCAGGAAATGCAATACCGGCAAATGCAGTAATTTTTTTACCTTTAAAAATTTGTTGTTCATTGTTTATCTTAAATGATGCATTTATTAGAGGAATATTTCTGGGAATCTTCTTTTTTAAATCATCTGAAATTTCTCCAATAACTATAATTAGATTAGTCCTTGAAATTCCTCTAGCAATACTTTCTCTAAGTGGACCAGCGGGAATAACTCTTTTATTTCCAAAACCTTGTTCTCCATTAATTACAATAATAGAAAAATCTTTTTGTAATGTTGGATTTTGAAAACCATCATCCATAATTATACAATCTGCACCCTTTTTTTTAGCAAGTACAAAAGAACTATGCCTATCTGTTCCAATCCAAGTAGGCGCAATTTCAGATAACAACAAAGATTCATCTCCTACACTTTTTGCTGAATGCCAGTTTTGAACAAGGCTATTGTTTTTTTCCATTCCGCCATAACCTTTGGAAACAAAATGTGGATTATAACCTTTATTTTTTAAAAGACTTCCTATTTTTAATGCCACAGGAGTTTTGCCTGCCCCTCCTATAACTATATTACCTATACAAATTATTGGTAAATCCGATATTTGTTTTTTGCTAAATATACTTCTAATTTTAGTACCTAATCTAAATATTAAAGAAAATACGTATAAGGAGTTTGACAGATATGTATCATTTTTTTTATACCAGAATTTAGGAGCTTTAAGCATATTTAATATAAACTTTCATTAATTATTTTTTTCAATTTTTCTTCTTCAAAAAAAATTTTTTTAGAAAAGTTATAAGCATTTAATTTTAATTTATCTAATATTTCTTTACTATTTATTAATTTATTAATTATTGCAAATATTTCATTTGTTTCCTTTAAAATTATACAGGCATTATTTTGTTTCATTTCTTGATAAATATTTTTCCAATTATAATTATATTTTCCAGAAATAATGGCACAATTATATTTTGCAGGTTCTAATGGATTGTGGCCTCCTTTTTTTACAAATGATCCACCTAAAATAACTATATCACTCAAATAAAAATATTCATCCATATTTCCAAAATTGTCTATAATTGTAACATTTGATTCTTTAGTACTCATTTGACTTGCCATCGAAGCTTGATAATTATTTTTTTTAAGAAGATTTAAAACTGCATTAAAGCGTTCAGGATGCCTTGGGGCAAAATAATATTTTATTTTATTTTTATGATTATATATTTTTTTAAACTCTTTTAAAATTAAACTTTCTTCTTTTTTATGTGTACTCGCACATAAAATTGTAAATATATCTGATTTTTTATTAAAACTTTTTGTTTTATTTTTTGTTAATTTCAAATTACCTATATAATCAATTTTAAGGTTTGTTAATAATTCTAACCTTTTTTTGTCATCTAAGCTTTGAGCAAATATATATGTAAAATTTCTTAAAATTGACTCATAAAAAGTTCTGATCAATTTCCACCTTGAAAAAGAGTTTGGAGAGATTCTTGCATTTAAGTATATCGTTTTAATTTTTTTATGTTCTAAAATATTCATTGTATTAGGCCAAATATCTGACTCAATCCATAAAACTAAGTTTGGCTTCCAATAGTTTACAAATCTTAAAACCCATTTTGAGATATCAAAAGGGGCATACTGATGAATTACCATGTTTGAATAATTATCTTCTACGTATTTTGCTGCAGACTTAGTAGTGGTAGTGATTAGTATAAAATTATTTTTAAAATAATTTTTTATTATAAAATCAGCTGATTTAAATTCTCCTATACTTGCAGCATGTATCCAAATAACCTTTTTTTTAAAATCATTTTTTTTTGAAGGTAATCCATATCTTTCTTTATAGCGAACTTTATCTTCTTTATTTTTTAAAATCCTCCAATGAACATTTAAAATAATGAAAGGTATTAAAATCACACTAGAAATTTTATAAAATTTAAACATTTGTTTTTTGTGCAGCCTGTTTAACACATTCATTTATTTTATTTTCTAGAATAATTTGGTATTTTTTTATTTCTTCATTATCTAAATTTGATGGAATTTTAATAGGATCGCCCCAAACAAATGCACACTTAGAAAAAGGATAAGTAATTAAAAAGGAATCCCAGGAATTTAATAATTTATATCTACTAGAGGCAAAGCCAATAGGAATAATTGGGACTTTTGCAGATTTTGCAATTTTTATTATTCCTTCTGATGCCCTGCGATTCGGCCCTCTTGGCCCATCTGGAGTAATTCCTATATATTGCTTTTCTTTTAATAATTTAAAAATAGGACGCATGGATAAATTTTTTTTATTAAAAGATGTAGGCACGTTATTCATTTTTAAATATTTTGCAATAATTGCTCCAAAACGACCATCACTATGACCTGAAGCTATCATGTTTAGTTTTTTTTCACTTTTCCAAGAAAAACTAATCATCATTAATTGACTATGCCAAAAAGCTAAAATAAATGGTTTTTTATTTTTCCAATAATAATATGGCGATGATTCATTCTTATAGACTAACGTTGAGGTATATTTAACAAAATATATGTAAATGCTACTAATCAATCCTAATATATTTCGGATTATAATATTTTTTAATAATTTTTTTTTAATACTCATCAAATAAATTGATATTGTTAAATATTAACTTTTATATTCTGAAAATTCGTATGTGAAAACTAGATCTTTTAAATTATCGAAATACCAATCAGAATCAATAGATGGGTCAATATAAAAAACCATTGTAAATATTTGACTTTCACCCGGTTTAAGAGTTTGCTCAGTAAAGCAAAAACATTCTGTTTTTACTAAATAAGCTTGAGCAGCTTCTGGATTTACAATAAAATTTGCAGTTGAAGTAATTATTTCGTTTGATAAATTTTTACCTTTATATTTTATTATATTATTTTCTCCAATTTTTATTTTTATATTTTTTTGCAAAGGCAAAAATTCCCAATTTAAAGATTCATTAACTTTGGCTATAAATTCAATATTAAGTGTTCTACTTAAAATAGCAGGTGACTTTGCTTTAGGATTTATTATTACTTGACCTTTTACAAAATCATTATCTGCTACTTTATCTTTAACTAAATACTTATAGGCGGGAATTGATAAAAGTAAAATTGATGTTATTAAAAAAATATTTATTGCAATGATAATAAAAAATTTTTTTTTATATTGCACAATATTATTTAATATTAACCTTCTATCTCAGCAATAAGTGGTTTAGCTATTTTTTTTGATTTGCCTATAAATTTAACTTTTTTAATTGAGTCTAAATTAGACAAATCATCCCCAACAATAACAAAACCAATCATCCCCATTGATTTATGTGGAGTACACCAATATGCATAAATGCCAGGAATAGTAAAAGTATATTCCGCATCTTTAGAGACTTTAGATTTAAATTTTTCTACTCCCTCTGGAACTCCATTTTTAGAAATAAATTCTACATTATGGCCCTTATCAACTGATTTCCAGAAGATGGTATCACCTACATTTATTCTTACAATTTCTTGACTGAAAACCATACTTCTATCTTCACCCTTATTTAGCATATCAATTGTAATATCCTCAGCTTGGAGGGTATATGAAAATAATAAACTTAACAAAATAACAAAAACTCTCATAAAAATTACCTCTTTTTTTTTATTTAATGATTAATAATACTAATTACAACATATGCAATAAATTCATCAAATCAAAAAAAAATAGTAAATTTTAATAACAATAACAAGACTAAAAGTCGCACTCATCTAAGTTATTGGAAAAAAATATAATTTCTTGTATGTTTTTTATAAATTTAGTTAATTTTTGGTTTGATTCCTTAAAATATTCGACTATGTAGATGCGGGAATGATAGTTGCACTTTTAGTTTTAGCAGTAATTTTAGGGTCAGTTGTATTCCACTTATGGTCTCCTTGGTGGTGGAGTGAAGTTGCTTCAAATTGGGGAAGTATGGATGATACAATTATACTGACTTTCTGGATAACAGGTGCGGTATTTGTAGCAATAGGTTTGTTCATGGCATATTGCATTTGGAAATACAAATATGACAAAAATAAAAAAGCTGATTATGAACCTGAAAATTCAAAATTAGAATGGGCGCTTACTATAATCACCACAATAGGTGTTATAGCCTTACTAGCACCCGGCCTAATAGTTTGGAATAATTTTGTAACTGTTCCAAAAGGGGCTTACGAGATAGAAGTTGTAGGTCAGCAGTGGTATTGGATGTATCGTCTACCAGGTGAAGATGGAGTTTTAGGCACCTCTGATATTAAAAATATAAATGATGATAATCCTTTTGGTTTAAATACTGATGATCCTCATAGTTTAGACGATGTATTAATAGACGCAGATGATTTGCATATATTAAAAGATCAGCCACTAAAATTAAATTTGCGTGCTTTAGATGTCCTGCATGATTTTTATGTACCACAGTTTAGAGCAAAAATGGATATGGTTCCTGGTATGATAACATATTATTGGTTTACACCTACAAAAGCAGGTTCTTATGAAATTTTATGTGCAGAATATTGTGGCACAGGACATTATTCAATGCTTGGATATGTAATAGTTGACGAAGAAAATGAATATGAAGAATGGTTAAGTGAGCAAATGACTTTTGAAGAAATATTGGCTAGTAATGGTAAAAGTCATTTGATAAAATTAGCTTTAAATAAAAGAAATGGTTTATAATGGAGGTTTATAATGGCTGCTGATAGTTATGATGATGTTGCAAAAAATAAAGATTCAATTCCTGCTTTAGAAGTAGCTCCTCAAGATCTTTATCATGCGAAAAGTTTTTGGACAAAATATATTTTTTGTCAAGATGCAAAAGTCATAGGTATTCAATATGCCTTAACGGCAGTTGCGATTGGTCTTGTTGGTTTAGTTTCTTCGTGGTTGATGAGAATGCAGATAGCATTTCCAGGTGTAATTCCTATGGATGCTGCAGCATATTATCAACTAGTTACTATGCACGGAATGATAATGGTTGTTTATCTTTTAACAGCTCTGTTTTTAGGAGGTTTTGGTAATTTTCTTATTCCCTTAATGGTTGGAGCTCGTGATATGGTCTTTCCATATGTAAATATGGTAAGTTTTTGGGTGTTTTTTTTAGCCGTAATAATTTTAGCTGCAAGTTATTTTGTACCAGGCGGACCTACTGGAGCGGGATGGACATTATATCCACCTCAAGCAATTACATCAGGCACGCCTGGCGGAGAAGGATTAGGTATAGTGCTTATGTTAGTTTCTTTAGCAGTATTTGTTATTGGCTTTACTATGGGTGGATTAAATTATGTCATAACTGTTTTGCAAGCAAGAACTAGAGGAATGACTTTGATGAGACTTCCACTAACTGTTTGGGGTATTTTCACAGCTACAGTTTTAGCTTTATTTGCATTCCCTGCTCTTTTTGTTGCGGGAATAATGATGACTCTTGACAATATGCTTGGTACTAGTTTTTTTATGCCAGCAATTGTAGAGTTTGGAGAAAGATTAGATTATGATGGTGGAAGTCCAATATTATTTCAGCATCTTTTTTGGTTTTTTGGACATCCTGAGGTTTATATTGTTGCCTTACCTGCTTTCGGTATTGTTTCTGATTTAATTTCTGTTCATGCAAGAAAAAATATTTTTGGATATCGAATGATGGTTTGGGCAATTGTTGGAATTGGAGCACTTAGCTTTTTCGTATGGGCTCATCACATGTAT
>PBDN01000010.1 GCA_002718135.1 Pelagibacteraceae bacterium | reverse complement strand
TTCTAATAGAGGATTTATTATTGGTCAAGCTGATAAATTATTCAATTGGGCTAAATCTGGTTCTCTGTGGCCGATGACTTTTGGATTAGCTTGTTGTGCTGTTGAAATGATGCATAGTGCAGCATCAAGATATGACATGGATAGATATGGGGTTATACCAAGAGGAAGTCCTCGTCAATCAGATGTAATGATAGTAGCTGGAACTTTAACAAACAAAATGGCTCCCGCCTTAAGAAAAGTATATGATCAGATGCCAGAACCTAGATGGGTGATATCAATGGGGTCATGTGCAAATGGAGGAGGATATTATCATTATTCATACTCAGTAGTAAGAGGATGTGATAGAATTGTACCAGTTGATATTTACGTACCAGGCTGCCCACCTACCGCTGAAGCTTTAGTTTATGGAATATTACAATTACAAAAAAAAATAAAAAGACAAAATAAGTTTGTAAGATAATATAATGCTTCAAGAATTAAAAAAAATTTTAAATGATAAAGAAATATTTATAAAAAAAAATTATATTGAATTAGTAATAAAAAACAAAAAAGATATTTTAAGTATTTTTACAGATCTAAAGCAAAATAAATTACTTTTGTTTGATCAATTGATTGACATAACAGCAATCGATCACCCTTCGCAGAATTTAAGATTTGAATTAATATATATACTTTTAAGTATGACCAAAAATAAAAGATTGATTCTTAAAACTAATTTAAAGGAAGGGGATGGTATTGATTCTATATCTAAAATTTATAAATCTGCAAATTGGTATGAAAGAGAATGCTATGATTTGTTTGGCATAGAATTTTTTAATCATCCTGATTTAAGAAGAATAATGACAGATTATAATTTTGAAGGTCATCCTTTGAGAAAAGATTTTCCTTTAACAGGGCATACTGAGGTAAGATATGATGAATTAGCAAAAAAAGTTATATATGAGCCAGTAAAATTAAGTCAAGAATATAGAAATTTTGATTACACTTCTCCTTGGGAAGGTATTCCAAATTCATTAATAAGAGATGAAAAGTCTAAAGAGAAAAACGATGAATGAAATAGAAGTAAACACAACTACAATTAATTTTGGCCCTCAACATCCTGCAGCTCATGGGGTTTTAAGACTAGTAGTTGAATTGAATGGAGAAATAGTAGAAAGAGCTGAACCACATGTAGGATTATTGCACAGAGGAACAGAAAAACTTATTGAGCATAAAACATATTTACAAGCTGTTCCTTACTTTGATAGACTTGATTATGTTTCACCAATGTGCCAAGAGCATGCCTTTGCCCTGGCAACTGAAAATTTATTAGGAATTGAAATTCCTCAAAGAGCCAAATATATTAGGGTAATTTTTTCTGAAATCACAAGAATATTAAATCATTTATTGAATATACCTGCTTATGCAGCTGATATAGGAGCCGTAACACCTTTTTTGTGGTGTTTTGAGGAACGCGAAAAGCTTTTAGAGTTTCACGAAGCAGTTTCTGGAGCAAGATTTCATGCTGCATATTTTAGGCCGGGTGGAGTACATCAGGATTTTCCAAAAGGAATGGAAGAAAAATTATACTCACATTTTGACTCATTACCAAAGTTCATTGATGATCTTGAAGAACTATTAACAAATAATAGAATTTTAAGACAAAGATCTGTTGATATAGGAGTGATATCAAAAAATGAAGCAATTGAATGGGGTTGCACAGGTCCTGTGTTAAGAAGTGCTGGTGTAGCGTGGGACTTAAGGAGATCTCAACCATACGATGCATATGATAAAGTTGATTTTGAAATACCAGTTGGGAAAAAAGGTGACTGTTTCGATAGATATCTTATTCGAATTGAAGAGATGAGACAGAGTATTCTAATTATAAAACAATGCCTAGATAAAATGCAGCCTGGAGAGATTGCAATAAATGATAATAAGATAACGCCTCCAAAAAGAAATCTAATGAAACATTCAATGGAATCTTTAATTCATCATTTCAAACTTTTTACAGAAGGCTATAGAGTGCCAGAAGGACAAACTTATACAGCTGTTGAAGCCCCAAAAGGTGAGTTTGGGGTATTTCTTGTTTCAGATGGCTCAAGCAAACCTTACAGATGTAAAATAAGAGCTCCAGGTTTTGCACATCTTCAAACATTAGATTTTTTATCACGCGGTCATTTAATGGCTGATATTTCTGCAATACTAGGTAGTTTGGATATTGTTTTTGGAGAAATAGATAGATGAAACATCCAGGGCTCTCAAATAAAGTCTATAGTAAAATTAATGATGCTTTTGATTGGTCTCAGGAAAATTTTAAAAAAGCAAAAACTATAATTAGTAAATATCCTATTAATAAACAACAAAGTGCAGTTATTCCTCTACTTGATTTAGCACAGAGACAGAACGGAGGTTGGTTAAGCAAGAATGCAATTGAAAAAGTCGCTGAAACTTTAAGCATGTCCTATATAAGAGTTTTAGAGGTATCTACTTTCTATTCTATGTTTAACTTAAGTCCTGTTGGTAAAAATTTTGTTCAAATTTGCCGAACAACTCCATGTTGGTTACGTGGAAGTGATAAGCTTGTTGAAGTAGCAAAAGAAATAACTAAAGTAAATCTTGGAGATACAACATCTGATAAAAAATTTACTATAGTTGAAGTTGAGTGTTTAGGAGCTTGCTGTAATTCACCTATGATACAAATAAATGATGATTATTTTGAAGATTTAGATCCTGATAAATTTAGAGATATATTATTAAAACTCAAATCAAACCAACCAATAAAAAAAGGTTCACAAATTGGACGTCAAACATCTCATCCTAATAGAGGCTCATAATGCTTAAAGAAGAAGATAAAATTTTTAAAAACTTACATGGTTTTAAAGATTGGTCTTTAAAAGCCGCTAGGGATAGAGGTATATGGGTTAATACAAAAAAAATTCTTGAAAAAGGATCTGACTATATAATTCAAGAAATCAAAGATAGTCAATTAAGAGGGAGGGGTGGAGCAGGTTTCCCAGCTGGTCTAAAATGGTCTTTCATGCCTAAAGATTCAGGAAAACCTCATTATTTAGTTGTTAATGCAGATGAATCAGAACCAGGTACATGTAAAGACAGAGAAATATTAAGAAACGATCCACATCTTTTGCTAGAGGGATGCCTCGTTGCAGGTTTTGCAATGAAAGCTCACACCTGTTATATTTATATAAGAGGAGAATATTATGATGAATCTTGCAATTTACAAAAAGCAATAGATCAAGCTTATGAAAATAATTTAATAGGAAAAAATTCATGTGGAACTAATTGGAATTTTGATATTTATTTACATAGAGGTGCTGGGGCATATATCTGTGGTGAAGAAACAGCTTTGCTTGAAAGTTTAGAGGGAAAAAAAGGACAACCAAGACTAAAACCCCCCTTTCCCGCAGGAGTTGGATTGTACGGCTGTCCAACTACAGTAACTAATGTTGAAACTGTTGCTGTTGCACCTACGATACTTAGGAAAGGCTCGAAATGGTTTGCTAATATAGGAAGCTCTAATAATACTGGGACTAAAATATTTAGTATTTCTGGTCACGTTAATAATCCATGTAATGTTGAAGAAGAAATGGGAATTCCTCTAAAAGAATTAATTCAAAAACATGCTGGTGGAGTTATAGGAGGCTGGGATAATCTTTTGGCAGTAATTCCTGGAGGGGCAAGTACCCCACTAATACCTAAAACCATATGTGATAATGTTAAAATGGATTTTGATAGTTTAAAAGAAGTTCAAAGTGGACTTGGAACAGCAGCTGTAATTGTTATGAATAAATCAACTGATATTGTAGAAGCTATAGCAAGATTATCTCATTTTTTTCAACATGAAAGTTGCGGCCAATGTACTCCCTGCAGAGAAGGAACCGGTTGGATGTATAATATGATGCAAAAAATGACTTTAGGAACAGCTACTTTAACAGATATCGATTCTTTACTAGATGTAACAAAACAGGTTGAAGGTCATACAATCTGTGCTTTAGGTGATGCAGCAGCCTGGCCTATACAAGGTTTATTTAGACATTTTAGACATGAAGTAGAAAAAAAAATTAATCAATACAAAATAGAAAGAGTCGCATAATGCCGAAGATAATAATTGATAACAAAGAAATTGATTTTGAAAATGGAATGACTGTCATGCAATCATGTGAGCTGGCAGGTGTGGAGATTCCCAGATTTTGTTATCATGAAAAACTCACTATTGCAGGTAATTGTAGAATGTGTTTAGTGGAAATGGAAAAATCTCCAAAACCTATAGCCTCTTGCGCTATGCCAGCAGTCGAGGGAATGGTTATAAAAACTAATTCTAAAATGGTTCAGGATGCAAGAAAAGGTGTTATGGAATTTCTTTTAATAAATCATCCATTAGATTGCCCTATTTGCGATCAAGGCGGGGAATGTGATTTGCAAGATCAAGCTCTTTACTATGGATTTGATAAATCAAGATATAAAGAAAATAAAAGAGCAGTTACAAATAAATACATGGGCCCACTTATAAGTACTATAATGACAAGGTGCATTCACTGTACTAGATGCGTAAGATTTTCAACAGAGATTGCAGGTGTTGATGATATAGGATTATTAGGCAGAGGTGAAAATGCTGAAATTACCACATACCTTGAAAAAACTATAGAGTCTGAATTATCTGGAAATGTTATTGATTTATGTCCTGTAGGAGCTTTAACTAGTAAACCCTACTCTTTTAAATCACGGCCTTGGGAATTAACCAAAACAGAAACTTATGATGTATTTGATGGAATAGGCTCAAGTATAAGGGTCGATACTATAGGTAAAAAGGTTATGAGAGTTTTGCCTCGAATAAATGAGGAAACAAATGAAGAATGGATTAGTGATAAAACACGTTTTGCCATTGATGGTCTTTTGCGCCAAAGATTAGATAAAGTTTTTATTAAGAAAAATTCAAAATTGATTCAAAGTAATTGGGATATAGCATTAAATAAAATTGTAGAAGAGATTAATAATAGAGGTAAAAGTAATACAATAACTTTATCAGGAAAATTTACTGATCTTGAAACACTGCATTCTGCTAAGTTATTTTCAAAATCTTTAGGATCAAATTTATATGATTGTCGTTTTGACAATTCGCAATTTATTCAAGGATCTAGAGATAGCTATTTATTTAATTCATCAATTCAAGAGATAGATAATGCTGATGCTATTCTTTTAGTGGGGTCAAACCCACGATGGGAAGCAAGTGTTTTGAATGCAAGAATAAGAAAAGCTTATATAAATAATGATTGTAAAATTGGATTGATTGGAAAAAATATTAATCTCAACTACAAATATGAAAAAATTTCAGATAATCTTAGTTCTTTAAATGATATTATTAATAATAAAATAGGATTTGCAAAAACATTAATGAATGCTAAAAATCCTTTAATAATTTTAGGAACTTCTTCAATAAATCATATTCAGGGAAAAGATGTTTTAAGGACCTGCGCACAAATTGCAAAAAAATTACAAAATGCAAATTCTTTATTTAATCCTCTTAATATAATTCATCAAGATATATCTAGAGTTGGCGCTCTTGAAATTAACTTTTTTAATAATGAATTTGATAATAATTTTAACTTGAGGTTAAAGGATAGGCTAGATTCAACTAATCCAGTTGTATTTCTAGTAGGCTTAGATGAAATTGATCATAGTTTATTAAAAAACTCTTTTGTTGTTTATTTAGGTCATCATGGAGATCGTTCTGCTAGTTTTGCTGATATAGTTCTTCCTACTCCTGCTTATACTGAAAAATCTTCTACATATATGAATATTGAGGGCAGGGTAATTCAAACTTCTCGATGCCACCAGCCTATAGGAGATGCTAAAGATGAATGGAAGATTTATAGAGTTTTAAATGATTTATTTGATCATAAAAATAAATTTAATAATTTAAGTGATGTACGTCAAAATTTAGTCTCTAATTATGGACAATTTAAAGAAATTTTTTCACTTCCTAAAGTTAAAAGTATATCATTTGCATCCAAAGTAGAGATAAAAAATCATCAAGTAGAATATAATATAAATAATTTTTATATGAATGATTCAATATCTAGAGCATCAGAAACTATGGCTAAATGCTCAAGAACAATTTTAAAAAAAGTTGCTTAGATTAATGAGTAATTTCTCATACTTAAATGACCTAATAATACCTGGTTTAATTATTATTGCACAAATATTAGCTGTAATTATGCCTGTTTTAATATCAGTTGCTTTTTTAGTTTATGCAGAAAGAAAAGTTTTAGCACTAATTCAACTTAGAAAAGGCCCAAATGTTGTTGGTCCTTTTGGCATTTTTCAAAGCTTTGCTGATGCATTAAAACTTTTAACTAAAGAAAATATAATTCCCAGCGGATCAAATAAAATAGTCTTCTTGTTAGCACCAATAATCACAATGGTTTTAAGTCTAGCGGGTTGGGCAGTAATTCCTTTTTCCCCAAATTTAGTAATTTCTGACATAAATGTTGGTATTATGTATTTGTTTGCGGTTTCATCTTTGGGTGTTTATGGAATTATAATGGCAGGATGGGCAAGTAATTCTCAATACCCTTTTCTTGGCGCATTACGCTCCGCTGCTCAGATGGTATCATATGAAGTTTCTATTGGCTTTGTGATTATTACTGTTTTACTTTGTGTAGGATCTCTTAATTTATCTAAGATAGTTGAAGCTCAAGAAACAGTATGGTTTGCAATACCATTATTACCTATGTTTATTATTTTTTTTATTTCTGCTTTAGCAGAAACTAATAGACTACCTTTTGATTTACCTGAAGATGAATCTACCCTTGTAGCAGGATTTTTTACTGAATATTCTTCAGCTTCATTTGTGCTATTTTTCCTAGGCGAATATGCGAGTATGATATTAATGAGCGCTATGACAGTTATTTTATTCCTGGGTGGGTGGTTGCCGCCATTCGATATTTTTCCATTTAATGCTATTCCAGGAATTTTGTGGTTCATTATAAAGATTATGTTTATTTTATTTTTATTTATTTGGGTTAGAGGAACCTTTCCTAGATATAGATATGACCAATTAATGAGATTAGGTTGGAAAATTTTTTTACCATTGTCTTTATTATGGGTTGTAATAACAGCAGGTTTTTTAACTTATTTTGACATGATACCTGACTCTATATGATTAAATATATTAAATCTTTTGTATTATTTGAATTGATTCAAGGTATGTTTCTAACCTTTAAATATATTTTTAAATCTAAAGTAACTATTAATTATCCTCATGAAAAAGGCCCTTTGAGTCCACGTTTTAGAGGAGAGCATGCCTTAAGAAGGTATCCTAGTGGAGAAGAAAGATGTATAGCATGTAAGTTATGTGAAGCAGTTTGTCCAGCTCAAGCTATTACAATTGAATCGGAACCTAGAAATGATGGAAGTCGTAGAACTACACGTTATGATATTGATATGGTTAAATGTATTTATTGTGGCTTGTGTCAAGAGTCATGTCCTGTTGATGCAATTGTAGAAGGTCCTAACTTTGAATTTGCAACTGAAACAAGAGAAGAACTTATGTACAATAAGGAAAAACTTCTTGAAAATGGAGATAGATGGGAGCAAGAAATTGCCCAAAACATTGCTTTAGATAGGTTTTATAGATAAATGTTTTTATACCCTATAACATTTTATCTTTTTTCTTTTGTTGCTGTTTTGTCATCGTTAATGGTTATAAGTTCAAAAAATCCAGTACATTGTGTCTTATTTTTAATATTGAGTTTTGTTAATGCCTCAGGGCTTTTTGTACTACTTGGCGCTGAATTTCTAGCTATGATATTGATCGTTGTTTATGTAGGTGCAGTTGCTGTATTGTTTTTGTTTGTTGTTATGATGTTAGATATAAATTTTATTAAGCTTAGAGAAGGTTTTCTTCAATATTTACCTTTTGGATCCTTACTTGGTATAGTGTTAATATTTGAATTAGGTATTTTATTTTTTTCAAAAAATTTTAATGACCATAATTTAATTAAATTATCTAATACTATCCCAGTTAATAAAACTGAAAATACAAAATTGATTGGACAAGTTTTATATACTGATTATTTTTATTTATTTCAAATTAGTGGATTAATATTATTAGTTGCCATGATTGGATCAATTGTCTTAACATTAAGAGACAGGGGTCAGGTAAAGCGACAAAAAATTTTTTATCAAAATAATCTTGATTCTAAAAAAGCTATAGAAAAGAAAAAAGTAAAACTTAGAGATGGAATATAATGTATATAACACTTGAGCATTATTTATTTTTAGCTGCTATTATTTTTACAATTGGTGTATTGGGGATTTTTCTTAATAAGAAAAATGTAATAATTATATTAATGTCAATTGAATTAATTTTACTTTCAGTTAACATAAATTTTATCGCCTTCTCATCTTTTATGAATGATATTTCAGGTCAAATTTTTGCTATGCTAACATTGACTGTTGCTGCTGCAGAAGCTGCAATTGGTTTGGCAATACTGGTAGTATTTTTTAGAAATTTGGGATCTATAGAAGTAAGTAAAATTAACAAACTTAAAGGTTAGAATATGTCTCAATTAATTATTTTTTTACCCTTATTAGGTTTCGCATTTTGTTTCTTTTTTGGTAATTTTTTTAATTTTAGAGTTTCTCAAGTTATTACAACAACCTTTTTGTTTGTTATAACTTTGTTTTCTTGGATATTATTTTTTGATTATATTGGTGAAAAAGAAAAACATATTATACATATTTTTAATTGGTTTACTTCTGGAAACTTCATTGTTGATTGGAGTATTAGGTTAGATTCTTTAACCACAACAATGTTTATAGTTGTTACTACTGTATCTGCATGTGTTCACCTCTATTCAATTGGATATATGGCAAATGATCCTCACAAAATTAGATTTATGGGATATTTAAGCCTCTTTACTTTTTTTATGTTGATGTTGGTTTCTAGTAATAATTTACTTCAAATGTTTTTTGGATGGGAAGGAGTTGGACTTGCATCATACTTATTAATTGGATTTTGGTATAATAAACCAAAAGCAAATAATGCAGCAATTAAAGCTTTTTTAGTGAATAGAGTAGGTGATTTTGGCTTTGCTATTGGAATTGCCGGGGTTTTTTTTGTATTTGGATCAATAGAATTAGATATAGTATTTAATAATGTCAATAATTTTAAAAATAATCAATTAATTTTTTTAGGTTTTAATTTTGCAACTATTGATATTTTGTGTTTTTTACTTTTTATTGGCGCAATGGGCAAATCTGCCCAATTAGGTTTACATACTTGGTTGCCTGATGCAATGGAGGGCCCCACACCCGTATCAGCGTTAATTCATGCCGCTACAATGGTAACTGCAGGAGTATTTATGGTAGCAAGAATGAGTCCTTTATTTGAGATTGCAACATTTACCAACTTATTCATAGTTTTTATTGGTGCATCGACAGCAATTTTTGCCGCCAGCATTGCTTTAACTCAAAATGATATCAAAAGAGTCATTGCTTATTCAACATGCAGTCAACTTGGATACATGTTTTTTGCCGCTGGTTTAGGTGCTTACAATTCATCTATATTTCATTTAATGACTCATGGTTTTTTTAAAGGATTATTATTTTTATCTGCAGGTTCAGTAATTCATGCAATGCATCATGAACAAGATATGAGAAAAATGGGAGGTTTGTTCTATAAGATTCCTTTTACAGGGTCCATGATGTGGATTGGTTCATTAGCAATTATTGGCTTTCCCTATTTTTCTGGCTACTATTCTAAAGAAAGTATTTTAGCAAATACTTATTTTGCTTCATCGGGAATGGCCAATTTTGCATATATCACAGGTATATTAACTGCATTGCTTACAGCTTTTTATTCTTGGAGACTTTTATTTTTAACTTTTCATGGAAAAAATAGGTCTGAAAACAAAATTTTTGATAAAGTTCATGAATCACCATTGGTAATGAATATACCTATGTTAATTTTAGCTGTCGGTTCTATTTTTTCAGGAATTTTTTTTGCGGATTTCTATATTGGAAAATTACAAAAAGATTTTTGGGGATATGCAATAATACTGCAATATAATACTTATGATTATCTTCCTTTTGCTCAAACATTATTAATAAAAATGTCAGTTGCATTAGGAATAATTTTGGCAGCTATATTTTATTTTTATAAAAAGAATTTAACTAATAATTTAATTAATTATTTTAAACCTTTATACTTAATTTTATTGAATAAATGGTTCATCGATGAGTTTTATGATTTAATTTTAACTAAGCCCTATTTGGTTATTTCAAAATTTTTTTGGAAACAAGGTGATGAAAAAATTATAGATGCTTATGGACCGAATGGCATATCAAAATTAGTTAACCTTACATCTATTTATCTAAGTCGTTTCCAGTCTGGATATTTATATCATTATGCTTTTGTTATGCTCGGAGGTTTGGTGATTTTTTTAACTTGGTTCATATATTATTAAATGAGCAGTTGGCCATTATTATCAGTAATTATTTTTTTGCCACTTTTAGGATCTTTTATAATTCTTTTTATTAAAGAAGATAAAAGTTCCATTTCAAATATACGGTTAGCTGCTCTATCAACTTCATTAGCAGTATTTTTTTTAAGTATTTTACTTTGGGTGCAATTTGATTATGAAAATCCCCATTATCAATTTCAAGAAAAATATTTATGGTTTGAAGATTTTAATTTTTTTTATCACATTGGCATAGATGGCATTTCATTATTTATGATTATTTTATGCACTTTTTTAACACCGTTATGCATTATTTCTAGTTGGAATAATATTAAGTTTAGAGTCAAAGAATATATGTTAGCATTTCTTTTTTTAGAAACAGTAATAATAGGAATGTTTTCTTCAATAGACATATTACTTTTTTATATTTTTTTTGAGTCAGTATTAATTCCTATGTATTTAATTATAGGAATATGGGGAGGAAAAAATAGAATATATGCTTCATTTAAATTTTTTCTCTATACGCTTTTAGGTTCTGTATTAATGTTAATAGCTATAATTGTTATCTTCAACATTACAGGAACTATGAGTATTGAGGAACTTCAAGGAAATTATTTTAAAAAAAATATTCAAATTTTTTTATGGATTGCCTTTTTTGCTTCATTTGCAGTTAAAATTCCAATGTGGCCATTTCATACTTGGTTGCCTGATGCCCATGTTGAAGCACCTACAGCTGGCTCAGTTATATTGGCCGGAGTTCTTTTAAAAATGGGAGGTTATGGTTTTATTCGTTTTTCATTAGGTATGCTACCTCTAGCTACTAAATTTTTTATTCCCTTCATAATGACTCTTAGTATCATAGCAATAGTATATACCTCCTTGGTAGCTTTAGCTCAAAAAGATATTAAAAAATTGATTGCATATTCATCTGTTGCACATATGGGAATAGTCACCATAGGAATATTTATCGTTAATCAACAAGGATTAGAAGGTGCAATGATACAAATGATTAGTCATGGGGTAGTTTCAGCTGCATTATTTTTTTGTGTTGGAGTTATTTATGACAGGATGAAAACACGGGAAATAAATTTTTATGGAGGCTTGGTAAATAAAATGCCTATCTATGCAACAGTATTTATGATTTTTATGCTAGCATCTGTTGGATTGCCAGGAACTAGTGGTTTTATAGGTGAATTTTTAGTCATAGTTGGATCATTTCAATTTTCCACTATTGTTGCTTTTGGAGCAGCTTTAGGAATAGTTTTGTCAGCTATTTATATGCTTTATTTATATAAAAGAATAATTTTTGGCGTGATTGAAAATCAAGAACTCAATAATATTTTAGATCTTAATTTAAGAGAAAAAATTATTCTTATACCTCTGGCAATTGCTGTTATGTTAATTGGAATTTTTCCTAATTTATTTATTGAGCCAATGAGAAAATCAATTGAAATTATTATATTTAATTATGAGTACTTTAATGCTAGCTAATTTTTTCTTTATTATAATTGTTCCTGAAATTTGTTTGGCAATTTTAGCACTAATTTCTTTAATTTTTGGCTTATTTATAAAAAAAAATACATTCAGAAAAACTTCAAATTTTACAATAATAAGTCTAATTATTGTGTCCTTTTTAATTTTTTTTAATTTTACAACTGATTTTTCCTCTTATAATGATTTTTTTGCTAATTCAAATTTTATTAAATTTTTTAAAATACTAGTGTGTTTGGGAACAGCTTCAACCTTAATAATATCTAAAAATTATTTAATTGATAATAATATATCAAAATTTGAAATTCCAGTTCTATTTCTTTTTTCAACCCTTGGCATGCTTCTAATGATAAGTACTAAAAATTTGATGTTAATGTATTTAGCAATCGAACTGCAAAGTTTGTCGTTATATGTGGTTGCGGCTATTAAAAGAGATTCAATCCATTCTGCAGAGTCTGGTGTAAAATATTTTATACTAGGAGCATTGTCTTCAGGAATTTTATTATATGGATTTTCTTTAGTTTATGGTTTTACTGGAGCAACTTCTTTTGAGGAAATTAAAACTGCATTAACATTAAGCAAAAATCTTAGTTTAGGATTAATCTTTGGTTTAGTTTTTATTTTAGTTGGTTTAGCATTTAAAGTTTCGGCAGTACCATTTCATATGTGGACTCCAGATGTATATGAAGGAGCCCCTACTGCCATAACAGCTTTTTTTGCTATAGTTCCAAAAATTGCTGCAGTGGCACTAATATTTAGATTTTGCCTTGATCCATTTGAAAATTTTTATAATGAATGGAGTCAGATAATTTTCTTTTTATCTGTCAGCTCAATGTTTTTAGGAGCTATTGCAGCTATTGCACAAAATAATATTAAAAGACTTTTGGCATATAGTTCCATAGGTCATGTTGGATATGTTTTAATAGCTTTAGTTGCCGCAAATAACGAAGGTGTTAAAAGCGCTGCAATATATATGTTTATATATATGATAATGAACATTTCAGTATTTGCAATTATTCTATCATTTAAAAAATCAAATCGTAATATTGAAAAAATAAATGATTTAAAAGGAATTAGTAAAAGTAATCCATTAATAAGTTTTTCTTTAGCAATAATAATGTTATCAATGGCAGGTATTCCACCTTTTGCAGGTTTTTTTGGCAAATTTTATGTATTCATTGCCGCTATAGAAAGAGAACTTTATATTTTGTCAGTTTTAGGTGTATTAGCAAGTGTTATATCTGCTTATTATTATTTAAAAATTATCAAAGTCATGTATTTTGATATTTTAGATGAAAACACAATTTATGATATTAATATTAGTCTTCAATCAAGAATAATTTTAATAGCTTTGATGAGTATAATTACATTTTTTATTTTTTATCCATCATTGATTACAAATATAACTTCAAATTTAAGTATTATTTAATGCTGTTAGAAAAAATTCAAAATTTTCTAAAATTGCAAAATTTTGAATTTATTAATTTAGAATTAGTAGACTCAACAATGAATGAAGCAAAAAAACAATTAAAAAATAACAATTTATGCATTCTTGCTAATCAGCAGACTAATGGCGTTGGAAGGAGAGGAAGTAAATGGATAAGTGCTAAAGGAAATATATATTTATCTTTTTTAATTAATTATGATTTAGGCTATAAAAAGCATTTTATTTTTAATGCTGCGGCAACTAATACTGTATGTGAAGTAATTGATTTTTTTTGTAAAACTGAAACAAAAATTAAATGGCCTAATGACATTTTAATTAATAATTATAAAGTTTCTGGGATTATTTCAGAGTTGTTTAAAAAAAATACACAAACTTATATTGTCTTGGGTATTGGAATAAATTTTGATTCTTCGCCAAAAATTAATAATTATCCTACAACTTATATAAAAAACTATATTAAAAATATAGATAAGTATTATTTAATTTACCAATTAACAAAAATTTTTTTTAAACAATATGAATATATCTTAAATGACAAACACAATGACATAATTAATCTTTATAAAACTAAATTGCTACATTTGGGTAAAAATATCAATATTGAACAAGAAAATAATATTATTTCCAATATATTCTTTGAAGATATTAACTTAGACGGTTCAATATTAGCTAACATAAATGGATTAAAAAAAAATATTTATTCAGCAAGAATAAAAAATGATAGTAAATAAAGAATTAATGATTCAAAAAACAATTAATGCAAACTCCTTTAAAAAAGGATTATTTTTTTTATCTCTTGGTGGCATAGGGGAAATTGGAGCTAATTGTTATCTTTATGGATGTGATGGTAAGTGGATAATGATTGATTTGGGACTTTCTTTTGCAGATGAAAAATTTCCAGGAATAGATTTACTGATTCCAAAAATTGATTTTATTGAAATAATAAAAAATGATTTAATTGCAGTTATTATAAGTCATGGCCATGAAGATCATGCTGGAGCAGTATCTTTTTTATCTGATAAAATAAATTGTCCAGTTTATGCAACAAGTTTTGCAAAATTACTTATTGAAAATAGATTAAAGGAATTTGGTAAATTGGAAAGTTTAAATCTTAAAGAATTGGATACAAAAAAAAATCTTGAACTTGATAATTTTAATCTTGAATTTTTAGAAACCACACATTCAATACCTCAGCCAAATGCTATAGTTATAAAAACTATTTATGGACAACTGCTTCATACTGCAGATTGGAAGATAGATTCATCACCTGTTATTGGTGAAAAATTTAATGAAAATTTATTTAAAAATTTAGGTAATCAAGGACTTTTAGCTTTAATTGGAGATTCAACAAATGCTGATGTGCCTGGCACTTCTAAATCTGAAAATGATGTAAGAGAAGAGTTAAAAAACATTTTTTCAAGATTTGCTAAAAGAATTGTAGTTACATGCTTTTCTTCAAATATAGCTAGAATGATCAATATTGTATATGCAGCAAAGAAAAATAATAGAAAAGTCTTGTTAGTAGGTAGAAGTATGAAAAAAAATATTGAAGCTGCGATTAAATGTCAATTTATTGAAAGTCCTGATATTTTTATTTCAGAAGAAGAGGCTAGCTTTATAAATAAAGAAAATTTAGTTATCATATGTACAGGAAGCCAAGGTGAAAAAAGATCTGCTTTGTACCGTATTGCATATAATTCTCATAGGCACATTCATTTAGAATCAGAGGATGTTGTTATTTTTAGCTCTAAAGATATACCAGGTAACGAAAAATCAATTAATAATTTGAAAAACTTATTAATAAGACAAAAAATTGAAATAATTACAGCAGAAGATGATCTTGTGCATGTCTCAGGGCATGGATACGCTGAGGAGATAAAAAAAATGTATAGTTGGACCAAACCTTATATTTCTATTCCAGTTCACGGTGAACCAATACATTTGGAGGCTCATAAAAAAATTTCTCAAGCATCTCAAGTCCCAATTACTAAAATTTTAGAAAATGGTAAATGCCTCAAACTTGCCCCGGGTGATTGTAAAATTGTTGAACAAATAGATACTGGAAAACTTATTGTAGAAGGTAAATATATTTATGATTCGGATTCTTCTTTTATTAAAGAAAGAAGAAAGTTTTCATTTGAGGGCTTAGTATTAATATCATTAATAATTAATAAAGATTATACTCTAGATAAAAATTTGATTTTATCTACTAAAGGTTTGCCAAATTTAGATAATCAACAAATATTAGGTGACTTTAAAATAGCTTTTATTGAAGTATACAATAATTTAAACAGTAACCAAAAATCCTCAGATGAAATTGTAACAGATATTATTAAAAAATGCATAAAAAAAACTGTGAAAAATTATTTACAAAAAAAACCTGAAGTTGAGGTTCATTTAATTAGAAAATAATGCAATACATTCATTTTAATATATTATATGTTATAAGTACTTTGATATATTCTAATTATAAATTTAATTATTTTATAAAATATGAGATATAAAAATTTTTTTATTCCAACCTTAAAAGACGCTCCTAATGATGCAGAAATAATATCACATAAACTAATGATTAGAGCAGGTATGATCAAACAAGCGAGCGCTGGAATATATTCATGGTTGCCTTTGGGATTACGCGTATTAAAAAAAATTGAACAAATTGTTAGAGAAGAACAAGATAAAGCAGGTGCTAACGAATTATTAATGCCAACAATACAATCAGCAGATTTATGGATAAAATCTGGCAGATATAACGATTATGGAAAAGAAATGTTAAGAATTTCTGATAGGGGTGGTAGAGAAATGCTCTATGGACCTACAAATGAAGAGCTTATAACTGACATTTTTCAATCTTATATAACTTCCTATAAAGAATTACCCAAGAATTTATATCATATTCAATGGAAATTTAGAGATGAAGTCAGACCGAGATTTGGGGTTATGCGTGGGAGAGAATTTTTGATGAAAGATAATTATTCTTTTGATTTAGATGAGGAAAGTGCAAAAAAATCTTATAATAATATGTTTAAGTCATATATTAAAACTTTTTTAAGGATGGGTTTAACTCCAATTTCTCTTAGAGCAGAAACTGGTCCAATTGGGGGGGATCTCAGTCATGAATTTCAAATTTTAGCCAATACTGGCGAAAGTACTCTCTATTATGATAAAGAATTAGAAAATGTTGATCCAGAAAATATTGATACAGAGGTCCTGAAATCTTATTATGCCGCAGTAGACGATCAGCATGATGAGAATAATTGTCCTGTGAAAAAAGAAGATTTGAAAATTTCTAAAGGTATTGAAGTTGGTCATATTTTTTATTTTGGAACAAAATATTCAAAAAAATTAGACGCATATGTTCAAGATAAAAAGGGTAGTAAAATAGCGGTGCATATGGGTTCGTACGGAATTGGGATATCGCGTCTAGTTGGTGCAATAATTGAAGCTAATCATGATGAAAAAGGTATAAAATGGCCACTTTCAGTAGCACCTTTTTCTTTGAGTATTTTAAACTTAATGCCAGAAGATCAAGATTGTGACACAAAATCAGAAGAATATTATAATTTTTTTATGAGTAAGAACATTGATGTGATTTTGGATGATAGAGAATGCAGTATTGGGAAAAAGTTATCAGACAATGAATTAATTGGAATTCCTTTTCAATTAATTATAGGCAAAAGAGATCTGAAAGAAGGTTTTGTAGAAATTAAAAATAGATTTAACAATAAAAGCTCTAAGGTACCTCTTTCTAAAGTAAATGAACATCTTTTATTGGAATTAAGAAATTAAATAATGTATTCGAAATCAGAGTTTTTACTGATTAAACGTTTTTTATTTTCTAAAAAAACTGATGGCTACATCTCAATCTTTTCTTGGTTTTCTATTATTGGAATTTCATTAGGTGTTGCAACTATTATTATAGTTATGTCAGTTATGAATGGATTTAGAAATGAGTTAACAAAGAGAATGCTTGGAATTAATTCTCATCTCAATGTTTATTCATATAACTCAAATATTAATTCAAATGACATAAAGACTTTAAATGCAAGTTTGAATAATGAACTATATAACAATGTTTTATACTCTATTGAAACAAATGGATTAATTGTCAATGAAAATAATTCAAAAGGTATATTAATAAGAGCCTATGAAGATATATATAAAAATGTTTATTTAAAAAATAGTTTATTAAAAGGAAAAATAAAATTACTTTTTTCAGACGTAATAATCGGGGATTCATTAGCTAATTATTTAAATGTTAAAATAGGAGATAAGATTAAAATCGCTATTCCTAAATCGGATAGTACTATTTTTGGAAGTATTCCACGTTTTAAAACACTTAATATAATAGGAATTTTTGATTTGGGACTTTATGAATATGATGCAAATCTAATTTATATACATGATGATTTAGCTAGGAAATTATTATTATTTGAAAATAATACTTTTAACCAAATTGAGTATTTCGTTAAGTATCCTAATAATATTAAAATTTTGCAAAAAAATATTAATAAAATAATCCAAAATAATACTTCTTTAAATTTATATACACTATCTTGGAAAGATCTAAATGCAACTTTAATCAATGCTTTAAAAGTTGAAAAGAATGTAATGTTCTTAATTTTATTTTTGATTGTTTTAGTTGCATCGATAAATATTATTTCTGGTTTAATAATTTTTGTGAAAGAAAAAAATAAAGATATAGGTATTTTAAAAACAATTGGTTTAAGTAATTTTAGTATAGCTAAAATTTTTTTTACCATAGGTACACTAATTGGCTTTCTAGGAGCTAGTATTGGAGTTATTATAGGAATTATATTTACTTTAAATATTGTATATATACAAAAAATATTAGAAGAACTTTTGAATACAAAGATTTTTGCTGAAGAGATTTATTTTTTATCTACTTTACCATCAGAAATAAAAATTGAAGAAATTGCAGTTGTATATATTACATCTATAATTATTAGTACTTTATCGGCTTTATTTCCAGCATTACGCTCAAGTAAAGTTGATCCAATTATTACCATAAGGAATGAATAAATTGCCAGATTTAATTGAAATAAAGGAATTAAGTAAAAAATATAAACTTAATAATTTAAAAAATTTAGTTATTATTAATAATCTCTCAATAAAAATTAAATATGGTTGTAATATCTGTATTTTAGGTCCATCAGGTTCTGGAAAATCAACATTTTTAAATATTTTAGGTCTTTTGGATAATGACTTTCAAGGTGAATATCTATTTGCTCAAAAAAATATCAAAAAAATTGGACAAAATGAAATAAATAAAACTCGTGGTATGTCTATAGGATTTGTGCATCAGTTTTTTCACTTGATTCCAGAATTATCTGTTATTGAGAATGTTATGCTGCCACATTTAATTAATCAAAAATTAAATAATGCATACGATGAAGCAAAAAAATTGCTTGATATTTTTGGTTTAAATGAAAGAATAAATTTTAAACCAAAAAAATTATCTGGAGGAGAACAACAAAGAGTTGCTATTGCCAGGTCATTAATTAATAATCCTGAATTAATTTTAGCAGACGAAATGACTGGCAATCTTGATGAAAATACAGCAGATGAAATTTTTCTATTTTTTTTAAATTATATAAGACAATATAAAAAATCACTTATATTTGTAACACATAATAAAAAATATTCTAAAAAAGCTGATGAAATTTATTTTTTTAATAATAAAGTATTAAATAAAAATAATGAATAATACATTTATACATTTAAGAACTCAGTCCTCTTATTCTCTTTCCGAAAGCAGCTTAAAAATTAAAAATTTAGTTCATTTAGCAAAAACTCATAACATGCCAGCTCTTGCAATTACCGATAATAATAATATGTTTGGTGTATTTGAATTTGCTCAAGAATGTATAAATAATGGTATTCAACCAATAATTGGTTCATCGATAAATTTATTAGATTACGAAATAAATGGAAAATTTTCACAATTGTCTTTTTTGGTAATAAATGAAAATGGATATAAAAATTTATTAAATTTAAGTTCATTATCCCATCTTTCAGAAAAGAAAAATATTGGCTTAAGTTTAAAAGATTTAAAAAATAATTTTGAAGGTTTATATTGTTTTGTTGGAGGTGAGTTCAATCCTTTGTTGTTCTTATTTAATGAAAATAAAGATAAAGAGATTTATAATTTGATTACCTATTTAAAAGAATTATTTGGGAATAATCTTTTATTTGAATTACAAAGAATAAATGACAAAAAATTGGAACAATTTGAAAGTAAATTTATTTCTTTAGCATCTAAATTTGATATTTCTTTAATTGCTTCAAATAATATAAAGTTTGGTGAAGAAAATGACTCTACTGCTCATGATGCATTGTTATGTATAGCTCAAAAATCTACAGTCAATAGTACCAATAGAGTAACATCTAATCAAAATTTATATTTTAAAACATCTAAACAAATGAGAGATCTTTTTTTAGATATCCCTGAAGTTATTACAAATAATTTTAATGTTGCATTAAATTGTAATTATTTTCCAAAGGAAACATTACCTAAATTACCAAAGTTCAAAATTTATGAAAATTTATCAGAGAATGATTTACTGATAAAATTATCAAAAGATGGCTTAAATCAAAGAATTGAAAAAAATAATATTTTAAAAAAAACTAATTATGAAAATCGATTAAGCTATGAATTAAATATAATCAATCAAATGGGTTTTGCAGGTTATTTTCTAATTGTTGCAGACTTTGTCAATTGGGCAAAAAATAATACAATTCCAGTGGGACCAGGTAGAGGTTCCGGAGCTGGTAGTTTAGTTGCATGGTCTTTGGGAATTACAGATTTAGATCCCATTATTTATGATTTACTTTTTGAAAGATTTTTAAATCCTGAAAGAGTTTCTATGCCTGATTTTGATATTGATTTTTGCCAAGATAGAAGAGATGAAGTTATTGATTATGTTAATAAAAAATATGGAAGAGAATGTGTTGCACACATCATTACTTTTGGAACTCTTGCATCTCGTGCGGCCGTCAGAGATATTGGTAGAGTTTTTGAAATTCCTTATGGTGAAATTGATTCTTTTGCCAAATTGATACCATTTAATCCTTCTAATCCTTTAACTTTAAGTGAATCAATTAAATCAGAGAAAGCTTTACAAGAAAGAATTAATGAAGATGAGAGGATTTCAAATGTAGTAAATATAAGTTTAAAATTAGAAGGAATACATAGACATGCATCTACTCATGCCGCAGGCGTAGTGATAGGTGATAGCAAAATTACAAATGTTGTACCTTTGTATAAAGATCCTAATACAAATATTAATGCTACTCAATTTTCTATGAAATATGTAGAAAAAGCAGGATTAATAAAATTTGATTTTTTAGGTTTAACAACTTTATCAATAATTAAAGAATGTTCAGATTTAATTAAAAAGGAAAATAAAAATTTTATTATAGAAACTATTCCGCTTGATGATAAAAAAACTTTTCAACAATTAAGCAGGGGTAATGCTGTTGGAATTTTTCAGCTAGAAAGCAATGGTATGGCAAGTGTATTAAAGCAATTGCAACCTGATAAATTTGAAGAAATTATTGCTGTTGTTGCACTATTTAGACCTGGCCCGATGGATAACATACCTTCTTTTTGTAACAGAAAACATAATAGAGAAAAAATAGATTATATCCATCCTATGTTAGAAAAAGTTTTAAAAGAAACCTATGGAATAATTGTTTATCAAGAGCAAGTTATGCAAATAGCTCAAGTTTTGTCTAATTACACTTTAGGAGAAGCAGATTTGTTAAGAAGAGCTATGGGTAAAAAAATACAGAAGGAAATGGATGCACAAAAAAATAGGTTTATAGAAGGAGCTTTAAAAAATAATATTAAAAAACATGAAGCATCAAAAATATTTGACTTAGTTGATAAATTTGCAGGTTATGGATTCAATAAAAGTCACGCAGCTGGTTATGGATTAATATCTTATCAAACAGCTTTTTTAAAAGCGAATTTTCCTCATGAATTTATGACAGCTACCTTAAATTATTCTATTGATAGAACAGATAAAATAATTTTATTAAAGAAGGAATTAGAAAGATTAGATATTAAGCTTTTGAAACCTGATATAAATTCATCAGATGAAATTTTTTCAATTTTTACTAATGATGAAGGTGAAAAATCAATAAAATTTGGTTTGGCAGCCATTAAAGGTGTCGGAATAAAATCAATAAAAAATTTAGTTGAAGAAAGAGAAGATAATGGCAGTTACATCAATATTATAGATTTTTTGCAAAGAGTAAATTCTGATGTAATAAACAAAAGGCAATTAGAAAAGTTAATACAATCAGGTGCTTTTGATAAAGTTGAAAAAAATAGATCAAAACTTTTTAATAATGTTCCAAAATTTGTAGAATTATTTGGAAAAGAAGATAAAAATATTGATCAAAATTTATTATTTGAAGATCAAACTATTTCATTTGATGATAAAAATTTATTTATTCAAAATGTTGATAGGTGGAACTGGACTGAAGAATTAAAAAATGAACTTGAGGTAATTGGTTTTTATTTTTCTGATCATCCACTTAAACATTATCCAAGTGATTATTTTAAATCTAGTCAAATTATTAAATTTGAAAAATTAATTGCAGATTCCAATATAAGCACGGCCAAGTTAGCTGGGTCTATATTAGATATAAAAGAAAGATCGAATAAAGATGGTAAAAAATATGCCTTTATTACAATTTCTGAAATCAACAACCAATATGAACTGGTAATTTTTAGTGAAAATTTATCAAAATATAGAAATTTCTTGAAAGAAGGAAATTTACTTATTTTCAATATAGATATTATAAGAAATGATAATGAGATAAGATGTATAATAAAAAAAGTTAACATGTTAGAAAAAGTATTTAGTCAACTAAAAAAGAAAATAGATATTTATACTTCTCCAAATTTACTAATTGAAATAAAAGACAAAGTTTTCACTTCAAAAAATGATTCCAATCAAGAAATAAATGTTTTTGTTACTGTTGAAGATAAATTAGTAAACTTATCATTCCCAAAAAATTACTACATAAGCTCTTTTAAAAATTTAGAAAATTACAAAAATTCAAATAAATTGGACTATTCTTTAGAAATTTCTTGATAAAATGCTATTTTTTTAATAATAGCCGTAAAAAAACTAGCACACAGAAAAAACCGGTGTTTTTGTTTCTGTGGAGGTTAAACCGGAGAATATAATGAATTTACCAGAAGTTAAAATTAACGACCTTCTTGAATCAGGTGTTCACTTTGGACACAATGTAAGAAGATGGAATCCAAAAATGAATGAATATATATTTGGAGTTAGAAACAATATTCATATTTTTGATCTGAGAATAACATTAGAATCTTTAAACATTGCATTAGCAAAATTATATGAAGTGACAAAAAAATCAGGAAAAATTCTTTTTGTTGGAACAAAAAAACAATGCTCTGAAACAGTTAAAGATTTAGCATTAATTAATGAAAACTACTATGTTAATAAAAGATGGCTTGGTGGTACTCTTACTAATTGGAAAACAATTTCAAATTCAATTAACAGATTGGAAAATTTAGAAAATTATTTAAATGATCCTAAATACACAAATAGTATATCAAAAAAAGAATTATTAGAAATTTCTAGAGAAAAAGAAAAATTAGAACTTAATATAGGTGGTATAAAAAAATTAAATGGTAAGCCAGATTTAATTGTTATTTTTGATGTTATTAAAGATAAATTAGCAGTACTAGAGGCAAAAAAATTAAATATACCAATAATAGCAATTGCAGATTCAAATGCAGATCCAGATATGATTGATTATATTATTCCTGGCAATGATGATGCAATTAGATCAATTGGTCTTTATAAAAAATATTTTCAAGAGACAATTGAGGAAGCAGCTTTAAATATTACAGAAAATAATGAAAAAATTGAAGAAAATTCATTAGATAAAAAAGATAAAACAAACTTAAAAAAAGAAAACTTTTCAACCAAAAAAAATAAAAAAGAGCCTAAAAAAGAAAGTTCTGTTGCCAAAAAAAATAAAACAGAGCCTAAAAAAGAAAGTTCTGTTGCCAAAAAAAATAAAACAGAGTCTAAAAAAGAAAGTTCTGTTGCCAAAAAAAATAAAACAGATCCTAAAAAAGAAAAAACTGGAGTTAAAAAAAATGACTAATGAACTATCTTTAGTAAAAGAATTAAGAGAAAAAACAGGTGCTGGTTTTTTAGATTGTAAAATAGCTTTAAAAGAAAATTCAAATAATATTGAATTGTCTATAGATTTTCTTAGAAAAAAAGGATTGGCTAAAGCATCTAAAAAATCAAATAGAGAAGCTAATGAGGGAGCTATTGGTTTTTATTCAAATTCTATTTTCTCCATAATTTTAAAAATTAATTCAGAAACTGATTTTGCGGCAAAGAGTGATACTTTTTTAAATTTTATGGATTATTTGGGACATTTTGCAATAAACTTGAATAATCCTAATTTAACTAAAGAAAAATTTCTAAAATCAAATGACAATGGTAAGTTAATAGATGATTTTTTTACAGAAATGATAGCAAAGATTGGTGAAAATATCATTTTAAGTGATCTATTAGTTATAGAGCATGAAAAAAGTTATATTAGTCATTATGTGCATAATCCATATAGAAAAAATATAGGTAAAATTATTTCAATCATTAATTTTGAATGTAATAACAAAAATGATGAAATTAACATACTTTCAAAAAATATTTGTATGCATATCGCTGCTTTAAAACCAGAGGCATTAAATATCGAAGATTTAGACAAAGAAATTATAGATAAAGAAAAAAATATACAAAAAGAATTAATAAAAAGCTCAGGAAAGCCAGAAAAAGTAGTAGAAAAAATTCTTGAAGGAAAAATGAAAAAATATTTTTCAGAAATCACACTTATGAATCAGAGTTATGTTATAGAACCCGAAAAAACAATTCAGGAACTAGTTAACGAATATATGGAAAAATATGATTTTAATATTAAATCATTTAAAATTGCAATTCTTAGTTAATAATGGATAAAAGAATTTTGATTAAAGTATCTGGTGAAGCTTTAATGGGGCAAACAGGATACGGAATAGAAATTTCAACAATTCAATTTATCGCAAAAGAAATTAAAAAGGTTTATGAATTTAAATATCAACTATGTTTAATTATTGGTGGTGGAAATATTTTTAGGGGTATAAAAGGTGCTTCTGAAGGTATAGATAGATCTACGTCTGATTATATGGGTATGTTGGCAACTATAATGAATGCCCTATCTTTGCAAAGTGCTCTTGAAAAGATCGGAGTACCAACAAGAGTCCAATCTGCTATATCAATGTCTCAAATTGCTGAACCTTATATTAGAAGAAAGGCAATCAGACATTTAGAAAAAGAAAGAATTGTTATTTTCGCTGCTGGTACTGGTAATCCTTTCTTTTCTACTGATACAGCGGCAGCCTTAAGAGCCTCTGAGATGAATTGTTCATTAATTATCAAAGCAACAAAAGTTGAAGGTATATTTGATTCAGATCCAAAAATAAATAAAAACGCAAAATTGTATAAAGAAATATCTTATAGTGAAGTTATTAATAAAAATTTAAAAGTTATGGATTTGACAGCTATAAGTCTAGCAAAAGAGTCAGAAATACCTATTCTTATAACAAATATTTTTAATAACAATTCATTAATTAATGCTATTAACGGGAAAGGAGAATATAGTAAGATTAATTAATATGACTAATGATGAATTAAATAAAAAAATGGCATTAGCAATCAGTCATTTAGAAAAGGAATTTCAAACATTGAGAACTTCTAGAGCTAATCCGACAATGTTAGACAATTTATTTGTTGATGCATATGGGTCAAAAACACCGCTAAATCAACTAGGTACTATTAGCGCACCTGACGCAAGTACAATAGTAATACAAGTATGGGATACAAATTTAACTAAAAATATTGAAAATTCTATCATTGAATCTAATTTAGGTATAAATCCTCAAAATGATGGTAATTTAATTAGATTACCAATCCCCAAATTAAGTGAAGAAAGAAGAAATGAATTAACGAAAGTAGCATCACAATATGCTGAAAATTCTAAAGTTGTAATTAGGAATATAAGAAGAGAATATATTGATATAAAAAAAGAAGATAAGAAAAATTCTACTATATCTGAAGATGAGCTCAAGAAATTTTTAAATGATGCTCAAAAAATTACAGATCAAAATATAGAAAAAATTGATAATTTATTAGCATCTAAAAAAAATGATATTTTGAAAGTATAATATTGAGTCAACAAAATTCACTCAACCACATTGCTATTATACTTGATGGTAATAAAAGATGGTCGATCAAAGAAAAAACTTCAATACTTAAAGGTTATGAAAAAGGATTAGAGAAAATAAACTTAATTTCTAATTTTGCTATAGACAATAAAATAAATTATCTGACACTATATACACTTTCATCTGAAAATATTAAAAGAAATACAGTTAATCATATATATAAAATTATATATGAATATTTCAATAATTTTTTAAATAAAATAATTGATGAAAAAAAAATAAAACTAAAAATTATTGGTGAAAGAAATAATATTCCAAAAGAAATTTTAAATATAATAAATGAATGCGAAATAAAAACATCAAATAATAATACTTTAAATTTAAATTTGGCTTTTAACTATGGATTTAAAAATGAATTGATTTACGTTTTAAATCAGGTAAAAAAGAACAAATCTAATATTCATTTAGATATTAATAATATAAAAAAATTATTTTATTTAGGTGAAATTCCTGATCCAGACTTGCTTATTAGAACAGGAGGATATCAAAGACTTAGTAATTTTATCTTGTTTAATTTAACATATTCTGAACTTTTTTTTACTGATACTCTATGGCCAGATTTTACTACAAAAGAACTTAAAAAAATTATATTTGAGTATAAAAAAATTGAGAGAAATTATGGATTATAGAAATTTTAAATTAAGATCATTATCTAGTTTATTATTTTTATTATTATATTTCTTAATAATATCAATCAACTTAAATTTAATTGTTGTTTTAGTTAGCTTTATTTATTTCTTAATAATTTTAGAGATTTATTTCTATTTTAAGATTATATTTAAATTAATTTATATATATATTTTTTTATCAATTATTTCCTTTTATATATATTTTTATTCTTATTTTAATTTATATGAATTTAATTTAGTAATTTTAACTATTATTACTTTTGATATATTTTCCTATTATGTAGGAAGTCTATATGGAAAAAATAAATTATATTTTAAAATTAGCCCTAATAAAACTTATGAAGGTTTATTTGGGGGTATATTTTTTTCAAACCTATTGTCTTTAATATATACATTTATTTTTTTTAAAGGTCAGTTATTTCAATATATAATTTTAATTAATATTGTTATATCTCTGTCTTTTTTTGGAGACTTAATTGAATCATATTTTAAAAGAATTAACCAAATTAAAAATTCAAGTAATTACATACCTGGGCATGGAGGTTTTTTTGATAGATTTGATAGTTTTATATTTGCAATTATATTTATTGTTATATTTAAAATAGTAAATATTCTATGAAACTTAATATATTTGGAAGCACTGGGTTTATTGGTTGCAAAACTTTAAATATTATTAAAAATTCATATAATAATTATAAGATAAATTTATTGTGTTCAAATAAAAATTATAAATTACTTATAAAACAAGTTCAAATATTTAAACCTAAGTATGTTTATATTAATGATTTAAAGTGTTTTAATTTAATAAAAAAAAAAATTAATGAAAAAACTAAATTACTAAATTTTCATGAATTAATTTCTTATCTCAATACATCGAAATCAGATTATACAATTTTAGCAATATCAGGTTATAAATCTTTATACTATTTAGAATCAATACTAAATAATACCAAAAATTTAGGTATAGTTAATAAAGAATGTGTAGTTTCAGCTGGTCACTTATTTAAAAGATATTTGAAAAAAAAAAATATTGAAATCTATCCTATAGACTCAGAACATTTCTCTATTTATAATTTTTTAAATAAGAATAATTTAAATAATTTGAAAAAAATTTATTTAACTGCATCAGGTGGACCTTTTGCAGATAAAGATTTTTTCAAACTTAAAAATGTAAAATTCCATCAGGCTATAGCTCATCCTAAATGGAAAATGGGATACAAAAATAGTATTGATTCAGCAACTTTAGTAAATAAATGTTTGGAAGTTGTTGAAGCTCATTATTTATTTAATATTAATTATAATAATTTAGATATTTTAATACACAAACAATCACTTGTTCATTCAATAATTGAATACAAAAATTTTTTATCTCAATTAATTTATTTCTATAATGATATGAGAATTCCTTTAATAAATTTTTTAAAAATAAAAGTAGAAAATAACTATAATAAATATAATATTTTTCAATTTCCAAAAAAAAATAAATTAACATTTGAGCCTGTTTTAAAAAAAACATTTCCTATATATGATTTTTTTAACAAGATGGATAAGTCAAAACCTGCAAATATTATCAATTTTAATATAGCTAATGAATTTGCAGTAAATTTATATAAAAAAAAGCATATTAATTACGTAGATATTTACAAAATAATATCAATTGTAACTTCTTTCAATTTGAATTTACCAACAAAGACCATTAAAGATGTAATACATTATCATGAAGAATTTGAAAAATATATTGAAATTAAATTTTCTAAATTTTAATATATTTTTATTACTATTAATTTTTTATTCTTATAAAGTTTTGTCTAATGAAATTTCTATAGAAGTAATAGGTAATCAATATTCTGATAATGAAGCAATATTTTCAATAATTGAAAAAAAACCTGATGTTATATCTGAAGAATATTCAAATTATTTATTAAAAGAATTAAATGATTCTAAATTATTTCAAAACGTGAAAGTTGAAATAAAAAATAATAAATATTTAGTATTTATTGAAGAATATCCAAGTATAACAAAAGTTTCTTACCAAAAAAATAAAAGATTAAAGGATGAACAGCTAGGAATAATTACTAATGAATTAAATATTACAAATTTAAATCCATTAAAAATCAATAAACTCAATGATGAATTTAAAAAAGCGTACCAATCATTAGGTTACAATAATATCAAAATTGAAAGTAAAACTAAATTCAATGAAATAAACAATACAGCTGAACTTACTTTTATTTTTGAAGAAGGTGAAATTACTAAAATTAAAAAAGTTTATTTTGTTGGAAATGAAAATTTTAGTAATGATGAATTATTTTCTAAAATAAAATCCAAAAATAAAAGTTTACTTAATATTTTTGTTAATAATAACTTTAAATTATTTCAAATACAAAATGACATATTGAAATTGAAAAAATTTTATAAAAATAATGGTTTTAAAAAAATCAATATAAATTATGAGATTGAATATTTGGATACAAATAAAGTCTTTTTATATTTTAAAATAGCAGAAGGAAATAAATATATTTTTTCATCAATTAAATATGAAAATCAAATAAAACAATCAAATGAAAAATTAAACGATGAATTTGATTTATTGCTCAAAAATAAAAAATTAGAATCTGAATCTTTTAGTCAAGTTAAAATTGAATCAATTGAAAAAGATCTTTCTAATATTTTAGAAGATAATGGAATTGTTTTTTTTGAATTACAGACATTGGAAAAAGTAACAAATAATAACGTAGATGTTCTATATAGAATTTTACCAACTAAACCAAAATATGTTAATCAAATTAATATAAATGGTAATTCTCGAACATATGATTATGTAATTAGAAGAGAATTGCAAATATCTGAAGGTGATTCTCTTAATAAGTTTCAAATTAAAGAACTTTCTAGACAAATTAAAATGTTAAATTTATTTGAAACTGTTGAGATTAATGAGCAATACATTAATGATGAATTAGTAGATATTGAGATTGAGGTAAAAGAAAAGCAGACTGGTTCTTTTAATGCAGGTCTTTCATTTGGAACAATTGATGGTTTTACATTTGTAACGGGTCTAAATGAAAAAAATTTTGGTGGAACGGGTAGATCTATAGAATTTTTAATAAATACATCTCAAAATAATAGTACTTATACCTTTAAGAGCAAAGATAAATATTTCTATAATTATGATTTAGATTTTGAATATGGAATTAACTATTCTGAAAAAGATTTTACCAATTCTAGTTCCTATAAATTAAACACATTTACATTGGGAACAGGATTAGGTTACAGAATAACAAATAATCTAACCCATAAAATAAATTTAGATTATTATTTGAAGGATTACACTGTAACTAATGAAAGTTCAGTTAGTGATTCTATTAAAAATGTTGAAGGTAATAATGTTAGTTTTATTTTAAAAAATGAATTTAGTTATAATACTTTGAATTCATTTATTTTACCAGTAAGAGGAAATTATTTTGAATATTCTAACTTAATTGAAACACCTACCAGTTCAACAAATGGTTTTTTAAAAAATTCAATAACTTACAAAAAGTATCAAAAAATAAACGAAAACATATTCTCTTTCCAAACAAGATTAGGAAATATTATTTCTCTCAATAACAATGAACTTATTGCTAACGATAAATTTTCTTTAGGAGGTAGATGGTTAAGAGGTTATGACGTCTATGGCGTTGGACCTAGAGAGTCAAGAAATTCATATGTTGGTGGTAGAAATCTTGCTGTGACTAAATTTGATTTTTCTAAGAAATTAATTGATAATTCAGATAATCCTATTTATTTTCATTTATTTAACGATTATGGTCTTGTATGGGGCAACAAAACTGCTCCAAAACATTCTGATCAAAGCATTAGAGCTTCTTATGGATTAGGTTTAAAATTTTATTCTCCTATTGGGCCTATAGGTTTCACTTGGGGCTTTCCTATAAATGATCAAGATTATGATATAAAAAGAATGTTTTTATTTTCTGTAGGTAATTTAAATTGATCAGAAATACATTAATTTTATTTATAATTGTCTTCTCAAGTAAATTATTTGCAAATAAATTAGCAGTTGTTGATATTGATTATATTATAAATAATTGTGACCAATATAAGAAAATATTTCTTAATATACAAAAAGATCAACAAAAATTTAAAGACCTATATACTAATGAAGAAAAAGAATTAACTGAAATGATAAATGAAATTGAAGAATTAAAGTTAATTTTAACAAATGAAAAATTAAAAATTGAGATTGATAAATATAATAATAAATTTAAAAAATTCCAAGATAATGTTGATAAATTTAATTTTCATTATGAAAATCAAATAACTAAAATAAAGAATAATATTCTGCAAAATATATTAAAATTAATGGAAAAATATGCTAGTGATGAGAATATTGATGTTATATTTGATAGTAAAAATTATATTATGGCATCAAATGATATAAACATTACTAAAAAAATATTAAATGAAATAAATAATACAAAAATAGATCTTAGTTTTGAAGAATACAAATAGTTATAAATTTATAGATATAAAAAAATTTTTATCTAATTATTCAATTAAAATTATTTCTAAAATTCCAGATAATGATTTAATTTTAGGTATTAATTCTTTAGATAATGCTAAAAAAAATGATTTAACCTTCTTTAATGATTTAAAATTAAAAACTAATTTAAAAAAATCTAACGCTAAAGGTTGTTTTATTGAAAATAAAAACCTTAAATATTTAAATAATAATTGCTATCCAATAATTGTAGATGATCCATATAACGCATTTGCATGTGTTACTAATCTTTTAAAAACGAAAATTGTTTCTAATGCTACAATCTCTAAAAACTCTTTTATAGAAAATCAAACAGTATTAATGAATAATATTCAAATAGACTCATTTACCAATGTGTATGCAGATACTAAAATTGAAGATAATGTTATTATTAAATCAAATTGCTCAATAGGACCAAATGTGGTGATTAAAAAAAATTCATTTATTGACTCAAATGTTGTTTTATCCAATTGTATAATAGGAGAAAACTGTATTATTAAATCAGGCTGTGTTATTGGTGGAAAAGGATTTGGATTTGATCCTAAAACAAAAATTCAAATTGAACATTTTGGCAATGTTGTCATTGAAGATAATTGTTCTATTGGGTCAAATACTACAATTGATAGAGCAGTATTTGATTCAACAATTATACAATCAAATTCTCAATTGGATAATTTAATACAGATAGCTCATAATGTTGTTATCGGTAAACATGCTATTATTGCAGCGCAAGTTGGCATAGCAGGCAGTACTAAAATTGGAGATTTTGTAAAAATTGGTGGACAAGCTGGAATTTCAGGGCACTTAAATATTGGTAAAAATGTTACTATAGCAGCAAAAAGTGGTGTAACAAAAAACCTATTTGATAATTCAATAGTTGCTGGATTTCCAGCTATTGATATAAAAAAATGGAAATTAAATATTTTAAAATTAAATAAAATTAAATGAATTTAGATTTAGAACAAATTAAACAATTAATTCCTCATAGAAGCCCCTTTTTATTCATTGATTCATGTAAAATTATTACTAAAGGTGAAATGGGTATTTCTTCTAAAATATTTAAAGATAATGAAGAATTTTTTAAAGGTCATTTCCCCGATCACCCTATTGTCCCAGGGGTTATTATAATTGAAGCTATGGCACAAACTGCCGGTGTAGTTGTTTCAGATAATTTAAGAAAGTTCAAAGAAAAATCTGTACTTTTTATGAGTGTTAGTAGAGCGAAATTTAGGAAACCTATATATCCCAATGATGAAATTTTTTTTGAAGTTTCATTTATAAATAAAGTACGTGATGTTTATAAATTCAAAGGATTGGCTCTCTGCAATGAAATCAAAGTTAGTGAGGCAGAATTTTCGGCTATGATTACTTATAAGTAATAATTTGTAATAATTAATTAATTCAATTTTATTAATTATAATTTACTAGACATATTATGATACATCCTTCTTCTATTATATCTAATAAGGCTGAAATTGACCCATCTACTAATATTGGACCATATTGTATTATAGGTGATAATGTAAAAATTGGAAATGAAAATGTGTTAATTTCTCATGTCAACATAGTAGGTAATACTGAAATAGGCAATGGAAACAAATTTTACCCATTTAGTTCTATAGGAACAAATCCTCAAGATTTAAAATACAAAGGTGAAAAATCATATATTAAAATTGGTAATTATAATACCTTTAGAGAAAGTGTTACGGTTAACCCAGGAACTCAAGGAGGAGGACTTCATACAATAATAAAGAACAACTGTTTATTTATGGTGGGAGCACATATTGCTCATGATTGTCAAATAAGGTCGAATGTAATTTTAGCAAATAATGCAACATTAGCAGGTCATGTTGAAATTGATGATTATGCAATAATAGGTGGTAATTCTGCAGTTCATCAATTTGTAAATATAGGTAAAAATGCAATGATAGGTGGAATGAGTGGAGTTGAAAAAAATATTATACCATATGGACTTTATACTGGAATAAGGTGTAATCTAAAAGGTTTGAATATTGTTGGTTTAAAAAGAAAGGGTTTATCAAATAAAGATATATTAACAATACGAACTGCAACTAATTCAATTTTTAATATTAATAGTTCAATAGAGGTCAATATTAAAGATTTAGATGATAAATTAAAATTAATTACTGAAATTAAAGATATAATAAATTTCATTTTAAAAAATAAAAAAAGAGGCATTTGTGTATTAAGCAATGATTAAAATTGGAATTATAGCAGGAGGTGGTATTTTACCAATTGTAATTGGTCAAAATTTAGTTAAAAAAAATTATAAAATTGTTTTTTTTGTAATAGATCAATATTTTGATAAAAAAAAATATTCTAATTTTAAAACTGTTAAAATTACACTAAATTCAATTAAAACAATTTTTAACGAATTAAAAAAACATGAAGTTACAAGCTTAATTTTAGTAGGAAATATTAAAAGACCAAGTATATCAGATTTGAAATTAGATATTGATACTTTAAAATTTGTAAAAAAATTTTTACTAGAAAAAAAAGGTGATAATAAATTATTAATTTCAATTCAAGAATTTTTTTGCAATAAAGGATTTAAATTTTTTGACTGGAGAAATCATTGTAATGATTTATTTTCAGTTGAAAAAAATCTTACAAGAAATAGACCAACTAAAAATTCTATAAAAAATTTAAATAAATCTAGAGATTTGATAAAAAATTTTGCAAAATTAGATCTAGGACAAAGTATCATAATTCAAAATCAAATTATTTTAGGAGTTGAGGCAGCCGAGGGTACAGATCAATTAATAACAAGATGCAAAAATTATAAAACTAAAGGAGACAAAGGTATTCTTGTCAAATTTAGTAAATCTAATCAAAGCTTGATACTTGATATACCAACAATTGGAATGAATACAGTTAAATTAATAAAGAAATTTGGATATGAGGGAATTTTTCTTGAAAAAAATAAATGCATAATTTTAGAAAAAGATAAAATTAAAAAATATGCTGATCAAAATAATATCTTTATTGCAACAATAAATTAAATTGAATATTTATAAAAAAAAAATCTTTATTTCATGCACTGAACAGTCTGGTGAAAATATATGCTATAATATTTTAAAGAATATTGATTATAAAAATTATATTATAGATGGAATTTCTGGAAAAAATTCTCAAAAATTCTTTAGAAAAAAATATTTTGATATAAGTTTGTTTAAATCTATAGGTTTTGTTGAAATTATATTTTCAATATTTAAATTTGTTAAAATTATTGATTTTGTTTCTAATGAAATACGTATAAATCAATATGATATTATAATTTGTATAGATTCACCTGATTTTAATTATAATTTAGTAAAAAAAATTAGGAAAAGTGGATTTAATAAAAAAATTATTCAAATAGTTGCGCCAACAGTATGGGCATGGAGACCTAATAGAGCTAAAAAATTTGCAAAATTATATGATGAAATATTTACACTTTTTGAATTTGAGAAAAAATATTTTGAAAATTATGGATTAAAAACTACTTTTATTGGCCATCCTATTTATCATATTAAAAAAAATTATAATGATAATAAAATTAAAAAAAACTATATATCTTTTCTTATGGGCAGTAGAGAAAACGAGATAAAAAAATTGTTCAAATATTTTGAAGTTATTTATAATTATATTAATTCAAATAAAAATTTAGATTTTATAATTTTTATACCTACTCTTCCACATTTAGAGTCTCTTATTAAAAATAAAACTAAAAATTGGAATGTAAAAACTATTATTTCAACAAATAATGATTTAAACGATAAATATTATCAACGAGTATTTATGAGTATCACGTGTTCAGGCACTGCTTCACTTGAAATTTCTAAAAGATTAATACCCCAAATTATTATTTACAAATTAAATATTTTAACTGAATTTATTTTTAGTTTTTTGGTAAAAGTGAAATATGCAAATTTACTAAATATCATAAAAAATGAAATGATTATTCAAGAATTGGTAAACCATAAACTTACCAGAACTAAATTACTTAATACTTTTAAATATTTTTTGTTCAATAAAACTGTAAGAAGCAAACAGTTATCTAAAATACAAAAAACTATTCAACTTATAGATACAGGAATTGATCCGTATAAAATTATTACTAATAGATTAAAAAAAATAATTTAATCTTTTTTCCACAGCCATTTAAATATTGATTTTTTCTCTCTTGCTGATTCTATTTCATATTCTCGATCTTTATATCCAGTATATAACTGTCTAGGTCTTCCAATTTTATTAATTGGATCTTCAATCATTTCTTTCCATTGTGAAATCCATCCAACTGTTCTTCCTATTGCGAACAAAACTGTAAACATTGATGTTGGAAAACCTAAAGCTTTTAAAATAATACCTGAATAAAAATCTACATTAGGAAATAATTTTTTATCAATAAAATATTGGTCTTTTAATGCAATTTTTTCTAGTTCAATCGCAATTTTAAATAATGGATCATCGTGCTTATTTAATACTTCTAATACTTCATATGCACTTTCTTTCATTACTTCTGCTCTAGGGTCATAATTTTTATAAACTCTATGACCAAAACCCATTAATCTAAACGGATCCTTTTTGTCTTTTGCTTTATTTATATAATTAGGTATATTTTCAATACTGCCAATTTCCTCTAACATTTTTATAACAGCTTCATTTGCCCCTCCATGTGCCGGTCCCCATAGGGATGCAATTCCTGCAGCAATACATGCAAATGGATTTGCTCCTGATGATCCTGCTAATCTAACTGTGGATGTTGAGGCATTTTGCTCATGATCAGCATGTAAAATAAAAAATCTATCCATAGCTTTAACAATTTTTTGGTTTATTGAAAATTTTTCAGTAGGTACAGAAAATGTCATATAAAGGAAATTCTCTGAATAATTTAAATCATTTCTTGGATATACAAAAGGTTGTCCTATTGAGTACTTATAAGCCATTGCACCTATAGTTGGGATTTTTGCAATTAATCTGTGACAGGCTATCATTCTTTGGTTCATATCAGCAAAGTCGGTGCTATCATGATAAAAAGCTGAGAGAGCTCCTACAACACCAACCATTATTGCCATCGGGTGAGCATCTCTTCTAAAGCCTCTATATAAATAAACTAATTGTTCATGAAGCATGGTGTGCTTTATAATTACATCTTTAAATTTATTTTTATCTTCTACAGAGGGAAGCTCTCCATGAAGTAGTAAATAACAAACTTCTAAAAAATCACTTTTATTTGCTAAATCGTTAATACTATAACCTCTATGTAGTAATTTTCCTTTATTCCCATCAATATATGTAATTGATGATTCACATGAAGCAGTAGATGTAAAACCAGGATCATAAGTAAACATTCCTGTTTCTTTATAAAATTTACGTATATCTAAAACATTTGGACCTACAGATCCTTTTATTATAGGAATTTCATATGATTTACCCGTTTCGTTATTAAAGAGGGTAAACGATTTTTTATCATCATTATTATTTTCAAAATCATTCATAAACTAATCTACTATATATTGATTTAATCTTTCTATAGTATCCTTTTTTCCTAAAATATCCAATATATCAGACAAAGAAGGCCCACTTAGAGAATTTATAAGAATATTTCTTAATGGTTTACCAAATTCAGGAAATTTTATATTATTTTTTACTAAGTAATTGTCAATAAATTCACTAAGATTTTTTTTGTCCCAAACTTTTATCTCATCTAAATCATTTTTAAAATCTTGAATTTTGTTATTAAAAATTTTATTGAATTCTTCAATCTTTAAAAATTTAAAATTTTTATCAAAATAAATAGGAATAATTTTTATAATTTCTTCATAATAATTTAATTGTTTTTTATATAAATTAAATATTTTAATTAATTTTTCTTTATCTTCATTATAATATTTAATTAAATTATCATTTTCTTTACAATAAGATAAAAAATAATCCAATTTTTCATTTTTTCTCAGATAATAATTATTAAAAAAATTTAATTTTTCATAACTAAAAATGCTTGAAGATTTTGAAATATCTGTAATTTTAAATTTTTTTATTATTTCTTGTAAGTTTACGAATTCATAATTTCCTTTATTTGGAGACCATCCAAGTAATATTAAATTATTTATAATAGCTTCAGGTAAATATCCTTTATTTTTTAATTCTAATAAATTAACAGCTCCATGTCTTTTAGATAGTTTAGCCCCATCTTCTCCATGAATTAGCGGTATATGAGAATATTCAGGCAATGGCCAATTCATATATTTATAAATATAATATTGTCTAAAGGTATTATAAAAATGATCATCTCCTCTTACAATAGAATTAACACCTAGATCAAAATCATCAACCACCACTGAAAGCATATAAGTAGGTTCTCCATTTTGCCTAATTAAAATAAAATCGTCCATCTCTAAATTATTTATTGAAATATCACCTTTAATATTATCTTTAATTTTAGTACTTCCATTATCAGGTATATGTATTCTAACTACGTAATTATTATCTGATAATTGAATTTTATCGTCATTTTTGCATGTTGTGCACAATTTTTTTTTATTTACTTTATTTAATTTTATTCTCTCCCTTTTTTCTTTTAATGTATTTTCAGTGCAAATACATTTATATGCATTTTTTTGAGATAATAAAATATTTGCAATTTCTTGATGCCTAGATATTCTTTTGGATTGTATTTGTATTTCTGAATCCCAATTTAAACCAATCCATTTCAATCCATTAATTATTTCGTCTGTAAATTTTTTTTCTGATCTTTTTTTATCAGTATCTTCAATTCTAATATAAAATTTTGAAGATTTATCTTGTTTACTCAATATATAATTAATTAATGCCGTTCTTAGACCACCTAGGTGTAAAGGACCAGTAGGGGAAGGCGCAAATCTTGTAATCAATTTTGTCATCTTATTTTATTAAAGATAACTTTTAATTATATTTTCTGATTATTCCAGATAAAGTACCTTGTATCTGAATTTCTCCCAATTTATATTCTTTTGTTTGATATGAAGTATTAGCTGGAATTAATAGTATTTTATTTTTATCAAATTTTATTGTTTTTAAGGTAACTTCATTATTATCAGTAATAACAGCAGCAATTTTACCATTTTCAACTGAAGTTGTTTTTTTTATTACAGCTATATCTCCATCAAAAATTCCTTTATTAATCATTGAAAGTCCTTTAACTTTTAATCCAAAGTATTTAAAATTTGATGATACCAATGAATTTGGAACAGATATATGATCACTTTCATTTTCAATTGCTTCAATAGCATCTCCTGCAGCAATCTTACCAATTAGAGGTATAGAGACAAATGATTCATTATTAGTAATAGTTTGTTTAGAAAAAGTATTTTTAATTATTTCCATAGCCCTAGCTTTATGTTTTAATCTTTTGATAAAACCTCTTTGTTCTAAACTTGTAATAAGCCTATGAATGCCAGACTTTGACTTCAAATTAACTGCTTTTTTCATTTCTTCAAAAGATGGAGATATACCTTTTCCAGAAATATAATCTTGCAGATAGTCAAATAATTCCTTTTGTTTTTTTGTAAGCATATCTGTTCTATATATGTTCTTAACGATCAAAACAAGAACAAAAAAAAATTATTATTATTCAATAATTTAAATATTAGATTTACCGCCTGATTTTGACAAAAGTTTTATGTTTTGTATTTTTATTTTTTTATTTAAGTATTTGCACATGTCATAAATTGTAAGACAACTAATTGATACTGCAGTTAACGCCTCCATTTCAACACCGGTATTGGCATTAGTTTTAACAGTGCATTCAACAATTAATAATGATCTTTTAATATTTTTTTTTATATCCACGTTTATATGGTTAATTGGTATATTGTGACACAGAGGTATTAATTTCGATGTTTCTTTTGCCCCCATTATTCCGGCGATGATAGCTGTTTTTTCTAGATTACCTTTTCTTGTTTTAAATGATTGAATTATTTTAAAAGTTTCTTTATCAAACTTTATCTCACCAATAGCTGATGCGGATCTTTGTGTTATGTTTTTCTTAGATACATCTACAATGTAAGGGTTATCTTTTTTATTAAAATGTTTCATTTAAAAGTAATTCTCCTATTTTTTTTTCTTTATCTTGAGATTTTAATAAACTTTCTCCAATAAGAAAATTATAAATCTCTGATTCATTATATTTTTTTATATCTTTAGGTGATTTTATTCCACTTTCTGCAATTATTGTAAAATCATTTGTTAAACTTTTATTTAATTTAATAGAATTGGAAAGATTGACATCTAAATTTTTTAGATTTCTGTTATTTATACCTATAACAGGATAATTTATATTAATAGCTCTTTTTAGTTCATCTTTATTATGAACTTCAATAATACAGTCTAACTTTAATTCATTTGCTAAATTTATAAATTCTTTTGTCTGATGATCAGAAAGTATTGATAAAATAAGTAATATACAATCTGCTTGATATATTTTGCTTTCTAAAACTTGATACTTGTCAATAATAAAATCTTTTCTTAGTATTGGTAAGTTGGATTTATTTTTTAATAAAGATATGTGATCTGCGCTTCCTAAAAAATATTTAGTTTCAGTTAATATTGATAATGCGCCTATGCCAGATTTTTCATAGATAATTCCTATTTCTTCTGGAATATAATCCTTAACTATTTCACCAGCGCTAGGACTTTGTTTTTTTATTTCTCCTATAATAAAATTTTTTTTATTTTTTTGGGAAGAAATTAATTTTTCCTTAAATTCACGTTTTTGCAATTTTGGTGAAATCAATTTTTCCAATGTCCTATAGGAACATCTTTTTTTAGTTTCTTCTAATTCATTGATTTTATCTTTACAGATTTTTTCCAGTATATTAGTCATTTATTAATGAATTTACAAAATTTTTTGTAACACCTTCTTCAATTACTTTTTTTGCTAGATAAAATCCTTCTTTTAAGTTTTTTGCAAGATCAGATAAATAAATTGTTACTCCAGCATTAATTTCAACTATTTTTTGAAAATCTTTATAATCACCGTTAATCATTTTTTTAAAGCTATTAGCATTAAAATCTGGGTCACCACCTTTTATTTTATCAATATTAATTAAATCGTATCCATAGTCTTTGGGATTAAAAATATATTCAGAAATTTTGTTATCCTTCAGTTCATTTATGTAAGTTTTATCAGATAGGCTGATCTCATCTAAACCATCTAAACCATAAACAACCATTGCTCTTTCTGATCCTAAATCTTTTAGGCAATTACAATGCATTGATACAAGTTTTTTAGAATAAACTCCTAAAAGTTGTCTTGAGGCATTTGCTGGGTTAGTTAGGGGGCCTAACAGGTTAAAAATTGTTCTTGTTCCTAGATTTTTTCTAACATTAATTACATTTTTCATTGCTGTATGGTGATTTTGTGCGAACAAAAAGCAAAAATTTTTGCTTTTTAAAGATTCTTCTAATTCTGTAACTTTATTTGAAATCTTATATCCAATTTTTTCAAGCATATCAGCAGATCCTGATTTTGAACTTACTGAACGATTACCATGCTTAGCAATTTTTACTCCAGCACTAGCTGCTACAATAGCGGAACTTGTAGATATATTTAAAGTTTCTTTCATATCACCACCAGTACCACACGTATCTATTGTATTTTTTGGTGAATTTATTTTAAGCGATTTTTTTCTCATTACCTTCGCAGCACCAATTATTTCTTCTTTTGTTTCTCCTTTAATTTTTAATCCAACTAAAATTGAAGTAATTTTAATATCATCAAATTCACCACTCATGATTTTGTTAAATATAAAGGAGCTTTCTTCAATATTTAGATTTTCTTTATTATAAATCTTATTAAAAATTTTAATTTGGTCCATTATCTTACTATTTTTAAAAAATTTTTTAGAATGATCTTTCCGACAACTGTTCCTATACTTTCTGGATGAAATTGTAATCCAAAAATAGGTAGTTTTTTATGAGCAATACCCATAATAATTTTGTTTTTTGTTTCTGCTGTAATAATAAAATCATTTGACAATGTTCTTTTTTCTATAATTAAAGAGTGATATCTTGTTGCTTTAAATTCTCTTGCTACATTTTTAAAAATAAAATGTCCAAAGTGTTGTATACTATCAACTTTCCCATGCATTATTTCCTTGCACTTAACAATTTTACCTCCAAATGCCTGACCAATTGTTTGATGACCTAAGCAAATTCCAAGAATAGGGAATTCTTTATATAATTTAGAAACTGTATCTAGACAAATTCCTGCTTCATTAGGTGTGCAAGGGCCAGGTGAAATAACAATTGCCTTTGGTTTTAGTTTTCTAAGTTTATCAATAGATATTTTATCATTTCTTACAACTTTGACCTTTTCTCCAAGTTCTAGTAAGTAATGCTTAACATTAAATGTAAAACTGTCGTAATTATCAATTAATAATATCATTATTTGTATCTATAAGAATCTTGAGCTGCAGCCATTAAAGCCCCAGCTTTATTTAATATTTCTAAATGCTCATTTTTTGGAATTGAGTCATGAACAATACCGGCTCCTGCTTGTATATAAAGTTTATTTTTCTTAACTAAACCAGTTCTTAAACTTATACATGTATCCATATCACCATTAGAGTCAAAATACCCCATGCATCCAGCATAAAAACTCCTATTTAAATTTTCTAATTCTTCAATAATTTCCATTGCTCGAATTTTTGGAGCTCCTGTTACTGTTCCAGCAGGAAATCCTGCTGTTAGAGCATCAATTGCATCTAATTTATTATTAATTGTACCTTCAACATTTGAAACAATATGCATGACATGAGAATAATATTCAATAATCATTTTTTCAGTAACCTTAACAGATCCTTTTTTTGAAACTCTTCCAACATCATTTCGCCCTAAATCAAGTAGCATCAAGTGTTCAGCCAACTCCTTTTTGTCACTTAAAAGATCTTTAGACAATACTATATCTTCGCTGACATTTTTCCCACGTCTTCTAGTACCGGCAATTGGTCTAATTGTAACTTTATTGTTTCTAAGTTGAACCATTAATTCAGGGCTAGAAGCTACAATTCCAAATTTATCAAAATTTAAATTTACGAGATAAGGAGATGGATTTAATCTTCTTAATGATCTATATAAATCGATTGCCTTTAAACTGTATTTAGTTTCAAATCTTTGTGATGGAACAACTTGAAAAATGTCACCTTCTTGTATGTATTTTTTCGCTTTTTTAACTACTTTATAAAATTCTTCTTTTTTAAAATTAGATGTAAAGTTTAATTTGGTATTTTTATTTTTTGCTATTGAAGAATTTAAAATACTTTTTTCCAATTTTTTAACAGTTTTCTTTAGCAATAAGTTTGCCTCATCATAGGCATTTTCTGGAGATTTTTTTTTACTTGGATATTTTACCGTCATTAAAGATATAGTATCTTTAATGTTATCAAAAACAGCAACAATTTTTGGTCTAATAAGCGTAGCGTCAGGAATTTTAATATTGTCCTTATTAATTAATTTTAAATTTTCCATAAATTGTATAATTGGATATCCCAGATAACCAACCAAAGTTGGGTAAGGGACATCGTTATTTGAGTTTTTAAATTTTGATAAATTAATCAATTCTCTTAAACTTTTGAGAGGGTGAGAATTTAATTTATAATCATATTTACAGTCAATATATTTAACTTTAGTTTTACCAGAATCAACATTCCATATTAAATCAGGATCGCAACCAAGTATAGAATATCTGCCCCTTTTGCTTCCTCCTTCAACAGATTCTAATAAGAAAGAATATTTTTCTTTTTTGGCAACTTTTAACAAAGAAGAAATAGGAGTTTCTACATCAGCTATTAAATTTTTTTTTAATAATTGAGGTATTCCTTTTTTGTAGCCACTTATGAATTTTTTTTTTATTTCACTCATCAATATTGATTTATAATTGCATCTATCAAAGCGTCATTTGTTGTTATTTTTTTATTTTTCATAATTTCGTTTCCAAATGAATTTTTTAAAAGTGCTAACAAAGAAATTGATTTATTATTTAAATTTTCAATATTATTTGGAATATTAACTTTTTCTATTTTTGCTATAAATATTTTATTTTCATTATTATAAAATACATAGTCATTTACTTCGGTTTTAAAAATTTCATTAACAAAGAATTTAGGATAGTCAGTGTTATTATTTTTTATTTCTAATTTTGTTATAGAGGGTGTGTATTTTTTTATATTATTATTTAAGTTATTTAGATCCAATTTTTTTTCATATATATCTTTTATTAATTCAATTTTTTTAAACTTTTTCCAATCTATAGTAACTTCTTCCAAAATTTCTTTTAAAGGCAGTATTTTAGACGAAAAAATTTCTTCGACATTAAATAAAAAGAATCTATTTTCATCAAATTCAATTAAATCACTGACATAATCAATATTTGATAAAAAAACTTGATTAGATAATTCTCTATAAATTAAATCTTTTTCTTCTGCAAAATAATCCTTCTCTATTTTTTCTAATTTTTTGATAGTAAGTGAATTTTTATTTGCTATCTCTTCGAGACTCAATCCATTTAATATTTGTTGTGAAATAGTATTTTTTAAATCAGACACAAAATTATCTAATTCTATATTAAGAAGAGTATCGCTTATTTCTAATTTTGATTCATTATAAGATTTTTTACCTTTAGGTGAAATTGCATTTACAATAATTACATGATTTGCAATAGTTGTTTTGACAACATTAGAAATTTCACCAATTTTTAAATTAAAAATTACATTTGATAAATCATCTAAAACTTCTGATTCTGTTAAATTTTCAAATTCATTATAAATAATTTTATTTTCTTTAGCATATTCAATTATATCTTTATAATTGATTTCATTTATATTATTTTTAAAATCATTAGCTTCCTTCTCAGTTTTAAAATTAAATTGAACAAAGTTTCTTTTTTCTTTTGTAACAAATAAATCATTATTGCTTTCATAGTATAATTTTACTTCTTGTTCATTTGGTTGGAAATATTCTATAAATTGATTTTTATTAACAACTATATATGAAGCATTGCGTTTTTCCTTACTTTTGTAATTGTTTATATTATTTGTATAATAATTTTTTAAATCAATATTTTCCTCAGTAATAATTTCATTTGAATTTTCTAAATTTATATTGTCTATAGACAATTGGATTAAATTAATATTTCTAGAGTGATTTTCATAAAATATAATTTTTTTATTTAAATCTTGTGGAAAATTTATATCAAAAAAATATTTGTCAAAAGTTTTAGCTCTTGTTTCATAATCAATAATGCTTACTAAATCATCTATTTTTAAACCTTGTTGTTTTAAAAATGTATTTAATGCTAATTCATTTAATTTATTTTTATTATAAAGATTTGGAAGTTTTGTTTTAGTTTGTTGTGCTATAACAGTTTCATCAATTATAAAATTTTTACTGTGAAATTCATTTTCAAAAACAGCACTATTAATCAAATTTGATAAAGCAATAGAGTAAATTTGAAAATTTTTTATTTCTTGACTTGTAAGTTGTTTTCCAAGCATTTGACTAAATTGATTAATATTAATTTGCATTGAACGAGTGAATTTACTTGTTGAAATTGGCGTTCCTGAAACTTTGGCTATAATATTATCTGAATTAAATAAATTTGAATAACGTGAACCACCTCTGAAGAAAAATAGACTTATTCCAAATAAAATCGCTAATATAAAAGCTATTTTTGATTTACCAAGTTTCCTAAACATTTTTTTGTTGCTTCTATAATATTACTTTCTATAAGTGAAAGTAATAATGATAGATTTAAACGAATTTTCTTCATTTTTTGTTGCTAATTGGAAATTAAATGGAGATTTTAAGTTTATAAATGATTTTTTGTCTAAAATAGAAATTAAATCTAAAAATAAAAATTGTGTAATTATTTGTCCTCCATCAGTTTATTTAAACTATTTTTTAAAAAAAAATAAATTATATCATATTGGGGCTCAAGATGTGTCCATGTATGAAAAAGGATCTTACACTGGAGAAATTTCCACAAAGAATTTGAAAGACGTTGGGGCAGAATTTTGTATAGTTGGCCATTCTGAAAGAAGACAATACTTTAATGAAACTGATGAAAAAATTAAAATTAAAATTTCAAATTTAATTAATAATAAAATTGTACCTATTTTATGTATTGGTGAAACTCAGATGGAGAGAGAACTTAATTTAACAAATAAAATTTTAAAGAATCAAATAATTAATGGTTTACCAAAAAACTCTAATCATACTAATACTATTTTAGCTTATGAACCGATTTGGGCTATTGGAAGTGGCTCAACCCCAAGTGTTGATGAAATAGAGTCAATACATACTTTTATTAGATCAATTGAAGACAAATTTAAAAATTTTATAATTTTATACGGAGGCTCATTAAACATTCAAAATTATAAGTCAATTTTAAATATTAATAACGTAAACGGAGGACTTATAGGTGGTTCATCATTAAAGATTGATGATTTTAATAAAATAATGTCTATATAATTTTCTTGATTTAAATCTGTTAATAAATATAAGTCAATTAAATGACAACATTAATTATCATACAATTAATACTAGCAATTTTACTTGTAATATTTATTCTGTTGCAAGGGACAGATAATGAAGGTTTAGGCTTAGGTGGCGGAGGCGGACTTGGAGGCATGATGTCAGCTAGAGGCTCTGCTAATTTATTATCAAGATTGACCGCACTTACAGCTACTTTGTTTATGATAATGAGCGTTATATTAACTATTACAGCTTCTATAGGTTCTAATAAAAATATTCTGGAGGCTCTACCAAGTGTTAATGAATCAGAAAGTTTAAATTCAGAACCCGCAATTCCTGAGTAATTAAATATATTTATCTTGATATAGAGCTCGCATTTCTGTATCACGGTATTCCGTAATGCATTTTGTTTTTATTACGGGTGGAGTGGCTTCGTCTCTTGGTAAAGGGCTTGCCTCAGCATCTTTGGCCTCACTTTTGCAATTAAGAAGTTTTAAAGTCAGAATTAGAAAATTAGATCCATATTTAAATGTTGATCCTGGCACTATGAGCCCATATCAACATGGAGAAGTTTTTGTTACTGATGATGGGGCTGAAACTGATCTTGATTTAGGTCATTATGAGCGTTTTACAAATCAATCATCTAATAAAAATGATAGTATTTCATCTGGTAAAATTTACTCAAATGTTTTGTCTAAAGAGAGAAAAGGTATTTATCTAGGCGCTACTATTCAAGTAATTCCTCATGTAACCAATGAAATAAAATTATTTATTAATAGTGACCTAAAAAATGAAGATTTTATAATTTATGAAATTGGTGGAACAGTTGGAGATATTGAATCACTACCTTTTCTTGAAGCAATTAGACAAATTAGAAATGATAGAAAGATTTCCTCATCTCTAATTCACATGACGTATGTTCCATATTTAAATTCAGCTGGTGAATTAAAAACAAAGCCAACACAACATTCGGTTAAAGAACTATTAAATGCTGGGATACAGCCAGATATAATTATGTGTAGATCTGAGAAAAAAATTAACAAAGAGTCTATTGAAAAGATTGCACTTTTTTGTAATGTAAAAAAAAATTCAGTAATATCTGCTTTAGATGTTAAAACAATCTATGAGGTTCCCACGGCATATTATAAGGCAGGCTTAGATTCTGCATTACTAAAACATTTGGGATACAATCCTAAAAATTACAAATTGAATTTAGATTATTGGAATCAAGTAATTAAAAAAATTAATAATTCAAATAAAAAAGTCAATATTGCTATAGTAGGTAAATACACTAACCTAAAGGATAGTTACAAATCATTAAGTGAAGCTTTAGTACATGGAGGAATTGCAAATAATAGAAAAATAAATATATTATGGATTAACGCAGAAGAAATAACAAAAAATTCAATTTCAAAACACTTAAAAAATGCTGATGGAATTTTAATACCTGGGGGTTTTGGTTCTAGAGGTATAGAAGGAAAAATTAAAGCTATAAAATATGCAAGAGAAAATGATATTCCTTTTTTTGGTATTTGTCTCGGTATGCAACTTGCAGTTATTGAAATATCAAGAAATTTGTTAAATATTAAAAAAGCAAATTCGAGTGAATTTGATAAAAATGCAATACCCGTAGTTGGATTAATGACTGAGTGGCAAAGTAACAAAAAAATTGAAAAAAGGAGTGAAAGAAGTGACAAAGGAGGAACTATGAGATTAGGTTCTTATAGGGCAATTTTGAAAAAAAACTCTAAAATTTTTAAGATTTATAAGACAGGTAAAATTGATGAAAGACATCGTCATAGATATGAAGTAAATAATAAGTATATTAAAAAGTTTTTAAATAAAGGATTTGAGTTTTCAGGTATGTCACCAGATAAAATTTTACCAGAAGTTTTAGAAAGTAAGAATCATCTTTGGTTTATAGGAGTTCAGTTTCATCCTGAACTAAAGTCTAGACCTCAGCAACCACATCCACTATTTATTTCTTTTATAAAACATTGTGCAATTAAAAATGAAAAGAATTGATATAGAAAATATAAAGATGGCTAACAACTTGCCTTTTGTTTTAATTGCCGGTCCATGTGTAATTGAAAATGAGAAGCACTGTATGTTAATTGCAGAAAAGTTATACAGTATTTGTAATTCTTTAAACTTAAATTTTATATTTAAATCAAGCTTTGATAAAGCTAATCGTTCTAGTATTAAAAGTCATAGAGGTGTAAATATAAAAAATGCTATAAATATTTTTAATAAAATAAAGAAAAATTTTGGATGCCCTATAATAACAGATGTTCATAATGAAAATCAATGTATTCAACTTGCAAATGAGGACTGCATAAACATTATACAAATACCAGCTTTTTTGTGCCGACAAACTGACTTATTATTAGCGGCGGGAAATACAAAAAAAATAATTAATGTTAAAAAAGGTCAATTTTTATCACCTCATGATGTAAAAAATATATTTACTAAAATTGAATCAACTACGAATGATAAAATAATAATAACTGAAAGAGGAACATCATTTGGTTATAATAATTTAGTTAGTGATTTTAGATCTATAGATATTATGAAAAAATTTCTCTACCCCGTTGTTTTTGACGCAACACATTCTGTACAAGAACCTGGTGGGTTAGGTCACGCCAGTGGAGGAAAAAGAGAGTTTGTTTCATCATTGGCAAAAGCTTCAATATCTATAGGTGTCGCAGGACTTTTTATAGAAACTCATGATGATCCTGATAATGCTCCAAGTGATGGACCTAATATGCTTAATATAAATGATTTAAAAGATTTATTAATAAAATTAATTGAGATAGATAAAATTGTTAAATCATAATCAAAAAATTAGATGGCCATTATAACTGATATTACAGGTAGGGAAATACTTGATAGCAGAGGTAATCCTACTGTAGAATGTGATGTTGTTCTTGAAAATAAATGGATTGGGAGAGCCTCAGTTCCAAGTGGTGCCTCTACAGGTATTCATGAGGCATTGGAATTAAGAGATAAAGATATTAAAAGATATAACGGCAAAGGTGTATTAAAAGCTGTAAAAAATATTAATGAAATTTTAAAACCAAAATTGATAAATAAAAACTTTGATTCAATTGATAAATTAGATAACTTCTTAATACATGAAGATGGAACAGAAAATAAATCTAAGCTTGGAGCAAATACAACTTTAGCTTTGAGTTTAGCCTTTGCAAAAGGTTTAGCTTTGTTAGAAAGTAAAACATTTTATTCCTTTATATCTAAAGATCAAAATTTTATTTTACCAGTTCCTATGATGAATGTTGTTAATGGGGGATCTCATGCAGATAATAATGTTGATATACAAGAATTTATGATTGTTCCTGTTGGTGCTTCAAATTTTGCTGACTCTCTAAGATATGGTTGTGAAATATTTCATTCCTTAAAATCAATATTAAAATCAAAAAATTTAAATACTAATGTAGGTGATGAAGGGGGTTTTGCGCCTAATATTAATTATGCAAATGAAATTATTGAAATTATAATTCAATCTGTTGAAAAAACTGGGCTAAAAATTGGAAATGATATTTTGCTTTCTCTTGATATAGCTTCAACAGAATTTTATAAAAATGGTCTATATCATATGAAGAGTGAAAATAAAAAAATGAACTCAGATGAAATGATTGAATATATAAAAAATTTAACAAATTCATATCCAATATTTTCTGTTGAAGATGGCATGGCTGAAGATGACTGGGAAGGTTGGGCAAACTTAACATATGAACTAGGTAAAAAAATTCAATTAGTTGGTGATGATTTATTTGTAACAAATATTAATAGATTGCAGAAAGGCATTGAAGAGAAATCTGCAAATTCAATATTAATAAAACTTAATCAAATTGGTACTTTATCAGAAACTATCAATGCAATAAAACTTGCAAAAGATAATAATTTTACAACCATAATATCTCATAGATCTGGTGAAACTGAAGATACAACAATTGCCGATCTTTCAGTTGGAATTTCTGCAGGTCAAATTAAAACTGGATCATTGTCTAGAACCGATAGAATTTCAAAATATAATCAGTTGCTTAGAATTGAAGAACATCTATCAGATAATTCTATATTTGCTGGCCATAAATTAAGAAATAATTGACATTATCGTCTTAATTTTGCTTTATAATTTAAAAATTAATTTATGAATAAGTCCCTAGCAATAAAAAATAAGCTTTATTTATTTATTTCCTATATTTTATCTTTTTTTTTATTCATATACTTGGCTTATTTTTTGATTAATGGCCAAAAAGGTCTAATTAAATATTTTAAATTAAAAAATCAAAATATAGCGTATAAAAAAGAACTAGATATATTGAAAAAAGAAAATGAATACTATTTAGATAGAATAAAAAGATTACAACCCAATACAATAGATTTAGATTATCTTGATGAAAAACTTAGAAAAAATAATGGTTTTTTAAAAGATAATGAAATTGTTGTCATTATTGATTAATTATAATTATATATTAATTGTTTTAACAATATTTTTAAAATGAAACTGATAAAAAAAGATTATTTAAAAATTTATAAATATATGCTCAAAATTAGAAGATTTGAAGAAAGAGCAGCGCAGTTATATGGTATGGGGCATATTGGAGGTTTTTGTCATTTATATATTGGTCAAGAAGCGGTCGTTGTTGGTGTATTGATGACTATTAACAAAAATGATTCAGTGGTGACAACATATAGAGACCATGGTCATATGATTGCTAGAGGTTTAAAGCTTGATAGAATAATGGCAGAACTGACAGGAAGAAATTCTGGTTATTCATCAGGTAAAGGTGGATCTATGCATATGTTTTCTAAAAAAAATAATTTTTACGGTGGTCATGGAATAGTTGGTGCTCAAGTTCCAATAGGTACAGGTATTGCTTTTACTCATAAATATAATAATGAAAAAAATATTTGTAGAACGTATATTGGGGATGGTGCTATGAATAATGGACAAGTATTTGAATCTTTCAATTTAGCTTCATTATGGAAATTACCTGTTTTATATATTATTGAAAACAATAAGTATGGAATGGGTACAGCTGTTAATAGAGCAGCGGCTGGAACAGATTTATATAAAAGGGGAGAAGCTTTTGGAATTAAGGGTGAGGTAGTTGATGGAATGAATGTTTTTTCTATTATTAAGTCTGCTGAAAAAGCCGCTAAATATGTAAGATCAGGAAAAGGACCTTATATTTTAGAAGTTCAAACTTATAGATACAGAGGTCATTCAATGTCTGATCCAGCAAAATATAGAACTAAATCTGAACTTGAGGAATATAAAAATTCTGATCCTATTGAAATTGTAAAAAAACAAATAATTAAAAAAAAGTTTGCATCAAAAAACGAAATGGAAAAAATAAATAATGAAATAATTAAAGAGGTAAAATCTGCGGTAACTTATGCTCTAGAAAGTAAATTTCCAGCTAAAGAAGAATTATTTACAGATGTATATTTATAATGACTATTGAAATTTTAATGCCTGCATTATCTCCGACTATGACGGAGGGTAATTTAACAAAATGGTTAGTGCGTGAAGGTCAAGAAGTTAAAGCCGGTGAAGTCATAGCTGAGATAGAAACTGACAAAGCTACAATGGAAGTTGAAGCTGTAGATGAAGGTTATGTAGAAAAATTATTATATAAAGAGGGTGATAATAATATTCCTGTTAACAAACCAATAGCCTTAATTTCAAATCAAAAAATTAGTGAAATTGAAAAAAAAGATCATGAAGCTAATCAATCAAAAAATTTAAATAAACAAGATATAAAAGTTTTTAAAAATAATAATGATAAAGAACAAAAAAACAAAAATATAGAAAATGAAAAAATTACCATGAGACAAGCAATAAGAGATACAATTGCTGAAGAAATGAGAAAAGATAGAAAAGTATTTGTTTTAGGTGAAGAAGTTGCTGAATATCAGGGAGCTTATAAAGTTACACAAGGTTTGCTTGAAGAATTTGGTGAAAAAAGAGTTATTGATACGCCAATATCTGAGCAAGGCTTTACAGGACTTGCTGTTGGCGCTGCATTTAAAGGGTTAATCCCTATTGTTGAATTTATGACTTTTAATTTTTCAATGCAGGCAATAGATCAAATTATCAACTCCGCTGCTAAAACTTTGTATATGTCTGGAGGGCAAATTAATTGCCCTATTGTTTTTAGAGGTCCAAACGGAGCTGCGGCTCAAGTTGCAGCTCAGCATAGCCAAGATTTTTCTTCATGGTATTCTCATGTGCCTGGATTAAAAGTTGTTACTCCTTCAACACCTTTAAATGCAAAAGGATTGCTACGCTCTGCAATAAGGGATCCAAATCCAGTTATATTTCTTGAAAATGAAATCCTTTATGGCTTAAAAGGAGAAATTTCGTCAAGTAGTGATTTTACAATTCCATTTGGTAAAGCAAATATTGCAAAAGAGGGTTCGGATACGACTATTGTAACTTATTCCATCATGCTTCAAAAATCTCTTGAGGCTGCAAAAATTTTGAAAAATCAATTTAACTTAGATGTAGAAGTAATAGATCTCCAATCCTTAAGACCAATTGACTCCAAAACTATAATTAACTCTGTAAAAAAAACTAATAGAATTGTTACAGTTGAAGAATCATGGCCATTTGCTAGTGTTGGATCTGAGATTGTTAACTTAATCCAAAAAAATGCTTTTGACTATTTGGATGCCCCAATAACTAAAGTTAATAGTGCTGATGTACCAATGCCTTATTCTAGTGAGTTAGAAAAGCTATACCTACCTCAAATAGATGATATTGTAAAAGCAGTAAAAGAAATCAATTATATATAGTTTATGTCCTCAAAAATTTTAATGCCGGCTTTATCGCCAACAATGACTGAAGGTATAATTAACAAATGGTTAGTCAAAGTTGGTGATCAAGTTAAAGCTGGAGATGTAATTGCTGAAATAGAAACTGACAAAGCTACTATGGAAGTTGAATCTGTTGATGAGGGAAAAATTACTCATATTTTAAAAAATAAACATGGCACACAAGTACCAGTTAATAGTGTTATAGCAATAATTGATGGAACTAAAAATGACACTATAGAAAACTTATCTAAAAAAATTGAGGAAAAAAATGAGGTAGAATTATTAAAAACGAGTGACTACCCTGATAAAAAAGAAAAGGATAAGATTAATGAAGCGGTAGATGCAAATTTTAAAAGATTTAAAGCTTCGAATATAGTTAAAAAAATTGCAAAAGAAAAAAACCTCGATCTCAATAAATTTAAAGGAAGTGGTCCAGCAGGGCGTATTATAAAAAGAGATCTGGAGTCAGTTAGGGCAAATCATAATTCTGAAAATTTATCAATTGAAGGAGATCATATTGTTCCAAGCTCAATTCGTAAAGTTATTGCCAAACGTACTTTAGAAGCAAAACAAAAAATTCCTCATTTTTATCTTACTATCGAATCAAAAGTTGATAAATTAATTCAGTTAAGAGACAAAATTAATGAGAATAATACAATAAAAATTTCATTTAATGATCTAATAGTTAAGGCTGTGGGAATTGCTATTGAAAAGAACCCTAATACTAATGTTTATTGGCAAAATGAAAAAATTTATAAACTAATTAATATAGATGTATCTGTAGCCGTTGCTATTGATGATGGTCTTATTACTCCAATTATAAAAAAGGTAAATTCTAAAGGACTTAATCAGATATCAGATGAAATTAGAAATTTGGCAAATTTAGCAAAAAAAAACTTATTATCTCCTCAGCAATATACTGGGGGATCCATAACTGTGTCAAATCTAGGTATGTATGGTATAAATGAATTTGCGGCAATAATTAACCCTCCACAAGCTTCAATTTTAGCTGTTGGTAATATTGTTAAAAAACCAATTGTAGTAAATAATGAAATCAAAGTAGGCAATACACTTAAATGTACTTTATCTGCTGATCATAGAGTTTTAGATGGAGCAGTTGCTGGAAAATTATTAAAAGATTTTAGTGAAATTATTGAAAATCCATTTGAAATTTGGATAAAAAGTAGAGATATGAAAGTTATTTAGAATGACAGAAATTAGACATCCTGAAAAAATTAATAAAATTTCAAATCCAATACTTAAAAAACCACCTTGGATTAGAGTAAAGGCCCCAACTTCAAAATTTTTTAAATCAACAAACAAAATTTTAAAAAATAAAAAAATAATTACTGTTTGTGAAGAGGCATCATGCCCTAATATTTCTGAATGTTGGCAAAAAAAACATGCAACATTTATGATACTTGGAGATATTTGTACGAGAGCATGTGCATTTTGCAATATAAAGACAGGTAAGCCCGGTTTTATTGATACAGATGAACCTAAAAAAATAGCTGAAGCTGTATCAGAGTTAGGACTCCAACATGTTGTTGTAACAAGTGTTGACAGGGATGATTTAAAAGATGGTGGAGCAGCTCATTTTACAAAAGTTATAAGATACATAAGAAATTTAAACCCTCAATGTACTATAGAGATTTTGACACCTGATTTTCATAAAAAGCCAGAGGCATTGGATATCCTATCTAATGATTTACCAGATGTTTTTAATCATAATCTTGAAACTGTTCCCAGGTTGTACTTAAGTATAAGACCTGGATCCAGATATTTTGTTAGTTTAAAACTTTTAGCTGACATAAAAAAAATTAATCCTAATATTTTTACAAAATCAGGATTAATGGTAGGTTTAGGTGAATCTAAAGATGAATTATATCAAGTTATGGATGATTTAAGGTCAGCGGATGTAGATTTTATTACTATAGGTCAATATTTACCACCTACACCAAAACATGCTAAATTAGAAAAATTCATAACACCAAAGGAATTTGATGAATACAGAAAAATGGCATTTGCAAAAGGGTTTTTAATGGTATCTTCTTCTCCACTGACTCGTTCGAGCTATCATGCATCTGAAGATTTTAAAATCATGAAACAAAATAGAGAAACTCAAAACCTCTAATGAAAAAATCACAAAGGAGTGAAATTGTTTTACACTCTGCAAAAAAATTATTTGATATTGTAATAGATATTGAAAGATATCCTGAATATATACCATGGTGCAAAAGAATAATTATAAATGATAGAAAAAAAAATGAAATTTTTGCTGATATGTATGTACAATATAAATTTATTATAGTTCATAAATTTGGATCACATGTAATTTTTAATAAAGAAAAATTAACCATTCAAACTAACTATATTCAAGGTCCCTTGAAAGATTTAAAAACAAAATGGAAGTTTCAAGAGATTAATAAAAAAAGATCTCAAATTATATTTGATGTTAATTTTGAGTTTAAAAATTATTTTCATCAAAAATTAGCAGACACCTTTTATCCACTTATTGAAAATAAGATGATCAATTCTTTTAAGGCAAGGGCAGATAGTATATTAGATTGAATTATCTAAATATTTAAATATAAAATTTATACACTTTGTTTGTATTTGAATTCTAGTACCAATAAATTTTTTTTTAATTACTAGAATTTTAGAATTTAAAAATATACCTATATACACTAACCCTATTGGTTTATTTTTTGTACCACCTTTAGGACCAGCTATACCAGTTGTGGATATACAAATATTTGTTTTGTTTTTTAAATATAAATTTTTAACCATTTCTTTGGCTGTTTCTTTACTTACTGCGCCATATTTCTTTAGAGTTGTTTTTTTAACACCTAAATCGTTTACTTTAAATTCATTAGAATAACTAATGTAGCCACCCTTAAATATTTTAGAAGCATTTTTATTTTTTGTAAAACTATATGCTAACAGTCCCCCAGTGCAAGATTCCGCAACTGATACTGATATATTTAATTTAATTAATTTATTTAAAACTTTTTTATATAAATGCATTTAATGTTACCAATGTTATAATTGTATAAAGTCCTGCAATAATATCATCAAGTATAACCCCGTATCCACTTTTTATATTTTTATCAATAAAGTTTGCAGGAAATAATTTTATGATATCAAAAAATCTAAAAATAATTAATAAAAGCAATAACGTGACTAAATCATTAAATAAAAATATATAATCATAAAAAAAAAATATAGTAAAGACACCAAGTAACTCATCAATAACTATATGTTTAGAGTCATATGAATTAGTAAAAGAAGAAAAATAATTTATTAAAAAATTAGAAATAAAAAATAAAATAATATAAATACTTATTAAAACTTCTAAAGATAAAAACAATTTTTTAAACAATAAAAAAAATATTATAATAGCTGCTATACTACCCCATGTTCCAGAGGCAAATTTTATGTATCCTATATAAAATATTGATAAAAAAATTTTAGTAAAGTTTTTCATTTGAAATTTGCACTATTGCTTCTGCAGCTATACCAAGTCCATCACCTATAAAACCTATTTTTTCATTTGATGTTGCTTTAATTGAAATAATTTTATTAGGTATATTCAACAAAGATGATAATTTTTTGATCATTTCATTTCTATATTTGTTAATATTAGGTTTTTCACATATAAAATTAATATCAAGATTAACTATATAGTATTTTTTATCTTGCAGTTGATTTTTTGCAAATTTCAAAAAATGTATTGAGTTTTTATTTTTCCATTTTTTCTCATTATTTGAGAAATAGTTTCCAATATCCTTCATTGATAAAGCTCCAAATATACTATCACAAATTGCATGCAAACCTACATCTGCATCAGAATGGCCAATTAATTTATTATAATTAATTTTAACACCACACAGTCTTAATCCTTTTTTAATTTTAGGATTAAATCTATGAATATCATAACCAATGCCAGATTTAAAAATAGGATTATAAAATAATTTAAAAAAATTAAAATCATTTGGATATGTTATTTTCATATTAAATTTTTCACCTTTAATGTAATTAATTTTATCTTCAGTTATTAAACTAGAATCATCTTTAGCATTAGTTATGGATGTTTTTTTATGAGCTTCATAAATAATTTTAAATTTAAAACCTTGAGGGGTTTGTATAATTTTAACCTCTTCATTAATTTCTTTTTTATTAATAACTTTTTTTTCAGGGATCAAAATATAGGGTATTGCTGAATGTTTATTTTTTAATTGTGTAAAAATTTTTTTTAACAAAATATTAGAACAAAAAGGTCTAGCGGCATCGTGAATAAGAACATTTTCTGGATTATAAGGCTTTAATACTCTTAATCCATTTATTGATGATAATTGCCTATTTTTTCCAGCATTGGCAAATAAAAAATTAACTAATGGGAATTCTTTTTTTAAATTTCTAACATATTTAAAATGTGATTTTTTGTGTACAATTAAAATTTTTTGAAAAAAACTAGTGTCTATACTGTTTAAAAAAAAATATATTAGATTTTTACCATTTATTTCAACAAATTGTTTCGGTACATTTTTGCCATATCTAGTCCCCATACCTCCGGCTAGGATAACAAGTGCATTTTTTATCTTTTTCATTTATAGATATAATTATATTATATTAGTTTATTATAACATTAAATATATAAATAAAACCTGCCGAAGTGATTAGCTTAACAAAAATATTAAATAAATTGTACCTAACGAGGTTTTCATTTTATTTGTTATTAATTTTAATAGCTATTAGTTTTTCTATTACTTTTTATTTAATGCTTCCTGATAATAATTTAGTTAAAAATCCTCTTCAATTACAATATTTTTTATTAGCAGATGTCTTTTTTGTAATTTTACTTTTAGCTTTAATAATTAGACAATTAATTTTAATTATTATTTATAGAAAAAATAAAAAAGATGAATCAAAATTATATATTAAATTTGTTAATTTGTTTGCAGCTATGGCTGTTGGGCCTGCAATTGGTTTAGTCATAATTACTTCTCTTTTTTTTAATTTAGAATTTAGAACTTGGTATGGTGGTGCAGTTAGAGAAGCAGTTGTTAATTCAAATATTGTAGCAAAAGATTATGAAAATGAAATACAAGCTGAAATAATATCTGATACACAGCTTATTATGAGAGAGATAGTTAAAGTATCTAGAAATAATGAAGTTAACATTAACTCTATTAATCAGGTATTAAATGAATTTATTGATTTAAGAACAATTTCAAACATTTATTTATTTAATAAAGCGGGTGACATCTATTTAAATTTTAAAGATAAAGAGAATGAAAATTTTTTATATCCTTCAAAAAATATATTTGAGATTTTAGATCAAAACAGAGTTTTTATTTTTCAATTAAATAAAAATTCTATTTCCGCTTATAAAAAAATTAATTTTTTAGGTGATGTATTTATGCAAGTTAATAGAGATTTAAATACAAATATATGGGATCATATCGCAGCCACTAAAGATGCATACAAGATTTATACAATAAAAGAAAATGAAAGTGCGGGTATTCAAATTACTTATTCAATGATTTTTGTTTTATTTTCTATAGGTTTTATTTTAATTGCTGTTTTAATAGGATTCAATTTAGCTAGAAGGTTATCAAAACCTATTTCTATTTTAATTGAGTCAGCAAATGAAATTTCTAAAGGAAATTTTGAAGCTAAAGTAAGTGAAATTGATGAATTTGATGAAATAAAAGTTCTGATTACTGCTTATAATAAAATGATATCAGAAATTGAAAGTAAGCAACTTCAACTTGTATCTAAAAGTTTAGATGATGAGGAAAAGAGATTATTTATAGAGGCAATTTTAAGTTTATTAACTATAGGAGTTATTTCTCTTGATAATAATTTTAATATTATATTATCTAATAAAACAGCTTCAATATTGTTTAAAAATTCAAAAAATTTTAATGAAAAAGACAATTTTTTAAAAATAATACCTGAGTGGGAAAAGATATTTAATAATTTTAAAAATTCAAAGAAAATACTTGAAAATTTTCAATATGATTTTGTTATAAATAATGACCAAAGAAATTTTAATGTTCGTATTATCAAAGAGATAATTAATAATCAGATTAATGGTTATGTTGTAGCAATAGATGATACAACAACTTTACTTCTAGCTCAAAAACATGCTGCTTGGTCTGATATAGCGAGAAAAATAGCTCATGAAGTAAAAAATCCACTTACGCCAATAAAGTTATCTGCCGAAAGAATTGAAAAGAAATTCAATGATAATAATATATCTCAAAAAGACATCTCACTTTTAACACAAACAATTTCAAGACAAGTTGATGATATAGGAAAATTAGTTGATGAATTTTCCTCTTTTGCAAGAATACCTGAAGCTGAAATAAAATTAGATAACCTTTCTAATTGTCTTAGAGAATCATATGAGCTTTATGCAAATAGCCATAAAAATATAAAAATGAATTTAGATCTTTTTCAAAAAGATATTTATTTTCAATTTGATAAAATGCAAATTTCCAGATGTTTTAATAATATTATTAAAAATGCAATTGAAGCAGTTGAAAAAATCCCTAATCCATTAATTAGTATTAAGTTAACACAAAATAATTATGCAATTATTATAGAATTTATAGATAATGGTATAGGTATAGATAAAAAATCTATTTCTAAAATATTTGAACCATATTTTACTACTAAAAATAAAGGAACTGGCTTGGGATTATCAATAGTTAAAAGAATTATTGAAGATCATGGTGGTAAAATTACTATTGATAAAAATAAAGATATGGCAGGTACAATATCAAAAATTACTTTTGAAAATCAAACTGAAAATTACAATGCATAAAATTTTAATAATTGATGATGAAAAAGATATATGTTTTTTAATTTCTGAAATTTTAAAAGATGAAAATTTTATTACTTATAGTGCAATTAATTCAGATGAAGCTATTGCAAAATATAATAAAATGAAGCCTGATCTAATTATATTAGATGTTTGGTTATCAAAAAGTAAGCTAGATGGTATTGAATTATTAAGAAAATTTAAAGAAATACAACCTAATATTCCAATTATTATTATTAGTGGTCACGGAACTGTTGATCTTGCTGTTAATTCAATAAAAAGTGGAGCTTATGATTTTTTAGAAAAACCATTTAATAGTGATAAATTAATAATACTGACAAAAAGAGCAATTGAAAGCTCCAATTTAGTTAATGAAAATAAAAATTTAAAAAATTTATTATCTTCATCTGATAAATTAATAGGTCAATCAATTTTTATAAAAAAAATTGAAAAAAAAATATATGATCATTCAAATTCTAAATCTAGATTATTGATTCATGGTAGTTTTGGTACTGGTAAAAAATTGTTATCTAATTTGATACATGCTAATTCTAAGTTTAGGGAAAAATTACCTGTAGTTATAGATTTTAATAAATTATCAAATCAGAACATAGAAAGTTTGTTAAACGATGATGAAAAATATTTAAATGAAAATTTATTTATTAGATCTAATAATAATACATTAATATTGATCAACATTGACCAATTGGCTATAAATTATCAAAAGAAACTCCTGTTTTTTATAGAAAATGGAAGCTTTTTTGCTAGATATAATGTTAAACTTCATCAAAAAATTATTAGTATTACTGAAAAAAAATTAGAAGAAGAAATTAAAAAAGGTAATTTTTTATCTAGATTATATGAAAGAATTAACACTGAAAATATTTTTTGTCCCAATATTTCTGAAAGGCGAGAAGATATAGTTCCAATTCTTGAATATTATATTAACAATTTTTATAATCAAGATGCAAGAAAAATCACATTTTCAGATTCTGCTAAATCAAAACTTGAACTATATGATTGGCCTGGAAATATATCTCAAATGATTAACTACATAGAAAAAACTATAATTTTAAATCAAGGAATTGACAAAAAAAATATTTTTGAACTTGATGATTTAGCTTTAGAAATGGGAGATTTTGAAAACGAATCATTCAATAATAATCTAGATTTATCTTTAAAAGATGCTAGATCTGAATTTGAAAAAGAATATTTACTCTCGCAAATAAAAAGATTTAATGGTAATATGTCAAAAGTTTCTCAATATACAGGTATGGAGAGAACTGCTTTATATAGAAAGATTAAATCCTTAAAAATATCTCTTAATTAAATAAATTAGAAATGAAAACTATAATTTGTGGAGCTGGTGATGTTGGATATAGCATCGCGGATAAATTATCAAAAGATAGATTCGAGGTCACTGTCATAGATGAATCCCTTGAAAAACTTACAAAAATTTCAGAAAATTTAGATGTAAAAGTAATCTTAGGCGCTCCAAGTTTACCATCTATTTTAAAAAAAGCAGGAGCTAAAGAATGTGAAATGATAATAGCTGTCACAAAAAGTGATGAAATGAACATGATTACTTGTCAAATAGGTCATTCTATATTCAATATCCCAAAAAAAATAGCCAGGATTAGGCAACAGGATTATTTAAAAGATGAGTGGTTAAATTTGTATACCAAGCATAATCTACCTATTGATGCAATAATTTCACCTGAGCAAGAAATTGCTAAGGCGTTGCACAGACGTCTTATATCTCCGGGTACAATTGATATGCTTGAACTATCAGAAAAAAAATTAAAGTTGATTGGCTTTAAATGTGAAAAAAATTGTGGACATATAGGTATGTCAGTTAGAGAATTATCTGAGAAATTTCCAGATTATCTAGCAAATATATTGTTCGTTTTTCGAGGAGATAAAAAATTTCTAGTTACTTCATCAACAATAATTCAAGAAAATGATTTAATATATATGGTTGTAGAAACTGATCATTTAACTGGTGTTTTACGTGAATTTGGTCATCAAGAGATGCAGGTTAAAAAAATAGTAATAATAGGAGGGGGCAATATTGGTTTTTCATTGGCTCAATTAATAGAAAATTCTAATACAGATATAAAAACAGATTTAATTGAGAATGATAAATCTAGATCTGAATATTTGGCTTCAAATCTTCAAAAAGTCACCATTATTAATGGAGATGGTTTGGATAACCAAATTTTAGAAGAAGTTAACATTTCAGAAGCAGGATTTTGTATTGCTATTACAGAAGATGATGAAGTAAATATTTTATCATCACTATTAGCAAAAAGAGCGGGGGCTGATCAATGTATGACTTTAATAAATAATAGTTCCTACTCATCTTTATTAAATAATATAGGGGTTGATATTACTATAGATCCAAAAATAATAACTATTTCTAAAATATTGGAAAAAGTTAGAATGGGCAGTATTAGAAATGATTATTCTATAGGAGATGGCTTTGGAGAAGTTATAGAGGCTGTTGTTCAAAGTGAATCAAATATTTGTAATAAAAGCTTAGTCGATATAAAATTACCTAAAGGAATTAGAATAGGTTCAATATTTAGGGATGATAAAATTATAATTCCAACCAGCAAAACTATTTTCAAAAAAAATGATGATGTTGTTTTTTTTGCTGAAACCAATTGTATTAAAAAATTGGAAGAACTTTTATCAATTGATTATTAATATGAGTAAAATTGCTTTTATTAATAATAAGTACGTAAAATTCAATAATGCAAAAGTACATATTGAAGACAGAGGTTTGCAATTTGCAGATAGCGTTTATGAAGTAATTGCTGTTTTAAATAAAAAATTAATAGATTATAAATACCATTTTTATAGATTACGTTACTCTTTAAAAGAACTAAATATTTCTCTTAAAGTTGACCAAAATAGATTTCTAAAAATATTTAAAAAATTATTAGAAAAAAATAATGTAACAAATGGAATAATTTATCTTCAAATTACCAGAGGTATACAGGTAAGGGAACATGTATATGAAAAAAATATTAAACCAAATATTATTATTTATTCTAGAAAAAGAAAATTTAATTTACCTGATAAAAATTTTTATGGTGTAAATGCCATAACATATAATGATTTAAGATGGGCAAGAAGAGATATTAAAACTGTTAATTTATTGCCTAATGTTATAGCAAGAAATAACGCTAATAGAAAAAAAGCATATGAAGCTATTTTAATAAAAAATAATATCATAACAGAAGGTACTTCATCAAATATATGGATTATAAAAAATAAAAAACTTTACACTCATCCATCAAATATAAATATTTTAAAAGGTGTAACAAGAACTTCATTAAAATTAATAATTAAGAAAATGAAACTAACTTTTATAGAGAAACCTTTTTCATTGAAGCATCTTATGAATGCTGATGAAGTTTTTTTAACTAGTTCGGGTAGTTTTATTACTCCAATTGTAAAAATTGACTCTAAATTAATAAATAATGGTAAAATAGGTGAGATTACTCTAAATCTTGCTAAAATGTACTTTAAATCATGCATGAATGGATAATATAAAACAAGAAGATATTAAGGAAGTCTGCTTTAATATAAGTAGAAATATTATATTACCAAAATATCAAAAGTTAAAAAAAGAAGATGTAAAATATAAGAATGGAACTGAACTAGTAACATGTGTTGATATAGATGTTGAAAAAGAATTAAAAAAAAATCTATTAAAAATTATTACGCATTCTAATTTTATTGGTGAAGAGGAATATTCATTAAATAATAATATTACAAACTTCTATAAAGAAGATGCTTATTGTTGGACCGTAGATCCAATTGATGGAACAACAAATTTTGTAAATGGTAGAGATAAATTTGCAATAATGATTGCCCTTACTTTTAAAAATAAAATTTTGTATTCGTGGATTTATAAACCTTTGGAAAATTTAATGTGTAATGCAATTTATAATGATGGGGCATTTATAAATAATAATAAAATAAAAACAAAAACCATTGATACTTTAGGAAAAGCAATAGGTTCAATTAGTTCCAAATATTGGGATGAATATGATTTAGAAAAAATAAAACTATTAAAAAAAAAATTTGTCGAAGTAAAATCATATAAATGTATTGGTTATGAGTATGTTGATATTGGAGAGGGAAAAAGAAATTTTGCAATTCTATCAAAACTATCCCCTTGGGATCATATACCAGGAATACTTTTTGTTAGAGAATCTGGTGGATCAGATATTGATTTTAATAATCAAAAATATGATTTTACATCAAAAAATAAAAATTTAATTGTTAGTAATTCAAAAGAATTTAATTCAAAAATTTTGGAAAAGTTAGGAGCTTAAATATGAGTATTCAAAATGTTTCGTTTATAGGTTTAGGTGTAATGGGTTATCCAATGGCAGGTCATTTACAAAAAAAAGGATATAATGTTAAAGTTTTTAATCGAACAGACTCAAAAGCAATCAAATGGGTTGAAGAATTTGGTGGTCAAAAAGTAAATACACCTTCTGAAGTTTGCTCAACCGCTGAAATAATCTTTATGTGTGTAGGACGTGATGAAGATATTATTGAAATAATGGATGGTAATAATGGAATACTTTCTTCTGCTAAAGAAGGAACAATTATAGTTGATCATACCACAGCATCTGCAGAAATTGCGAGAACATATTTTCAAAAACTTAAAAAAATAAACATTGGTTTTTTAGATGCTCCAATATCAGGTGGACAAGCAGGTGCGGAGAATGGTGTTTTATCTATAATGATTGGAGGTGAAAAAAAATATTTTGAATTAGTAAAACCTGTTTTGAAATCATACGGTAAATCTATAGAGTTAATTGGACCTTCTGGATCAGGTCAAATTGCAAAAATGATAAATCAAATTTGCATTGCAGGTTTAGTGCAAGGATTATCTGAGGCAATGGCATTTGGAAAAAAAGCAAATGTTGATATGGAAAAAGTACTAAGTGTTATATCAAAGGGTGCTGCTCAATCTTGGCAAATGGAAAATAGATATAGAACAATGCTAGATGGCAAATTTGATTACGGTTTTGCAGTTGACTGGATGCGAAAAGATTTATCTATTTGTTTTAGAGAGGCAAAAAAAAATGGAGCTTCACTTCCTATTACAGAAATTGTAGATAAATATTATGAAGAAGTTCAAAAAAATGGTGGCAATCGCTTTGATACTTCCTCACTTATAACATTAGTAGATAAGTAAATGTCAAGAAATATAGTTTTAGCTATTACTTTGTTAATAGTGTCATCTTTTTTGTGGTCAGGAAATTTTTTTTCTGGAAAAGTCGCTTTTATTTCTGGTCTCAGTCCTTTTAAACTAAGTTTTTTTCGTTGGATACTCGCTTTACTTATTCTACTACCTTTTACATATACTCAAATAATTAAAGATTTAGATTATTATAAAAAAAATATACTGTTAATGACTATGATTGCAATTTTAGGTGTTACAATTTTTAATTCTTTTACTTATATTTCTCTAAGAACCACCATGGTTATTAATTCAACATTAATGGCATCTGTTGCACCTGTAATGATGATTGGTTTTTCTTGGTTAATATTTAGAACTTCAACGACACCACTTCAATTTGCTGGCATAATTTTGTCTCTTATTGGAGCTTTTTCTATTATTTTAAAAGGTAGCTTAAATAATTTATATAATTTATATTTTACTGCAGGGGACTTGTGGATGCTGGGGGCTGTTATTTCATGGTGTTTATATTCAGTACTACTTAAAAAAATTGATAATAAAACATCACAATTAGCAAATTTAGAAGTAATGATAATTATTGGGGTTATATTTATTATACCATTTTATATTATAGAGTCATTTAACTCGACTTTTCTTCCTTCCACTGGATTAGACTTGGCTATAATTGGTTATGTTGCATTTTTTGCAAGTATTGTAGCATTTTTTTCTTGGAACAAAGGAGTTTCTATAATTGGAGCAAATAGAGCTAGTCTTTTCTTACATTTAATACCTGTCTTTAGTACCATATGGGCTATTTCTTTTTTAAATGAGAAATTTGCTTTTTTTCATGTGATTGGTGTGCTTTTTATACTATCTGGAATTATATTATCTAATATAAAGCAAATCAAATGAGCAAAATAATTAAAACAGATGCTGAATGGAAATCTCTTCTTACAGAAGATGAATACTATGTAACAAGACGAAAGGGCACTGAACCACCTTTTTCTGGAAAAAATTTTAAAATACTAAAGGGTGGTATTTTTAAATGCAAATGTTGTAATAATGAATTGTTTAACAGTTCTACAAAATATGATTCAGGTTGTGGTTGGCCCAGTTTCTTTGAGCAATTATCATCAGAAGCAATTAAAACTGAAGTAGACAAATCACATGGTATGGTTCGAATTGAAATTATGTGTGCGAAATGTGACGCACATTTAGGTCATGTTTTCGATGATGGACCTCAACCAACTGGAAAAAGATACTGTGTAAACTCATTATCGATAAATTACGAAGAAGTTGAATAATACTTTTTACACTTTATTATTCTCATCAGTGGGTCATGCACTCATGCATATGTTTGCCGCTTTCTATTTTGTTATTGTTCTAACAATTGAAAAAGAATGGAATATTTCTTATGATCAGCTTATTCGTCTTTGGTCTCTTGGCGCTCTTTTAATAGGTCTTGGTGCGATACCTTTTGGTTGGCTTAGTGATAGGTGGAGTCGATCAGGGACTATGACCATAATGTTTATTGGAATGGGTCTTGCTTCTATATTATGTGGATTAAGTAATTCAATTTCATTTTTATTTATTTCTTTATCCCTTCTAGGTCTCTTTTGTTCAATTTATCATCCAGTTGGTATTCCTTGGGTAATAAATTCGGCCAATAAACAGGGAAGAGCACTCGGTATCAATGGTATCTTCGGTGGTGTAGGAATAGGATCAGGAGCTTTTGTAGCGGGGACTTTAACAGAATTACTCAATTGGCAGGCAGCATTTATTCTGCCAGGTTTTATTTCAATCTTTATAGGTTTTATTCTTATTTATTTAATTTTTATTGATAAAATTTCTTATAAAAATTTTTTTATTAGTAATGGCAAACAAGATCATTCACGAAATGAAATGATTTTAATAGCATTTATTATGCTTTTATCGATGTTTGCTCTTGGATTATCATTCCATAATACACAAACATCTCTTCCCAAGGTTTTTGAAATAAGAATTGGTAATATTAATTCTATTCAAATTGGCTTTATGATTGGGATTATTTATTTTACTTCTGGTGTTACTACTTTTTTTGGAGGTCTTATGGCAGATCGTTTTAATTTAAAAGCTATTTATCTTACAGGTATATTTATGCAGTTTCCTTGTTACTTAGGTATTGCCTATATATCTGGTTATTCGATAGTAATTTTATGCATATTAGCCGCAATATTTAATGCCAGCATTCTGCCCACTGAAAATCTTCTTTTAAGTAAATTTACGCCACAAAAATATCACGGTGTTGTATATGGAATAAAATTCATTTTAGCTTTTGGATCAGGACCAATATCTGTATTTTTAATTTCTGAAATATATTCAATTACTTTAGAATTTACTTATTTATTTTTAATTAATGCAGTGATGATGGCTTTAGTTTCTATATTTATTTTATTTCTGCCAATTAAGTCTAAGAAAAGTCTAATTACTTAGGATTAACTTTTAATTCTTTTAGATAATTAATTACTTCATTATATTTTTCATCAGGTATATCTTTGTACGTTACTCCAAAATGTTTTTTTAGCTCTAAAGCAACATGAGCATAAGGGTTTCTACCTTTAGGGTGATTTGGGTGATCGGGAAGTTTTCCTTTTAAGAAGTCTCCTGTTTCCTGAATGATTTTCCAAAGTTTATATGCGTTATCTTTGTTCAACTTTATCTAGCTAATGCACCCATTGGATCCCATGGCGCAAGTTTTATTGGCTCTGTGTCTAAATATTTTAGAAGTCTTTTGTTAAGATATTTTTTATCAATGACGACCTCATAAGTATATTCGTCAAACCATTCGTCTGTCATCATCATATATCCTTGATTACCACTCTTAGTACCCCAACTATTTTCAATTTTCCATTTAGTTGAGCTTCTCTTTTTAATATCAACGCCTGTCAAAAGCATTGCATGCGTCATTTCACTGTCTCCGTACTCTAAACGAGTTTGTTTATTCATTTTAAATGATGTTTGGAAGACATTTTCATAATCATAAATACCCATATCAAGAACACCCATATCTCTACTAAAACGTTTACCTACATCACAGCCAAACCACACAGCCTCATTATTTTTAATTGAGTCCATAGCTGATTTTTTTAACTCTTTAATATCTACGTTTAAGTATTTTATTATTTGCCCTTCAACAACATTTCCTAAGTATTCTACAGTATACATTGTATTAAACTTTTTATTACTCATTGGAGCGTGAATTAAGCATACTTTATCTTTGATATTAATATCTGCATATTTTTTACAAAAATCTATTGGTCTCATGTCAGAAATAACAATATATTTGTTATCTTTATTTCTTGTAGACCAGTTTATGAGATCTGGTGGTTGACCAAGGAAAATTGCGAGTAAGTTATAAATTGTTTCCATCATGTTTTTTTTAAGTGCTGCAGAATTCTTCGCAGGTTTTTTTCTAAGTATTGAACCAAACTCTCTTAATTTGTGCGTAAGAATATAATTCATTGCACCTGATTTACTGCTATGATTTGTTTCAGGCATTACATCCTTAGGCACAGCTCCATATTTCTTTATTAAGTTTACAAACATATCCCACTGCCCACCATCTTGAACAGGTGCTTTTAGTAGATGAGTAATTAATCTACTTTCATAAGACTCATTTCTTGATTTAATAATATTTTCTAAAAAATAATTAGCTTTTTCTAACTTATCCCAAAACATGAAGTAATTTTGTGAAAATTCAAATGTATTTAGATCAAGACTATCTACGACTTTTAAACGCATAAGATTTAGTCCTGCAAATCCCCAACATCTGCCTGAAGCCATTTGATTTGTTGCCGGAAG
>PBDN01000009.1 GCA_002718135.1 Pelagibacteraceae bacterium | reverse complement strand
TGCAATAATAAAATAAATAACTAAAATTACTAAAAAAGGTTCTAACGTTAAAGCAGTTTGAACTCTAATTATATGAGCCATAAATGTTAAATCTGAAATTGTAATAAGTGATGCAACTGCAGTCAGTTTTAAAAGCTCAATTTGTAAGTTGCCAAAAGTAGGTATCATGACTGGAATTGCTTGAGGTATTATAACATGTCTATATCTTTTATAAGGAGAATAATTCAATGCTAGTGATGCTTCGTGTTGTTCTTTTCCAACAGCAAGAACACCTCCTCTAACTACTTCTGAACCATATGCACCAAGATTACATCCAATAGCAATAATACCTGCAGTCAATGAATCAAAATAAATCCCCCACATAGGTAAAACAAAATATATAAAAAACATTTGTACTAATGCTGAGCTCCCTCTAAAAAATTCTAAATAAATTATTGCTAATATTCTAATAATTTTAAATTTTGATATTCTTGAAAGACCTACAACAAATGAAATAAAAAGTGCCAAAATTGAACTTAAAACTGTTAATATAATTGTCGTAATTGTTCCATCTATAAGTATTGGATAAAATGCTATAACTTCTCTCATAAAAAAACTCTGCCCTGTAAATAATACAGGGCAGAATAATTTAAAGGTTTAATTTATTTTCCGTCTGGACATCTAGTTAAGTATGACTCACCAGCGGTAGCTTCTGCTGAAAAACCATACGGTTCAATTATAGCAGCGAACTCACCAGTAGCTTTAAGTTTTGCTAATGCCATATTATATTCAGCTCTGAATTCCTTATCATCCATATTAAATGCAGCTCCTGCACATCCAATTGGAACTCCAGTAATAGGCATAACTAATTCAAGATTTGGGTCATTAGTTTTGTTTAACAAGTCCTGTGTACCTAAACCTGATAAAGCAAAGACATCAACTCTTCCTTGTTGAAGCATTTTAATACCACTTGGAGGTGTATCAAAGTATACAATTTGTTCAGCTTTAACTCCACGTTCCAAAGCATATTTTTCTTCTGCACAACCTGCACAAGTTACCATTTTTAAATCTGGATTAGCAGCTATATCTTCATATGTAAGTAAATTATTTGGATTACCTACTGGAACTGCAAAAGCTTCTGCACCACATAAATCAGGCTCTGAATAAATAATAGACTCACATCTATCTGGTTTAATATAAAGTCCCGATGTTGCCATATCAACTCTTCTAGCTTGAAGGGCTGGTATCATAGCACCATACATAATAACTTCCGCTTTTAAATCAGGTACACCTAACATATTTAAAACAGCACGAGCTACATCTGGTGCAGCGCCTGTTACATAACCATCTGTTTTAATATCACTGTAAGGTGGTTCATTTGCAACTGCAACAGTTGCATAACCTTGTTTTTTAAGTCTTTTCAAAGTATCTGATTCTGCAAAAGAAGTTTTTGCGGTACCAAATAAAAATAGAAAACTAAATATAAATATAAGTAGTTTTTTCATTTATCCTCCCTGTTCATGATTAAATATTAAAAAACTTAATCAGACATTTAAATAAAATACAACCTTTTAGTGATGTCAAATTTTATAAAAATTAAATAAATTTTCTTAAAAATGATTTTGTTCTTTCTTCCTTTGGGTTAGAGAACAAATCTTTAGGGGATCCTGACTCAACAATTTGACCAGCATCAAAGAATAGTACCCGATCAGCAAAATCTTGAGCAAAATTCATCTCGTGAGTAACAGTTAGCATAGTTGTATCTGAATCTGCTGCTAATTTTCTTAAGACTGCCAAAACTTCATCAACTAACTCAGGGTCTAATGCAGAGGTAACTTCATCAAATAACATTATTTTAGGATCCATCGCTAATGCTCTAGCTATGGCGACTCGCTGTTGTTGACCACCTGATAGTTGATGAGGGTAATGGTCTATTTTATCACTTAAACCTATCATGTTAAAAAGATCTTCCGCTTTTTCTTTAGCTTCAGTTTCTTTTTTCTTTTTTACTAAAATTTGTGGTTGTTTAACATTTTCTATTGCGGTTAGATGTGGGAATAAATTGAATTGCTGAAAAACCATACCGATTTGATCACGCATTTTTTGTAAATGCTTATCGGAAGCAGGAGCTAATTTATTATTAATTTTCTCATGCCATAAATATTCATCATTAACAGATACATAACCATCATCTATCGTCTCTAATGTCATTAATATACGAAGTATTGTTGTTTTACCTGAACCACTTGGACCAATTAATGCTAATTTTTCACCATCTTTAACTTCTAAATTTAATTGGTTTAGTACTTTTAATTCTCCAAAAGATTTTGATACTTTTTCAAATTTAATAATATTTTTCATAAAATTTAATTTGTAAGTAATAATAAATTAAGATCAAGTATTTTCTTTTATATTTGCTGAATTAAAAATTTTTACATCAGCAATTTCTTCTTTATCAGCTTTTTTTATTTCTACCAATGTAGTATGTGAAGTTGGACCTTGACCAAGGGAAGAGGTGCCAATATCATTTGTAAGTACATTGGGGTTACCATGTACTTCTATATTCAATGAATAATTAGGATCAAACCAAGCGCCTGTGGACAAAACAATAACTCCAGGCATTACATCATCTGATAAAACTGCTCCAGCTAAAACCTTTCCTCTATCATTGTAAAGCATAACTATATCATTATTTTCTATTGAACGTTTTTTTGCATCTGATGAATTAATCAATACAGGCTCTCTATTTTTGATTTTACTTTTCCTACTATCTGAACCGTTATCAAGTTGACTATGCAAGCGATGAGTAGGTTGATTTGAAATTAAATGGAGAGGATACTTATTAATTTTTCCTAACCATTCATAAGGCTCAAACCAACTTGGATGTGACAAACAATCTTCTAAATTAAAATTTTTAATTGTTTCAGAGGAAATTTCAATTTTGCCAGAAGGTGTATTCAAAGAAAATTTTTCTGGATTGTCTCTAAATTTTTTTAACATGATTTTTTTTGTTTCAAAATAAGGAACTTCAAAGTATCCTTTCTGCCAAAAATCTTTAAAATTAGGTAAATCTATATTAAATTTTTTGCTTATTTTTTTGCTTTCATTCCAAAGAAATTCAATCCATTCTATTTCAGTTTTATGTTCAGTAAAAGAAGATTTAAATCCCAATCTATGTGCAAGTCCTGAAAATATTTCAAAATCTGTTTTAGAATCAGCAAAAGACTCCATTGCTTTCTTATTAGCAACTATTGTTGGGTCTCTTGGATTTAGCATTAAATCATTTCTTTCTAATGCTGTATTAGCTGGAAATATAATATCAGCATGTCGGGCTTGAGCGTTCCACCATATTTCATTTACTATTATAGTATTTGGTTTTTGCCATGCTTTTACCAATCTATTTAAATCTTGATGATGATGAAATGGGTTGCCTCCAGCCCAATAAATTAATTTAATATCTGGATATTTTAGCTTTTTACCATCATAATTAAAAAGTTCTCCTGGTTTTTCAAGCATATCAGTTATTCTAGCAACAGGGATAAAATCTTTAATAGCATTTTGACCTTGAGGAAGGCTTTTCCATGGTATTTTTGTAAATCTATCGCCTGTACTATTTACAGAAGAATAACCAAAGCCAAAGCCGCCTCCCGCAGTCCCTATCTTACCTAACATGCAGGCAAGAGTAATACCCATCCACAATGGCTGCTCACCTCTTGAGGCTCTTTGTAAGCTCCAAGACATAGAAATCATAGTTTTTTTTGTAATAATTTTTTCAGCTAATTTTGTAATTTCCTTTAGGGGAATGTTTGTAATTTTCGATGCCCATTCAGGAGTACAAGGTTGAGTATTTTTTTTACCTAAAACATATGAAGCAAAATCATCAAAGCCAACGGTATATTTTTTTATAAAATCTTTATCATAAGTATTATTAGTTATCATAATGTAAGCTATACTTAACATTAGAGCTGTATCAGTATTTGGTCTAATAGGTATATGTTTAGCATCTAAAAAAACAGGTGAATCCCCTCTAAAGGGACTAATATTGACAAATTTTGTTCCCCCTAACAAACATTTTTTTATACCTAATTCTGTAGTATGTTTTCCCACTCCTCCTGATGAAACTTTTGAATTTTTTATTGGCATACCTCCAAACATAACTATTAGTTCACAGTCATCTGATAATGCATTCCAAGAATTATGTTCCTCTAATGTTGAATATAAATCAAGACCAATAATATGAGGAAGAATCGTTTGTGCTGCGGCATAAGAATAACTTTGATAAGAAGAACTAAATCCGCCAAACATGTTAAAAAATCGATTTAATTGACTTTTAGCGTGATGAAACCTCCCTGCACTTGCCCATCCGTAAGAGCCAGCATAAATTGAGGAGTTCCCAAAATTCTTTTTTGTTATTAAAAGTTCATTGGCCGCAATATCTAGAGCTTTATCCCAAGTCATAGGAATAAATGTGTCAACTCCTCTTTTATTATCTTTATTGTTTTTATTCTCTAACCAACCTTTTCTGACATATGGTTGTCTAATTCTTAAATTGTCTTTTGCTGCATCAGCCAAACTTAATCCAAACTTTGTTGGATCAGAATCTAATTCCCAATAATCCAAAGATATATTATTATTTTTATCTTCATGAACTTTGTATGTTCCCCAATGTGTACTAATATACTTTGACATTAATTAATTGATCTTTAATCCTAAACCTTTGTTTTGAGATATAGCAAATGTATGTCTCGCAATTGCTGTATCTTGCACACCAGTTCCAGTTAAATCAGCAACGGTTATATCGTCACTATTTTTTCTCCCTAAATTTGGATCTTTAATTACAGATCCAAGATCATTATACTTTAATTTAGAACTTACCAAACCAGCTTTAATAGCATGATTTAATTCTCCTAAAATTGAAGTTTGAGATTGATTATCAGGTATATAAACATCACAACTCTTAATAATATTTGGATCTAGTTCATTTTTAGTTTCAGCATCTGATCCCATTGCAGTTATATGCAATCCTTTTTTCAAAAAATTTGCCTTTATAATTGGCGATTTGCTTGGTGTAGTTGTTATCAGAATTTCTGCAAATTTTAGAGTTTCCTCTGGAGTTTGACATATATTAATATCAATTTTTAACTTTCCTTTGAGACTTTCAACAAAAGTTTTTGTTTTGTCAATATTTCTAGACCAAACGTATGCTGACTTTATATTTCTTACTAGTAGTAAAGCCTCAAGTTGCATTCGAGCCTGAATACCTGCACCAATAATACCAACAGATGATGAGTCATGATTTGATAAGTATTTTGCAGCAATTGCACCAGCAATAGCGGTTCTAATGTCTGTCAAATATCCTTTATCCAACAATACAGATTTTAAGACACCAGTTTTTGAGTCTAATAAGATCATTAAGCCATTGCTAGAAGGTAATCCTAGTTCTGGGTTATTAAAAAAACCTGATGCAACTTTAATAGCATAACTATCTAAGCCATCTATATAAGCTGCTTTAACATCAGATTCCCCATGATATTTTTCTATATCAAGGCGCAAAATTGGTGGCATGGTTGTTTTCCCTAGAGTCAAATTTATAAAAGCATCTTCAATAATAGGGATAAGTTGATCATTTAATTGAATACATTTTTTTATTTCTTGCGAATTTAATATAATTGTCATGAAATTATTCTATTAAATAAATTTTTTTCAATATTACCACCACAAATTAGACAAATAATATTTTTTCCAAGATAAGATGATAAATTGTCCTTTACTACCATAACGCTGGTAGCAGCAGCGCCCTCAGTGACTATTCTATGTTCAGAAAAATTCAATCTTATTCCTTCTGCAATCTTATCTTCGTTAACTAAAACGAAATCATCTATTGTTTCTTTAGCAATATTAAAAGTATATTTATTATTTAATCCTATACTACCCCCTAAGCAATCCGCTAATGTTTCTAATTCTTCAACATCTACAGGCTTGCCATTTTTAAGACTTTCATACATAGAAGGTCCTCTTTCCATTGAGACTCCTATTACTTTAATGCTTGGTTTTTGTAACTTTAAAGCTAGAGCAATTCCACCTATCAATCCACCTCCAGAAGTTGGAATAATTACAGTATCAACCTCTGGAAAATCATATAACATTTCCAATCCTGTTGTTCCTTGTCCTATAATTATTTCTTCATCATCAAAAGGATGTACCAGGGTAATATTTTCTTTTTTAGAAATATCCCTGGCATATAAATCAGCTTCATCGCTATTTTTTCCAACTATTTCCACATTAGCTCCTAAAGCTTCAATGGCTAATTTCCTATATTTAGGAACCATTGTAGACATATAAATAGTTGATTTAATACCTAATATACTTGATGCATATGCTACCCCTTTACCATGATTGCCTGTTGAAACCGCGATGACTCCCTTATTTTTTTGTTCATTAGAAAGTGATAATAATTTATTAAGTGCTCCTCTTAACTTGAATGATCCAGTTTTTTGAAGTGATTCTAATTTTAATTTAACAGTTCTATTTTTAGATAAAAAATCTGAATATATTAAAGGTGTATGATTAATATGTGGCGCAATTTTTTTATGTGCCTCCTTAATTTTATTTAGAGAAATCATATTAATAATTACTTATTAAATAATTTGCCATAACCAGAAACTTTCATTTTAATATCTAAAAGTTTTAAGCAATCCCATATTATAGCTTGGTTACTAGATATGACAGTTGTATTAAATTTTTTCTCAACTTCATCAAGTATGTCAACAACTTTAAGTGCAGTACAAGATACAAACAATCCGTCAACTTTGTCTAAATTAATTTGGCTAATACATTCTATTATACTTTCTAGACTAACTTGAGCTATTTCAGAGTCGTAATTTAAATTAAAAGAGCTAAAAGAATCTATATTTATATTGTTTTTATTTAAATAATTATAAACTGTTAAATTAACTTCTTTTGGGTAAGGTGTTAAAACTGCAATATTATTTAGATTTAGTTTTTTAAATGCTTTTAGTGCTGCAGTAATAGGTGTTGTAACCTTAGTATTAGGCTTTGATTTTTTAACTTGGCTTGATATGCGATCTTCCCCAATTGCAATTGTTCCAGAGGTGCATCCATAAGCAATTACATCAATTTTTTCACCTGGTAAAATTTGATCTGAGACCTCAGGAATATGATCCGCCATTTTTAAATAATTTTGATGATTTAAGGGATTAATAAAAGGTATTCTATTAAAAAATAGATCTAAAGGAAGATCATGGCATATTTTCCTAAAATCTTGTTCTATTGTAAAATCTGTAGAAAGTGTAATTACTCCAATTCTTGGATTTGTTGTATTTTTTATGACTGGCGTATAATCATTTTGAATGAAGCTATTCATGATTGATTAGGAAAATAATCTTCACATTCGCCTTCTCGATAAACATCTGTAGTTGCACAATGTAAACTACCTCCAAAAGCATATACATCTCTAAATGGCACAGGAATAACACTTAAACCAAAATTTTCCATTTGCTTAATCATTTTTTCCTCACTTGCTTCGACACATATAGTTGAGGGATTTAAAATTAAAACATTCATAGATAACCATATAGATGAATAACACATAGGTGGTGGAGAATTATGAATTGATGGTGCAGCTTCGTGAATTTCCCATTTATTATCATCAAAAATTTTTCTTTGTTCAGAGGGTAGTTTTCTATTAGGATTGATTATCATCACACCTGGCTTAATAGGTGTAAAACATGCATCAATATGAGTAGGTATTAAATCACCGGGCAAATTAATTTGATGAACTCTGTGGTTAGAAAAATGTCTTTTAAGCCAATCAAGGCCTTTTAAATTTGAAGTAAAATTATTATGATAAAATAAATCCTTTCCAAATCTAAGAACTTCAGCGGCATCAAATAGTGGTTCTTGTTCAGTGAGTATCATATCTCTTTCTTCAATTTTTTTATATCTATCTTCTTCAGTTATACCTTGTGGTAAATAATTTGACTTATAAGTTGATGAGGTTAATCTTGGTTTTGGTGCTGCTTCCCAACGCATATTTGGATCTTCATCATAATATTTCTCCAAAAGAGGTCTGTAAGCAAGATATTCAAACCAACGACAACGATATGACATAGGGGCTTCTAACATTTCATTACCAACTGTTAATATAACGTCTCTTGGAGGCATTGAACCAAACTGACCTTCATTTATCCAATCTGGTGTAGAAATTGTTTTAGTAAAATCTATTGGAGTAGGTCTATCCACTTTAACATTTTGAGATTCTAGAATAGAAATAAAATTATCTAACTGTAAATTGGCCTTTTCAACAGCCTCTTTTTTTCTTGGTCCATGTGTTCCAACCATACCACTATCTTTACTAATCTTAGGCTCCAATGCAGGTTCCATTGGTGGGATATTTGAATTATCAACGGTTCCAACAATAACATGTTTTAGAGTATCCCATTCATTCCAAGAGTTAACTATTGTCATATGTTCCTCTATAAATTAAAGTTTAAGAAATGTTTATCTAAAACAAATGCATAAATAGGAAATAATTAATGAAACTCAAAAATAGCTCTCTTTTTAAAGAAAAATGCTTAATTGGAGGTAAATGGACTGGAAGTATTACAGGTAATCTTATTGAAGTTGATAATCCTGCAAGTAGAGAAATTATCGGGAAAATACCAAAATGTTCAACTGAAGAAACCAAAAATGCAATTGAAGAAGCTAGTAATTCATTTCCTGCATGGAAATCTAAAACAGCAAAAGAAAGATCAATAATATTACAAAAATGGGCGCGTCTAATTGAAAAAAATGTAGATGATCTTGCTAAAATAATGACCATTGAACAAGGTAAGCCTCTTGCTGAAGCGAAGGGAGAAATATTACTAGGAGTTGCTTATATTGATTTTTATGCAGAAGAAGGAAAAAGAGTTTATGGTGATATTATATCTGATCCTCTTCCAGATAGAAGAATTGTAATAATAAAACAACCAGTAGGTGTAGTTGGGGCTATTACGCCATGGAATTTTCCAAGCACAATGATTACGCGCAAATGTGCTCCTGGTCTAGCTGTAGGTTGCACAGTAGTAATAAAGCCTGCAAGTCAAACACCCTTTTCTGCACTTGCCCTAGGAGTTTTAGCTCAAGAAGCGGGGTTTCCTAATGGTGTAATTAACATTATTACTGGATCGTCTAAGGAAATTGGTAAAGAATTGACTGAAAATCCTAAAGTAAGAAAAATATCTTTCACTGGTTCAACTGAAGTTGGTAAAATTTTGTTAAAGCAAAGTGCCTCAACTATTAAAAAAGTATCTATGGAATTAGGTGGTCATGCTCCATTCATTGTTTTTGATGATGCTAATATAGATGAAGCTGTAATAGGCGCTATACAAAGTAAGTTTAGGAATTCCGGACAAACATGCATTTGTGCTAATAGAATTTTTGTTCATAAAAATATTTATGATGAGTTTTTAAAAAAATTTACAAAAGAAGTTACTAAAATTAAAGTAGGGAATGGATTAGATGAGGGAGTCATGTCAGGACCTTTAATTGATCAACTTTCGTTAAATAAAGTTTTAGAACATATTAAAGACGCTGTTAATAAAGGAGCAAAAATTGCAGTAGGTGGAAATATGCACTCTCTTGGAGGAAATTTTTTTCAACCGACTGTTTTATCTGATGTGACCACAAAAGCTAAAATAACTTATGAAGAAACTTTTGGACCTGTTGCCCCGTTATATAAATTTAGTACTGATGAGGAAGTAATTAAACTGGCAAATGATACTCCATATGGTCTTGCATCATACTTTTATTCAAGAGATATTGGAAGGATATGGAGAACAGCGGAAGCATTAGAATATGGTCAAGTAGGAGTTAACACTGGACTCACCACAAAAGCTGAAATACCTTTTGGAGGAGTTAAAGAATCTGGTCTTGGTAGAGAGGGTTCAAAATATGGCTTAGATGATTACTTAGAAATAAAATATATTTCTATGGCAGGAATTTAAGATAACCAAGCTGCTCCTCTTACTCCACTTGAATCACCATATATATTTTTAACAACTTTAGTAGAAAAAGTATTACTAAAAATATATTTATTTAAATATGAATTTATATGTTCATAAATATATGAAATATTAGACATTCCTCCCCCTAGGACAATTATATCTGGGTCTAATACATTACAAACTACTGATAGTCCTCTTGCTAAATGGTCGACGTATTGATTGACAGCATTTTTAGCGTTTTGATCATCATTTTTAAATTTTTCTAAAATTTTATGAGAATCAAAATCTTCTTGATATCTTAAATTATATCCATTAGCAAAACCAGGACCTGAAACATAAGTTTCCATACATCCATCTTTGCCACAATAACATTTTTTCACATATTTTTTTTCTTCATCTGTTCTATTTGGCAAACTTATATGTCCCCATTCACCAGCAATATTATTCTTTCCTCTAAATACTTTATTATTAATTACGATGCCGCCTCCGGTACCAGTTCCTATAATCACTCCAAATACGACTTGATGTCCTTTCCCAGCACCATCTACAGCTTCTGATAAAGCAAAGCAGTTTGCATCATTTTCAAGATTTATTTTTCTATCTAATACTGCTTGAAGATCTTTTTTTAAAGGTTTTCCATTTAACCAAATAGAATTTGCATTTTTAACTAGTGCAGAATCAGATTCTATAGCTCCAGGCATTCCTATTCCTATAGAAGAAGCATTGCCGTATTGTTTTTCAAAATTTTTTACAATAGATACAATTCCGTCAATTGTTCCTTCGTAATTTTTTTCTGTATTAATTCTATTTCTTTTTATTTCTTTTCCATTATTTTCAATTAATATTCCCTCTGTCTTGGTACCACCAAGGTCTATACCAATTTTCATAAATAAATTATTTTTTTATAATATTGTTTATAGTTGGAATAATAGCAACTGCTAGAGCGATTTTAAATATTTCACTTGGTATAAACGGAAGCAAACCTGCTTGTATTGCTTTATCAAATCCTATTATTGATCCTAAATATATAATACCAAAAGAAAAAATTATAACTGACCCAATTAAAAGCATTAAGGCTGTTTTAAAATAAGTTTGACTAAATCCTTTATCTGCTAAATAACTAATTAAAACAACAGTGATAGCCATTCCATATAAATATCCTGCAGTAGGACCAGTAAGATATGCTAGACCTCCTCCAGAAGCAAAAACTGGTAAACCAATAGCCCCTTCAAACAAATAAATTAAAAGTGTAATAAAAGATAAACGAATACTATAAGTTGTGCCAATTAAAAAAACTACGAATGTTTGCATGGTCATTGGCACAGGCCAAAAAGGAACTTGAACTTTAGCTGATATGGATAATAATAAGGTGCCTATTAAAACTAATAAAATATTTAAAATGATTGGATTAATAGTTTCTAGGCCTTTAATCTTATTAATTAAAATTCTATTTTTGTTCATATTATCTTCTATTTAAAAACTAATTAAACTATTTTGTATTTTGCTTCAAGCTTATCCCAAAAAACTCTTTCTAAATTAACATTATTTAATTTATTTATTTGCTTAATTCCTGTTGGCGAAGTAACATTTATTTCTGTCAAATAGTTTCCTATGACATCTATTCCAACAAAAAAAAGATCATTTTTTTTTAATTTTGGACCTAAAACATTAATAATTTCCTTATCTCTAAAAACTAAATCAGTCTTTTTAGCTCTACCTCCAGCATGAAAATTAGCCTTAATACTCCCAATTTGTGGCAATCTTGCAACTGAACCTACATACTCTCCATCAATTAAAATAATGCGCCTGTCTCCTTGAGAAATTTCTGGAATGTATTTTTGAGCCATTATTGGCATATCTAAATACTTTTTGTTATTTTTTATACCATTAAGAAAACCTTTTTTACTTCTATAAATTCCTTCTCCACCATTGCCATATAGGGGTTTAGTAATAATATCTTGATGAATTTTTAAAAAATTTTTTAAGTCATCAATATTTTGAGTTACTATAGTTGGGGGCATATAATCAATAAACTTATAAGTGTATAATTTCTCTGTAGAATTACGTACAGCTTTAGGATTATTAATAACTTTTGTTGGTCCAGTTAAAAGGTCAAGAATATAAGTAGATGTAATATACTTCATATCAAATGGTGGGTCTTGTCTAAGAAAAATAAATCTAAAATTTGATAAATTAACTTCTTTTTTTTTAGATAAATAAGAAAAGTAAGAATTTTTATCATCTATTAGATTTAAATAATATCCCCTAGCTTTAACTTCTGATTGATCTAAAAATAAATCATGAGGATTATAATAGAAAATTTCATAGTCTCGATTTTGAGCTTCATAAGCAATCATAAAAGATGAATCAAATTCATAATCAATGCTTTCAATACTATCCATTTGAATTGCTATTTGTTTTTTCATTAGAAAATTAATTCTTTATATATCGGATCTATACTGTTGTTCCATTCGTTTTTATACTTTTGAATAGAACAATCAGCAGGAGAATATCCAATTTCTAAATTTTTTTCTAGTTTTTTAGTATGTATAGTTTCATCAAATTTATTGTTTAATGAAAGTATATTTCTTTTTTGTAATCCTGTATTTGAAATTTGAAAAATATCTTGTGCAAAATCTAATACGGTTTTATTTTTAAATTTAGTTTGCAAACCTAAAATTGGAACTGTTTTATTTAAATATTCTCTATCATCATCTGTCCAATTTTCAAAAATTTCTATACATTTATCCAACGATTCATCATCATATAAAAGTCCAATCCAAAAGGCTGGTTGGGAACAAATTAAATCCCAATTACAAGCATCCATTGACCTAATTTCTAAAAAATTCTTAAGTCTGACTTGGGGAAATAAGGTTGATATATGATTAATCCAATCAGTTATGTTTGGTTCTATATTTTTTAATTTTTTTTTGCCATTAAAAAAATCTCTAAATGTATATTTTGTCATATCTATATATTCATAATTTCTTATTATAAAATACATAGGAATATCAAGAGCATATTCTACATAACTTTCAAAATTAAAATCGCTTTTAAAAACAAAGGGTAATAAACCTGTTCTTGAAGAGTCAGTATGATGCCAAAAATGTGAGCGCAAGCTTTTATAATTAGATAATTTACCTCTATCAAAGGGAGAATTAGCAAATATTGCTGTAGCAATTGATTCCAAGTTTAACATAGTACGAAATTTGTATTTCATATCTTCTTCAGATGAATAGTCTAAATTAACCTGATTTGTACAAGTTCGTTGCATCATATGATGTCCCAACTTTCCAACTGATGGCATATATTTTTTCATTATTTCGTATCTTTTTTTTGGCATCCATGGAAATTTATTTAGGGCTAAATTAGGCTCAACACCCATTCCTAGCATTATAAAACCTAACTCTTCTCCAATTTTTTTAAAATAATTTAAATGTTTGGTTGTTTCGGAACATGTCTGATGAATATTTTTTAGAGGAGCACCTGAAAGTTCAAGCTGACCCCCTGGCTCTAAAGTAATGAATTCATCATTGTTTCTTAAACCAACAATAATATTATCCTTATCATCAAAAAGAGGCTCCCATCCTACATCAATACATTTTTTAAAAATATCTTTAATACCATTTTTCTGAATGTAAGTTAGTGGTTTGTGGTTTTTTGAATCCAAAATAAATTTTTCATGCTCAACGCCAATTCTTAAATTGTCTTTAGACTTACAACCCTGATAAAAGTAATCAATTAAATCATTTTTTTTAAGCATTAGTAAAAATATTATAACATATTTATAAATATTTTTTTTTTAAAAAAGAAATAAAGTTTTAAGACCTAGAAATAACAAAAAAATACATTGGTTATAGCTGTTAAAATTACTCTTAAAGCATTTGGTGCGGCTGAGAAGACTTGAACTTCCACAGGATAAATCCCACAGCGACCTCAACGCTGCGCGTATACCAATTCCGCCACAGCCGCAAATTTTATAGAATAAAATAGCAGATAGGTTATTAAGTATCAATAAATCTTAATATGGAAAAAAATAATTATACAATTGAATTAAAACATTCATCACAAGCAATAAATTATGAATATGCAGTTCAATTTATGCAAAAAAGAGTTGATCTTATCTTAACAAAGTGTGAAAAAGAATTAATATGGTTTTTAGATCATAATCATATTTATACACAAGGGGCAACTAGCAAAGACAACGAAATTATTAAAAAAATAAATGTACCAATTTTAAAAGCAAATAGAGGTGGTAAAACAACTTATCATGGTCCGGGACAAAGAGTAGTTTACTTAATGATAGATTTAAACAAAAGAAAAAAAGATATAAGAAGATTTATATCTTTAATAGAAAATACAATTATTAATTTACTTAGCTCATATAAAATTGAATCTACAACTTTTAGAGATAGAGTAGGTGTATGGGTAATAAAAAATCAGGGGCAAACATTAAAAAAAGAAATGAAAATTGCCGCTATAGGATTAAGAATTAAAAAATGGGTAACATATCATGGATTAAGTTTTAACATTAAGCCTGAACTAAAATATTATGAATATATAAAAGCTTGTGGTTTATCAAACTACCAAAATACCTCTTTAAAACAACTAGGTATTAATGTTTCTTCTGAGACATTTGACAAAGATTACCTAAAAGAGTTTAGTAAAAATTTACAAAACTTTAATTAAAAATTAAGTTTATCAAATTTGTTTAATTTATTATATTTAATAAAATTTATAAAATCTTTTGGAATAATTGATTTGAATATGTATTCTTTTGATTTAATCTTAAATTTGATACCAATTGCATTTAATTTTAATTTTTCCTTATCAAAGCGATTATTAGAATTATATTTTTTATCTCCAATTATAGGACAACCTAAATTTTTAGATACTATTCTTAATTGATGTTTTTTTCCAGTCTTTGGAGTGAACAGAATTTGAGATATTCCACTTTTATAATTTAATAATTTATAATAAGTAATTGTTTTTGCATTTTTGTCTTTATTACAATTTAAAGAAATATCAAGATTAACAATTGACTCTGGTAATCTAGGTTTACCTTGACAAAAAGCTAAATATTTTTTTTCAATTAAACTTTGTTTAAACATATGGCCAAACAATTTAGTATACTCTAAGTTTTTAGCTACTATTAATATTCCTGATGTCTCCTTATCCAGACGATGAACTAAATTATAAGAATTAGACATATCTTTTATTATATGATCAATTGAAACATTAATTTTACTGCCTCCTTGTGTAGATATTCCTGACCATTTATTTATTATAAAAAAATTATTATCATTATAAATTATTGACTCATTAAATAATGCTTTTATATTTTTAGGAATTATATATTTTTTTTTTATTTTTGGATTATGTTTATAACTATCTTTATTAAAATTTAAAATTTTGATTTCATCATTAGTTTTTAACCTATATTTTGAAGTAACAACTTCATTATTTACAATTATGTTTTTTTTTCTAATATTTTTTTCTATAAAACTTTGTGTTAACGTAGAAAAATTCATCTTTAACAATTTATCAATTCTGAAATTTGATTCAGAAGCGCTAACTATTATTTTTTTGATCAACTTATTAATTTACTAATATTTAAACCTAAGAAAGTAAAGGATATACAAAAGAAAAAAGACGTGAAAATGTAAGCAGATGCCAAGTACATTTTTTTTTCATTTATGAGCTCTACAACTTCAATAGAAAAAGCCGAAAAAGTGGTAAAAGAACCTAATAAACCTACTATAATAAAATATCTGATTAATTCATCAGAAAAATTTTTACTTTGCATAATTGCAATTACACACCCAATTAAAAAAGATCCTAAAATATTGATACATAATGTAATTATAAAATAATGGTTAGAAAAAATATAATTTTTTGAAAACAGAGTGAAAGCAAACCTTAAAGAAGCACCAAGAGCTCCACCTGTTGCAACTAAAAAAAAATTAATCAATTTTATTGAGGTGCTTCTTGTTCTTCAGTTTGTTTTTTTTCAATTACTGGACCGCTATCTAGTCCTTTTGCTTTTTCATCTTTATCTACAAATTCTATTACAGCGGTAGGTGCATTGTCACCATATCTATTTCCTATTTTTATAATTCTGGTGTACCCACCTTTTCTATCCCTATATCTTTCAGCTAAAATACTAAATATTTTTTTGGTCATTTTTTCATCCTGCAAGATTGAATTCGTTTTTCTTTTTGAAACTAAATCTCCTTTTTTTCCTAGGGTAATAACTTTCTCAACAAATGGCTTTAACTCTTTAGCCTTTGGGAGAGTAGTTGTTATTTGCTCATGTTTAATTAAAGCATTAGACAAATTCATTAAAAGAGCCTTTCTATGAGAAGATGTTCTATTTAGTTTTCTATGCCTAATATTATGTTTCATATTTATTTATTAAAAGGATCCTCATATTTCTTTGCAAGTTCGTCTATATTTTCAGGAGGCCAATCTGCAACAGACATTCCAAGATTTAATTCCATTTGCTGCAATACTTCCTTAATCTCATTCAATGATTTTCTTCCAAAGTTTGGTGTTCTTAACATTTCCGATTCAGATTTTTGAACTAAATCACCAATATACATAATATTATCATTTTTTAAACAATTAGCTGAACGAACGGACAACTCAAGTTCTTCTACCTTTTTTAATAAATTGGAATTAAATGATAACTGTTCAGCTGAGGCTTGATCTTGTTGCACTTCTGGTTCATCAAAATTAATAAAAGGTTGAAGTTGATCTTGTAATATTCGAGAGGCAAGTGCAATTGCATCATCAGGGGAAATTACTCCGTTAGTTTCTACATCAAATATTAATTTATCAAAATCTGTTACTTGTCCAACTCTACTATTTTCAATTTTATAAGAAGCTTTTACAACAGGACTAAACATACAATCTAATTTAATTTCTCCAATTATTTTATTTTCATCTTCAGCAACCTCAGCAGAGACATATCCCTTGCCTGTTTGGATATTTGCCTCAATTTCAACATCAGCATTAGAATCTAAAGTCATTATTAATCTGTCAGGATTCATGATTTCAGTTTCTGAGTCAGTTTCAAAATTTCCTGCCCTAACTTCCCCTGAACCTGATGTTTTTAAATACATTTTTTTTAAGCCAGGAGAATGAACTTTTACTGCAATACCTTTTAAATTTAATAATACATCTGTTAAATCTTCTTTAACACCTGGTATTGTAGAAAATTCATGCACAACTCCTTTAATTTTAACAGATGTGATTGCTGCTCCTTGCAAAGATGACAGAAGAACTCTTCTGATTGCATTTCCAAGCGTGAGTCCGAAACCTCTTTCTAATGGCTCAGCAATTAATGTACCTTTTCTTCCATCATTATCTTGAACATTTACATCCATCTTACTTGGCTTTATGAGCTCCATCCAATTTTTTTGTAACACTTAATTTCTCCTTTTTATTAAACTCTTCTTCTTTTTCTGGGTCTACAACCATTATGAGGTATTGGTGTAACATCCTTTATCGATGTTATAATATAGCCAATTGCTTGCAAAGATCTTAATGCTGATTCCCTTCCTGAACCAGGTCCTGACACCTCAACTCTTAATGTTTTCAATCCAAACTCTTTAGCTTTACTTCCTACATCTTCTGCTGCAATTTGAGCTGCATACGGTGTAGATTTTCTTGAACCTTTAAAACCTTTATGACCAGCTGATGACCAAGCTAGAGCATTTCCATTTTCGTCAGTAATTGTAATAATCGTGTTATTAAAAGACGATACTACATGAGCTATGCCAGCAGAAACTTTCTTTTTTATCTTTGATTTAGTTTTTTTCTTTTCTACCATTTTATCCTTTAGTTACTTTCTTCTTTCCTGCAATAGCAACTGCTTTACCTTTTCTTGTTCTTGCATTTGTATGAGTTCTCTGTCCTCTAACAGGAAGTTTTTTTCTATGTCTCAATCCTCTATAACAACCTAAGTCATTTAATCTTTTAATATCCAGTGAGACTTTTCTTCTTAAGTCACCTTCAACAACATGTCCTTGATCAACAATCTCTCTTATTTTATTTAATTCTTCATCATTGAGTTGATTTACTCTTTTAGAAAAATCAACTGATGCCTGATTACATATATCTTCAGCAATTTTTGGTCCAATACCATAAATATATGTAAGAGCTATATGAATTCTTTTATTTGTTGGTATATTAACACCTGAAATCCGAGCCATCAGCGAAACCTATTTGTAAAAAAAATGAATGCTGGTGCATACATGAATAATACCTTGAAAGTCAAGTATTGATACAATAAATTTCCCTTAAAAATTGCCATTTTCTATTAAATTTTCAATATCTTTTTGAATTTTCTCAATTTCTTGATCCGCATTAATATTAAAGTATATTTTTGGATGTTGTGTAAAATATAATGATAAAAGAGGTTTTGTTTCATCGCTATATTTAGATAATCTGTTTTCAATTACCTTAACACTATCGTCAGTTCTTTTTTCAATTCTAGATCTATTAATTATTCTTTTTTTAATAATTTTAAAATCTAAATTAAAATTTATAATTAAATTTAGATCAATGTTATTTTTTTGAAAGAAATTGTTTAAAAAAATTGATTGAGATACTGTTCTTGGATATCCATCAAGTACAAAACCTTTTAAACACTCATTGGTTAAAAGTTTTTGAGAAATTATTTTGTTTAAAATATCGTCAGATACTAAATCTCCAGAAGACATAATTTTTTTTAATTTATTAGAAAAATCATTTTTTTCTTCCATAATGTCTCTTAATATCTCACCTGTAGATAGGTGAGGAATATGTAAAAATTTAGAAAGAAGTTTAGCTTGTGTACCTTTTCCGGAACCTGGAGGTCCAAAAAAAATAATTTTCATTAATTTATCTTCTGCCTTTTAATTTTGTTTTTTTTAACAAACCTTCATATTGATGTTGAAATAAATGAGATTGTACTTGTGTAATAAAGTCGATCATTACAACAACAACTATTAATAAGCTAGTACCTCCAAGATAGAAAGGGATTGAAGTTCTAGCAATTAAAAATTCTGGCATTAAAGCAACTAATGCTAAATAAATTGTTCCTATAGTTGTTAATCTGGTTAAAACATAATCAATATATTTAGCTGTATTTTCACCTGGTCTTATACCTGGAATGAAACCTCCATATTTTCTTAAATTTTCTGCTTGTTCATCTGGATTAAAAACTATCCCAGTATAAAAAAATCCAAAAAAGATAATCATTGATGCAAATAGCATCATATACAATGGCTGACCTCTTCCCAAATAACTTGAAATAAATAAAAAAATATCACTTGAGGATCCGGCACCAAAACCAGACATAGTATTTGGTAAAAGTAGAATTGATGAAGCAAAAATTACAGGAATTACACCAGCTGTATTAATTTTAAGTGGTAAATGTGAACTTTGTCCACCATAAATTTTATTTCCTACTTGTCTTTTTGGATACTGAACAATTAATCTTCTTTGGGCTTTTTCGATAAAAACAATAAAAATAATCAAACCTAAAACTAATATTAATATTCCTAATATGAAACCAATGCTTAACTCCCCAGTTCTTCCTAATTGCAAGGTACTTACAAAAGCACTTGGAAGATTTGCTATGATTCCTGCTGTAATAATTAAAGATATTCCATTTCCAACCCCTCTTGAACTTATTTGTTCGCCAAGCCACATTAGGAAAACTGTTCCACCTACCAAAGTAACAACTGTTGTGACTCTAAAAAATAAACCCGGATCTATAACAATATTACCATATGTAGTTTGCATTGACTCTAATCCTATAGAAACACCATATCCTTGAAGTGCAGCAATAATTACAGTTAAATATCTTGAATATTGAATAATCTGTCTTCTTCCCTTTGACCCCTGTTCTTTTAAAGATTTTAAATGTGGTATACTTGACTGCATCAATGTCATTATAATTGATGCTGAAATATATGGCATTACACCTAAAGCAAAAATACCCATTCTACCAAGTGCTCCGCCAGAAAATGTATCAAAAATTCCTAAAATTCCTGAAGATTGTTGTTCAAAGAATTGTTGCAGTGCAATTGGATTTATACCAGGAATAGGCAAAAACGTACCCAAACGAAAAACTATTAAAGCTCCTAATGTAAATAGTAATCTATTCCTTAATTCAGTCGCTTTACCAAGAGCACCAAAATTTAGGTTATTTGCTAATTTTTCTGCAGCAGTTGCCATAATTAATTTGTTAAAGTTATTTTGCCACCTAGTTTTTCTACTTTATCGATAGCATTTTTTGAGGCATATGAAATTTTAATATTATATACATCTTTCAAATCTCCAACATTTAAAAGCTTAAGTTTTCCTTTAGATTTATTAAAAATTTTTTTATCAAATAATTCTGATTCTTTTATGTCATTTGAATTAATTTTGTACTTAGCAATAATATTTTTAATCATATCAAAATTAATTTGCTGGATTTTCTTTTTAAAAGGGTTTTTAAATCCTCTTTTAGGCAGTCGTCTATATAAAGGCATTTGTCCTCCCTCAAAACCATTTATAGCAACTCCTGATCTTGATTTCTGACCTTTAACACCTCTACCTGCAGTTTTACCTAAACCTGATCCAGCACCTCTGCCTACCCTTTTACCCTTTTTTCTAGATATTAATGTTGATTTAAGATCATTAATTTTCATATAAATTCCTATACATTTATTTTTTCTCTTTTGATTTAATAATTTCTGTTACTTTTTTTGATCTTTTTGATGCTACAGATTTAGGTGATTCAAATTTTTCGAAAGCATTAAAAGTTGCTTTTATCATATTATGGGGATTAGAGCTTCCAGTTGATTTTGCGACCACATCTTTAATTCCAAGAGACTCAAATAATGCTCGCATTGGTCCACCTGCAATAATGCCTGTACCAGGAGCTGCTGATCTTAGTATGACTTTTCCTGCACCAAATCTACCTACAATATCATGATGAATTGTTCTATTTTCTTTTAAATGAACTCTTATCATTTTATTTTTTGCATTTTCAGTAGCTTTGCGAACTGCCTCAGGTACTTCTTTTGCCTTACCAGTTCCGTATCCAACTCTACCTTTATTATCTCCAACTATCATTATTGCTGCAAATCCAAATCTTCTACCACCTTTAACTACTTTTGCAACCCGATTAATTGTAACAAGATGTTCGCTATACTCTTTAACGTCATTATCAAACATATATACCTCTAAAAGTTAAGCCCTTCACTTCTTGCAGCTTCTGCAAGTATTTTAACCAATCCATGATACTTATATTTACCTTTATCAAATAACACTTCTTTTATACCTTTAGCTATTGACCTAGCAGCAATTTCTTTACCAATTATTTTTGCTAAATCTTTATTACTTGAATCATTTTGTATTAATTTTTTTTCTAAAGTAGAGGCACTTGCTAAAGTGATTCCTTGTTCATCATCAATTACTTGAGCATATAGATGATTATTAGATCTAAATACTGAAAGTCTTTTTCTTTTTGAAACTTTTTTTAATTTATATCTTGTTTTTTTTGTTCTAGTATCTTGCATATGATTATTTCTTCTTACCTTCTTTTCTAAAAATAAATTCATTTTCATATTTTATACCTTTTCCCTTAAAAGGTTCAGGCTTTCTGTATGATCTAATTTTAGCTGCTGCAGCTCCTAAAATTTCTTTATTAATACTGCTAAGTTTGATAATATTTTGTTTTGGACATTCTGCTTTAACCTCATTAGGTAAATTATAATCAATATCATGACTATAGCCCAGTTGTAATTTTAGTTTCGATCCAGATACACTAGCTCTATATCCAGTACCATTTAATTCAAGAATTTTAACAAAACCTTCACTTACACCCTTAACAACATTTGCAACTAATGCTCTAGTTGTTCCCCAAGTTGGATTTTGAATATTGTTTTTATCAATAGGTTTTACAAAAATTTCATTTTCATTAATTTCAATTTTATAATTAGGATTAATATTAAGTGACATTTCACCCTTTTTTCCTTTAACTTGCAAAATACCAGACGTAAAATTACAGGTTACCTCTTTATTAATTTTTATACTATTTCTTGCAATCCTAGACATTAAAATACCTCGCAAAGAACTTCACCACCAACATTTTTTTCTCTTGCCTGAAGATCAGACATTACTCCTTTAGGAGTTGAAAGTATTGAAATTCCTAAACCACCATATGGTTTTGGCAATTCAGAAATTTTAGAATAGACCCTAATACCTGGTTTTGAAATTCTTTTTATATTTTTGATTACTGGCATTCCATTGTAATATTTTAAATCGATTTGAATAGAGCTAATTCCTTTTCTAATTTCTATATCTTTATAATCTCTGATATATCCTTCATCTTTTAAAACTGAAAGTACATTCATATTAAGTTTTGATTTGTAACATGAAGTAAAAGATTTTCTTGCGCTATGAGCGTTTTTAATTCTTGCCAACATATCAGATAATGCATCATTAAAAGCCATAATTTCTCCTTACCAACTCGATTTTATCACTCCAGGTAAGTCACCTGTCATTGACAACTCTCTAATCTTGATTCTTGATAAACCAAATTTTCTATAAACTCCTCTAGTTCTACCAGTTAACTCACATCTATTTCTATATCTAATACGTGAGCTATTTCTTGGTAAATCATTTAATTTATTTTGAAGTTTTATTCTCTCCTCTATTGAAATATTTTTTTTCATAATTTGAGATTTTAAATCATGTCTTTTATTTTTATATTTTTTTACTAGCTCTGATCTAAAAATATTTTTTTGAATTGAACTTACTTTAGCCATGTTACCCCTAATCACTTTCCTTTAATTTAAAAGGCATATTGAAATTCTTTAATAGTTCTAGTGCCTCTTTATTATTTTTTGCAGATGTACAAATTGTGATATCTAGCCCTCTCACTTTATCAATTGAGTCATAATTTATCTCAGGAAAAATAATTTGCTCTTTAATTCCAAGAGAATAATTGCCATTACCATCAAAACTATTTGGATTTAAACCTCTAAAGTCTCTTATTCTAGGTATCGCAATATTTATTAATCTGTCCAAAAATTCATACATAATTTTATTTCTCAATGTGACTGAAACACCTAAAGGCATACCCGCTCGAATTTTGAAACCTGCAATTGCCTTTTTTGCCTTAGTTTTAATAGCTTTCTGACCTGTAATTAAAGTAAGCTCCTTCTGAGCCTTATCAATCATTTTTGAATCTTCCTTACCCTCTCCTATGCCCATATTTAAAACTATTTTTTGTATTTTAGGAACTTCATAAACATTTTTATAACTTAGCTTTGACATTAAGTTACTTACTATTGTTGATTTATATTCTTCAAGCAGCCTACTCATTTAAATCTCTTTTCCAGTATTTTTGTTAAGTCTAATTTTCTTATTATCTTTATTAAATTTATAACCAATTCTAATTCCTTTGTTAATTTTTGAGTCAAAGTATGCAAGATTTGAAATGTGAATAGGCATTTCTTTTTCAGTTATCCCTCCAGCTTGATTATTGTCTGGCTTTTGGTGTTTCTTTACTTTGTTGATTTCTGATACAATAGCTTTACGATTATCAGCAATTATTTTTATTATTTTACCTTTTTTTCCTTTATCTTTGCCTGTTAAAACAATTACTTCATCACCTTTTTTTAATTTTATTTTATTTTGCATTATAGTACCTCCGGCGCTAAACTAATTATTTTCATAAATTTTTTAGTTCTTAATTCTCTTGTAACAGGTCCAAAAATACGTGTTGCTATCGGCTCTTCTTGTTTATCTAGTAAGACTGCTGCATTTTTGTCAAAACGAATTGTAGTTCCATCAGATCTGCCAAATTCTTTTGATGTTCTAACTACTACAGCTTTATATACATCTCCCTTTTTTACTTTTGCTCTAGGTATGGCATCTTTTATTGAAACAACAATTATATCGCCAATTGATGCAAATCTTCTTTTAGAACCTCCCAGAACTTTAATACATTGAATTCTTCTTGCTCCAGAATTATCTGCTACATATAAATTTGATTGCATCTGTATCACTTATTTTCCTCGATTTCTGATTCTATAACCTTCCATGACTTAAGTTTTGAAATTGGTTTAGATTCAATAATACTAACTGTGTCACCGATATTATAAGAGTTTTTTTCGTCATGAGCATGATATTTTTTTGATCTACTAATAATTTTTTTATATAGTTTATGTTTAAATCTTCTTGTAACCTGTACAACCACTGTTTTATTTGAATTAGAAGAAACAACGGTACCGTGTAAAACTCTTTTAGGCATTTTTTTCTCCATGATTATTAGATAAAGAAGTCTTTATCTGAGCAATTTTTCTTCTAGTTTTTTTTATTTCTGAAGTATTTTCCAGTTGACCAATAGATCTTTGAAATTTCAAATTTAAAACAGCTTTTTTCAAACTGATCAGTTCTGTTTTATTTTTATTAACGTCAACTTTTTTAGTTTTTTTATTCATTATATATTTCTTTCAACAAATTTACATTTAATGGGTAACTTTGCAGCTGCCAAAGTCATTGCTCTTTTTGCGTCATCAATGTTAACCCCGTCTACTTCAAACATTATTCTTCCTGGTTTTATTCTGCATGCCCAATATTCATTTGATCCTTTTCCTTTACCCATTCTTACTTCAGCTGGTTTTTTTGAAACTGGTACATCAGGAAAAATTCTTATCCACATTCTTCCAGTTCTTTTAAGATATCTAGTTATAGCTTTTCTGGCAGATTCTATTTGCCTTGCAGTTACTCTTTCAGGCTCAAGTGCTTTTAGTCCATAACTACCATAGTTAAGTTTATAATTACCTTTTGCATTACCATGAATACGTCCCTTAAATTGTTTTCGAAACTTAGTTTTTTTCGGTGACATCATATTCATCTTACACTTCCTTGTTCAACTTGTTTTTTTTCACTTGCGTATGGATCTTTAGTTAATATTTCCCCTTTATTTATCCATACCTTAATTCCGCATATGCCATAGGTTGTTTCAGCTTCTGCTGTTGCATAATCAATATCACTCCTTAGTGTATGAAGAGGAACACTTCCTTCATGATATTTTTCAGTTCTTGCAATTTCTGCTCCGCCCAATCGACCACTGCAAACTACTTTTACACCTTTTGCACCTAAGCGCATTGAGGATTGTACTGCTTTTTTCATTGCCCTTCTAAATGATATCCTTTTTTCAAGTTGATTAGCAATATTTTCTGCAACTAATTTAGCTTCAACTTCAGGTTTTCTAACTTCTTTTATATCTAAAAAGACTTCAAGATTAGTTAATTTTGAAAGTTTATTTTTTAGAGTTTCTATATCAGCACCTTTTTTACCTATAATAATTCCTGGTCTTGAACTAAAGATTGCTATTCTTAATTTCTTTGCTGCTCTTTCAATATTAATCTTAGAAATACTAGCATTTTTTAACTTCTCTTCTACAAATTTTTTAATTTTTAAATCTTGGTGAAGTAGTTTAGTATAATCATTACCAGAATACCATCTTGATGACCAAGTTCTATTTATTCCAAGTCTTAAACCGTTTGGATTAACTTTTTGTCCCATTATCTTTTTCCTCTTTTTTTAATTGAGATCTCTCTTCAACAATAATTGTTATTTTACTAAAAGGTTTAACTATTGAAGAAGCTCTACCCTTTGCTCTAGGTCTAAATCTTTTCATTGATAAACTTTTTCCAACATATGCTTCCTTTACAAAAAGATTATCAATATCTAGCTGTTTATTATTTTCTGCATTTGCAATTGCTGCATTTAAAACTTTTAAAACATTTCTTGAAATTCTCTTATTAGAAAATTTTAATTGATTGACTGCATTATCTACTTTTTTATTAACAATTGATCTTACTAAATTAGCAAGTTTTAATGGACTAACTCTAACTGTATTATCTTTTGCTATTGCTGTTAAATTTTGATTCATGATTTTTTATCCACTTTTTTATCTGCAGCTGTATGACCTTTAAAAGTTCTGGTAGGAGAAAATTCTCCAAATTTATGTCCGACCATATGCTCTGTAACATTAACGGGAACAAACTTTTGTCCGTTGTAAACTCCAAATGTTAAACCCACAAATTGTGGTAAGATAGTAGATCTTCTTGACCAAGTTTTGATTACTTCTTTTCTTCCTGAATCAGCAACTTTTTCAGCTTTTTTAAGTAAATTAATATCTACAAAAGGTCCTTTCCATACTGATCTAGCCATTTATTTCTTCCTTCTTTTAATAATAAAAACATCTGTGCTTTTATTTTTTCTTGTTTTTTTACCTTTTGTAGATACACCCCAAGGAGTTACTGGGTGTCTACCTCCAGAAGTTCTTCCTTCACCTCCGCCATGAGGGTGATCTACAGGATTCATAACAACCCCTCTAACCTTTGGTCTAAATCCCAAATATCTTTTTCTTCCCGCTTTACCAAGTTTGACATTTTTTTGATCAGGATTTGAAAGCACACCTATAGTTGCAAGAGAATTTTTATTTATCATTCGAATTTCTCCAGAAACCAATTTTAATTGAACATATGTTTCTTCTCTAGATATAATCTGGGCTGAAGTACCTCCAGATCTTACAAGTTGGCCTCCAGCGCCTGGTTTAAGCTCAATATTATGAACATTAGTTCCAATAGGAATATTCTTCAATTGAAGACAGTTACCATCCTTTATTTCAGCTTTGTTACTTGATATAATCTTATCACCTGTTTTAAGATTTTTTGGAGACAATATGTATCTGTACTCTCCATCTTCATATTTAATTAAAGAAATAAATGAAGATCTATTTGGATCATATTCATTTCTTATTACCTCACCAGAAATATCAAACTTATTTCTTTTAAAATCTATTAATCGATATTTTCTTTTCACTCCTCCACCCATGCGTCTTGAGGTAATTTTACCTTGATTATTTCTTCCCCCAGTTGATTTATATGGTTTTGTAAGAGGTTTATAAGGAGATTGTTTTGATAAATGTTTCTTTGAAACTAAAACAGTACCTCTTTGTCCTGGGGTAATAGGTTTTAATTTATTTAACATTATTTAATCTCCAATGAAGAGTCAATAGTATTTCCTTCAACTAGTGTAACTATAGCTTTTTTATAATCTTTTTTATAACCAATATCACCCTTGAATGATTTAAGTTTTCCACGCATAATAGATGTATTAATTTTTATAACTTTTACTTTAAATATTTTTTCTATAGCAAGTTTTATTTCACTAGAATTACTATCTTTAGATACAATAAAACAATATTGATTAAATTGATTCAAATTTGTTGATTTTTCAGTCATCATTGGTTTTTTAATGATACTAAATGCTCTTTCATCAGATATTGATTTAACTTTTTGCTTCATGCGAGCCTCTTGCTTAAATGTTCTAAAGAATTTTTTTCTATAAAAATTTTATCATAAGTAACAAGATCTTTTACATTTATACCCTGGTGATTTAAAATTGAAACTTTAGGTATATTAGCTGATGCTCTTTTAAAATTTATATCCAAATCTTCATTTGAATAAATAAATAAAGCTGAATTAAATTTAAATTTATCTAATATTTTTTTCAATTCTTTTGTTTTATGATTTTCAATTTTAAGAGATTCTACGAAAATAATTTTTTCTTCAGATAATTTTGTTGATAGAGCAGATTTTAAGGCAAGTTTTTTTTCTTTTTTATTTAAATCAAATGAATGATCTCTATTAACTGGTCCCATGACAACTGCGCCCCCTCTAAAATGTGGTGGTTTGCTACTTCCTTGTCTAGCATTTCCAGTACCTTTTTGAGCAAATGGTTTTTTTGATCTACCTTTTACTTCAGATCTTGATTTTGTTTTGTGACTGCCTTGTCTTGACTTAGCATTTTGATATCTAATATATTGATGAATTATGTCTGGATAAAATTTAATACCAAAAATTTTATCATCTATATCTACTTCTTTTAAAGTGTTGTCTTTTAAATTTATTAATGGTTTTTTCATTTTTTTACCGCATCTTTAATAAACACAATTGAATTTGTTTTGCCAGGTACAGAACCTTTTAGAATAATTAAATTGTTGTCATTATCTATTTCTAAAATTTTAAGATTCTGTTTAGTTACTTTCTTTGCACCCATATGGCCAGCCATTTTTTTGCCTTTAAATACTCTTCCAGGGTCTTGGTTTTGACCAGTGGATCCATGAGATCTATGTGAAATTGAAACTCCATGTGATGCTCTTAATCCAGCAAAATTGTGTCTTTTCATAGCACCAGCAAATCCTTTTCCAATAGAATTTCCTGTTACATCAACATACTGATCTTTTTCAAAATGTGAAACATTCAAAGAAGTACCAAGCTTTAATGCATTTTCAATATCTACTCTAAATTCTTTTAAAATTTTTTTAGGTTTAATTTTTAAATTTGAAAAAATTTTTTGTTGAGGTTTCTTTATTTTTTTTATATCTACTTTTTTCTCAATGCTTGCTAACTGAATTGCTGTGTATCCATCTTTTTCAATTGTTTTAACATTTGATACTACGCAATCATCAACTTTAAGAATAGTTGCAGGATACACAATACCTTTCTCAGTATAAAAGGAGCTGTTACCAATTTTTTTTGCAATTAATCCTGATCTTTTTTTCATAATTAAATCTTTATATCAACCTCTACACCAGCAGATAAATCTAATTTCATTAGGGCGTCTACTGTTTGAGGAGTTGGATCAATAATATCAATTAATCTATTATGCGTTCTTATCTCTAACTGATCTCTACTTTTTTTATCAATATGTGGTGATTTATTTACTGTAAATTTTTCAAATCGTGTTGGTAATGGAATTGGGCCTTTAACTTTAGCACCAGTTCTTTTGGCTGTGTCAATAATATCACCAGTGCTATTATCTAATAATTTTGAGTCATATGCTCGTAATCTAATTCTTATATTTTGGGAGTCCATTATGCTAACTTAGCCTTAACTTCTTCTGCTACATTAGAGGGAACTTGCTCATAATGATCAAATTGCATTGAATAATTTGCTCTTCCTTGAGATAATGATCTTAAGTTGTTAACATAACCAAACATATTTGCTAACGGAACCATGGCATTAACTATATTAGCATTACCTCTTGTGCTCATTTCTTGAACTTGACCTCTTCTACTATTTAAATCTCCTATTACATCACCCATATATTCTTCTGGAGTAACAACTTCTACTTTCATCATTGGCTCAAGTAAAACCGGGTTTGCTTTTGCTATACCTTCTCGAAATGCTGCTTTGGCAGCAATTTCAAATGCCAGCACACTTGAGTCTACATCATGATAAGCTCCATCATAAAGTGTCGCTTTAAAATCAATACATGGGAACCCTGCCATAACACCTGTTTGTTGTTGTGCTATTAAACCTTTTTCAACTCCTGGAATAAGCTCGGTTGGTATATTTCCACCTTTGATTTGATTTACAAATTCATAACCGCTACCAGCTTCACCTGGTTCAAATTTAATTTTAACTCTAGCAAATTGCCCTGCGCCTCCAGATTGTTTTTTATGAGTATAATCGACGTCATATAAACTGGAAATAGTTTCTCTATAAGCTACTTGAGGGGCACCTACATTTGCTTCAACTTTAAACTCCCTTTTCATTCTATCCACTAGTATTTCAAGATGAAGTTCTCCCATTCCTTTGATAATTGTTTGTCCACTTTCATGGTCAGTAGTTACTCTAAAACTAGGATCTTCTTTGGCTAATCTTCCAAGCGCTGTTCCCATTTTTTCATGATCAGCTTTAGTTTTAGGTTCGACCGCCACCTCAATAACTGGATCAGGAAAATCCATTTTTTCTAAAACAATTGGATTGTTGACATCGCATAAAGTTTCTCCAGTGGTTACATCTTTAAGACCAACTAAAGCAACTATATCTCCTGCATTAGCAGTTTTAATTTCTTCTCTATTATTTGCATGCATTAAAAGCATTCTGCCGATATTTTCTTTTTTTCCAGAATTAGAATTCAAAACTGAGTCTTTTGTATTAATAGTTCCAGAATATATTCTTGTGAAAGTAAGACTTCCAACAAATGGATCGGTCATGATTTTAAAAGCAAGTGCGCTAAATGGCTCTTTATCATCACAATTTCTCATGAGTTCTTTTGAATTATCATCAACATCAACACCTTTAACGCTTGCTACATCTTTTGGTGAAGGCATATAGTCTATTACCGCGTCAAGTAGCGGTTGAACTCCCTTATTTTTAAAAGCTGATCCAGTCAAAACTGGAACAAATGAGCCATTAATAGTTCCTAATCTAATGCATTTTTTTATATCATCAACGGATGGCTCTTTTCCTTCAAGATAACTTTCCATTATTGCATCATCTTCTTCAATTGCTTTTTCAATTAAATTTTTTCTATACTCATTTGTTTTTTCAACCAAATCTTCAGGCACTTCAACGATATCAAATTCTGCTCCCAAACTTTCATCTTTCCAAATAATTGCTTTGTTTGAAACAATATCAACAACTCCTTTTAGATTTGATTCAATTCCAATAGGAAGTTGGGTTACTAAAGGATAAGATCCTAATCGATCCTTTATCATATCTACTGTCATAAAAAAATTTGCACCAGTTCTATCTAGTTTATTAATAAAACACATTCTTGGAACATTATACTTATCAGCTTGTCTCCAAACAGTTTCAGATTGAGGCTCAACACCAGCAACACCATCAAATACAGCAACAGCTCCATCTAACACTTTTAGAGATCTCTCAACTTCAATAGTAAAATCAACGTGCCCTGGTGTATCAATAATATTTATTCGATGATCTTTCCAAAAACAGGTTGTTGCAGCTGAAGTAATGGTAATACCTCTTTCCTGCTCTTGTTCCATCCAATCCATAGTGGCGGCTCCATCGTGGACTTCACCTATCTTATGAGATTTACCAGTATAATATAATATTCTTTCAGTTGTAGTTGTCTTACCTGCATCTATATGCGCCATAATTCCTATATTTCTATATTTATCTAAATTATGACTTCTAGACATATTTTATCACCATCTAAAATGAGAAAATGCTCGATTTGCTTCAGCCATTTTATGAGTCTCTTCTCTTTTTTTTACAGCATTTCCTTTGTTGTTAAATGCATCAATAATTTCGTTTGCAACTCTCTCTCGCATAGTTTTTTCATTTCTTTTAATTGCAGAGTCAACTATCCATTTCATTGCCAATGTTTGTGCTCTTCGTGGTCTAACTTCCATTGGTACTTGGTATGTAGCTCCACCAACTCTTCTTGATCTTACTTCAAGACTTGGCTTAACATTACTAAGAGCATCATGAAAAAAATCAATTGGACTTTTTTCAGTTTTTTTTGAAACTATGTCAAAAGCACCGTAAACAATTTTTTCTGAAACTGATTTTTTTCCATCAATCATTATTCTATTCATAAACTTTGCCAAAATAAGATCTTTGTATTTATGATCTGGGAGAATAGTTCTTTTTTGAGCAGCTCTTCTTCTTGACATATATTTATCCTATTTTGGTTTTTTCGCACCGTAGAGAGAGCGTCTTTGTTTTCTAGAGCTTACACCTTGTGTATCAAGTGTTCCTCTTAAAATATGATATCTAACACCTGGTAAATCTTTTACTCTTCCACCTCTAATCATCACTACTGAATGCTCTTGTAAATTATGACCTTCACCTGGAATGTAAGCGGAAACCTCTTGACCATTAGTAAGTTTAACTCTAGCAACTTTTCTAAGAGCTGAATTTGGTTTTTTTGGGGTTGTAGTATATACACGTGTACAAACGCCTCTTTTTTGAGGACACGCTGCTAGGGCTGGAACCTTATTCCTTTTTTTTACTGTTTCTCTACCCTTTCGGACAAGTTGATTTATTGTTGGCATTTTTTCCTACTGTTAAGCGTCTGAGAATTATTTCCCACCACCATTAACAAAACGTAGCGGGTCTTTATAAATTGATCTGTCGAAAGTCAAGGAAATATCATATTTTATTAAGAAATTTCAGTATTTTCAGAATCTTTATTTCTCTTATCTAGCAATTCCTTATCTTTTTGCGATGCAATATTTTCATAAACTGAAGTCATGCTTCCAGTTCCAGCTGGAATTAATCTACCAACTATTACATTTTCCTTTAGACCATTTAAACGATCAACTTTTCCTAGTGTTGCTGCATCAGTTAAAACCTTTGTTGTTTCTTGAAAGGAAGCAGCTGATATAAATGAATTGGTCTGAAGACTGGCTTTTGTTATACCAAGAAGTACAGGTTCAAAATCAATTATTTGCTTGTTGTTTTCTTCTAATTTTTTATTGATTTCAATCACATCTCTTTTTTGTAATTGTTCCCCAGCCATTAATTCAGAGTCACCTGGATTCTTAATCATTACTTTTTGCAACATTTGTCTTGCAATTGTTTCAATATGTTTGTCATTAATATATACGCCTTGCAATTTGTACACTGATTGGACCTCTCTTACTAAATATCTTGCTAGTTCTTCTATTCCTAAAATTCTCAAAATATCATGAGGTACCGGCGTTCCTTCAACTAGTATATCACCTTTTTTTACAAAATCCCCATCTTGTACATTAAGATACTTGGCACGGGGTATCAATATTTCAAAAGTTTCATTTTCATCAACACTTGTAATAATTAAACGTCTCTTATTTTTATAATCTTTACCAAAAGAGATTTTTCCATCAATTTCACACATGATTGCCGGATCTTTAGGTTTTCTTGCTTCAAATAGTTCTGCCACCCTAGGCAAGCCTCCTGTTATATCTTTAGTCTTTGAACTTTCTTTTGGAATTCTAGCTAATACTTGTCCGATTTGAACTTCTTGACCGTCTTCAACTCCCAAAATGGTATCAATGGACATTGGATAATTAAGAAATTTACTTTCATCTGTAATTTGATCATTAAGAGAATCTAATATATTTATCGCGGGTTTAAAGTTTTTAGATTTAGGGTTTTGACTCCAATCAATAACAATTTTACTGGAAATACCCGTAGTGTCATCTATAGATTCTCTAAAAGATACACCCTGCTTTAAATCGTTATATTGAATAAATCCATTTTTCTCAGCAATAATTGGAAGTGTATAAGGATCCCATTCTGCAAGTATTTGATTAGCTTTAATATCAGAATCCTTCTTGAATAATAATCTTGATCCAAATGGTATGTTTAGAGAAAATTTTTCTTCATTTTCATAAAATATTTTTATTTTTGCATTTCTGCTAAGAACAATTTTATTTCCAGATTTATCTTCAATAATTTTAATATTTTCGTATGTTGCCTTTCCATCTATTGGCGCTAAAGCAGATGACTGCTCAACTGAAGAGCTTGCTGCACCTCCAATGTGAAATGTTCTCATAGTTAACTGCGTGCCAGGCTCACCTATAGATTGTGCCGCAATAATACCAACTGCTTCACCAATATTTACTTGGGTACCTCTTGCTAGATCTCTACCATAACATTTCGCACAAATCCCATCTTCAGTTAAACACGTTAAAACTGAACGAATCTTAAGAGATCTCAGACCTAATTTGGAAATTTGCTCCATGTGTTGTTCTTCAATAATATCACCAGCTTTAACTAGTAAATTTTGATTTTCATCTAATAGATCATCAGTAGGTGCTCTACCCAAAATTCTCTCATTTAAAGGAGATGTTATATTGCCTGATTCAACAATTTCTTCAACCAATACGCCATTTTTAGTTCCACAATCCTGTTCCCTTATAACTGCATCTTGGGCAACATCTACTAATCTCCTAGTAAGATAACCACTACTAGCAGTTTTTAAAGCAGTATCAGCCAAACCTTTTCTAGCTCCATGAGTTGATGTAAAATATTCTAATACTGATAAACCTTCTTTAAAATTTGATTTGATAGGATTTTCAATAATTTCACCTGAAGGCTTTGCCATCAGACCTCTCATACCAGCAAGTTGTTTTAATTGAGCAGCTGAACCTCTGGCACCAGAATGAGCCATCATATAAACAGAATTAACAGGTTTATCATCTTCAGGGTTTGAAATAGTTTCTAACATTTTGTCAGCAACTTTGTTTGTACATTCTGACCATGCATCAACAACTTTATTATATTTTTCTCCTTGAGTGATTAAACCATCTTGATATTGATCTTCATAATCTTGAACTTTTTGCTGTGTTTCATTTAATAAATTTGATTTATCGACAGGTATGATTAAATCATCTTTTCCAAAAGAAATTCCTGCTATTGCTGCATACTTAAATCCAACTTGCATTAAGTGATCAGCAAAAAGAACTGTCTCTTTTTGACCACAAAATCTATAAACAGTATCAATTAAATTACTAACTTCTTTTTTTGTTAAAGTTTTATTTATCATAGAAAAATTTATATTTGGATTTGAAGGCAGGGTATCAGCCAAAATCATTCTACCTGCAGTTGTTTCAATTTTAGTTAATGATTGGTCATAATTTTTTACTCTTGAAACAATTTTAGTATGTAAAGAAATATCTTTGTTTTCTAATGCTTTTAAAATTTCATTCAAATCCACAAAAGATCTTCCTTCACCAATTTGATTATCTCTAATAATTGATAAATAATAAATACCTAAAACGATATCTTGTGATGGTACTATAATAGGTTTACCACTTGAAGGTGATAAAATATTATTTGTACTCATCATTAATACTCTTGCTTCAAGTTGCGCTTCTAAACTTAGTGGAACATGAACCGCCATCTGATCTCCATCAAAATCTGCATTAAAAGCAGTACAAACAAGAGGGTGTAGTTGTATTGATTTACCTTCAATCAATATTGGCTCAAAAGCTTGAATACCCAACCTATGAAGGGTTGGGGCTCTATTTAATAAAACAGGATGTTCCCTAATAACCTCTTCTAATATATCCCATACTCTAGGATCTTCTTTTTCAACTAATTTTTTTGCAGCTTTAATTGTATTCGCCCAACCATATATATCAAGTTTATGAAATATAAATGGTTTGAATAATTCAAGAGCCATTTTTTTTGGTATACCACACTGATGTAATTTTAAATTTGGACCCACGACGATAACAGATCTACCAGAGTAATCGACTCTCTTTCCAAGCAGATTTTGTCTGAATCTTCCTTGTTTGCCTTTAAGCATATCAGATAATGATTTTAATGGTCTTTTGTTGGTCGAAGTAATTACTCTTCCTCTCCTACCATTGTCAAAAAGAGCATCAACAGATTCTTGCAACATTCTTTTTTCATTTCTTATAATTATATCTGGAGCTCTTAAATCAATTAGTCTTTTTAACCTATTATTTCTATTAATAACTCTTCTATACAAATCATTTAAATCACTGGTAGCAAATCTTCCTCCATCTAAAGGAACTAAAGGTCTTAATTCAGGAGGGATTACAGGTAAAACCCTTAAAATCATCCATTCAGGTTTATTTTTTGAAACTATAAATGATTCTAAAAGTTTTAATCTTTTTGTTAGTTTTGTTTTTTTCAACTCAGATTTTGTCTCTAATAATTCATTTTTAATTTGATTAAAATCTGACTCTAAATCTATATTCAATAGCATTTGCTCAATCGCTTCAGCACCTATAGCGGCGCTAAAAGAATCTTCCCCATATTCATCTTGATATTGAATATATTGATCTTCTGATATTATATCTCCCTTTTTTAAATCAGTTAGACCAGGTTCAACAACTATAAATTGTTCGAAATATAAAACCTTTTCTAAATTTTTTATAGTCATATCAAGAAGAGTAGCAATTCTACTAGGTAAAGATTTCATAAACCAAATATGTGAAACTGGGGCTGCAAGTTCAATGTGTCCCATTCTATCTCTTCTCACTTTAGAAAGAGTAACTTCTACTCCACATTTTTCGCAAATAATTCCACGAAACTTCATTCTTTTGTATTTACCACACAAACATTCATAATCTTT
>PBDN01000008.1 GCA_002718135.1 Pelagibacteraceae bacterium | reverse complement strand
TTTAGTCAGGTTAATTGATTTAACCTCAACTTGAAGAACACCTTCTTCTGTTCCCTTTTTTTCTTTTTGCAACATCGCCGGTGTGGGAACTAACACTGGCGGATTGCTCATTTTATTATTCATAGATTTCTCCATGTTGTGCCAAAAATTTTTTTTCAAAGATCTAAATTTTTGAACATTAATTAAATGATCTTAAATTCGTTTTACTTTAAAACGGTTTATTAAAAAAAAACTTAATAGGAAATTGAAAGGGAAACTAAGAGGAAACCTTAGGAATTTAATTTAATTTCATTAACGTATTTGATTTTATCTAATCCCTCGTCGAAAATTATACGTTTACTTTTTAGAATTGGTTTATTTATTTTCATCTTATTTTTCACATCGCCGAATTCTATTCTCCACAAAAATACAATAGGGGTAATGATATTAAAAAAAGAGGTTCTAGGATTCTTATCTACGATGATATCATTGTAATTTGGTTTAAATCCGATATGTATATTTCCAAATTTATTCATAAACCTTTCAATAACGGGTTTAATCCTCCAAGGTAAGCTTGCAATGCTACTGAGCAAATGAAATTGAGTAAATTGGTTAGTTTGTCGAATTCTAAAGGAATATTGAATTTCTGTTAATATTTTAGCTATCAAATCATGTCCTTCCTTCTCTTGGATATGTTCACCTGTTGAAGGGAACACATTCGATGCAGTTGTAAAATTTATGTAATACTTATTACGGGGTATATCTTCAATTTTTCTTTTAAATTTTAACATATGACTCGCTGCGATACCTTCCTGGATGTTTTCCCAACCTCCATTTATAATATCTATTAACTCATCAACATGTTCCAAACCATAACTTGTAGTCTCTATTTCCTCTTTCTCCTCAATTTCAGTTTCAATATCAGAGTTATAAAGTTTTTCTAAATCTTTTTTAGGCCATAGTTCCTCTGCTTTATCGGGCATGTAATCATGTAATAGAAGCACACCATCGTAAAAACTACTAAGGGTTGGATCTTGAATTCTACTATTTTGCTTTTGGATTTTTTCAAAAGTGGCCTTGCAATCATCCTTGCCAATTTTTCTAAGTGCACCGCCCAAACCTTGCAATTTTTCCTTATTCGACTGAACGTATTCAATTGCTTTCTTTACAAATTCTGTAGCCTGCTCTTGCTTATTCATTTCTTAAGTTTATATGTGAGCATCTTTAAGAATTTTTCAATAGCCCCTTTTTTAAAAAAGGTATTATCTTCAAATGAAACTTTCTTCATAGAATAAGCCTTGCTGGAAGATATTCTACTCATGATTGTAATATTGCCTTTATAAAGTTTTAACTTAACTTTTCCGTTAACCTTATTTTTATTTTTATCTACGATTTTTTGTAACTTGAATCTTGCTTTTGAAAACCAAAAACCGTTGTAAATAAGCTCAGCATATTTTGGCATTACCTCATCTTTTTTGTGCATAGTTTTTTTATCTAAAGTTACAGATTCGATTGCTCTATGAGCAATTATCAAAAGAGTTCCGCCTGGTGTTTCGTATACTCCTCTAGATTTTATTCCAATAAATCTGTTTTCAACAAGATCAACTCTTCCAATTCCATTTTTACCAGCAACAATATTCAATTTTTGCAAAAGTTTGGATGGCAATAATTTTTTATTGTTTACTGAAACGGGATCACCATTTTTAAATCCAATAGATATATAAGAAGGTTTATTTGGTGCTTTCTCCGGCGATATAGTTCTTTGAAAAATATATTCAGGCGCTTGTTTTTTTGGATCTTCCAAAACTTTTCCTTCAGTAGAAGTGTGAAAAAGATTATCATCTACAGAGAAAGGAGGAGAGCCTTTTTTATCTTTAGGTATTTGTATATTATTTTTTTTAGCGTATTTAATTAAATCACTTCTTGAACTCAATTTCCAAATTCTCCAAGGAGCAATTACCTTAATTTTAGGTCCAAAGTAGTAATACCCTAGTTCAAATCTTACTTGATCATTTCCTTTTCCAGTCGAACCATGAGAAACAGCAAATGCTTTAAATTTTTTTGCTATAGTAATTTGTCTTTTTGCAATTAAAGGTCTAGCAATTGATGTTCCTAGCAAATAAACACCCTCATACAATGCATGTCCTCTTATCATTGGAAAAACATAATCTCTAATAAAAATATTTTTTAAATCTTCAATAATAATATTTTTAACACCAAGTTTTTTTGCATTTTTAATTATTTTATTTTTATTTATTTTTTGACCAATATCGGCAGTATAACAAATTACTTCAGACTGATAATTCTCCTGAAGCCATTTAAGTATGACTGAGGTATCCAAACCACCGGAATAGGCTAAAACTATTTTACTTTTTTTTTTAGGCACAACTTTTTTTTGCGGTATTGTATGCTTTTGTAAAGCCCATCATGGAGTATAATTCTTTAGTTTTAACTCCATTTGCTGTTGATGCTGATATTGATAACTTTGATGCCTTTTTCATAACTTTGATTAAGTTAAACTCTTCCTCTTGATCTTGTATCCAAGCAAATTTCCCTTTAGCCAATGTGAAAGCAAATTCATTTTTACCAGATTTTGCTATTACTGATGTTGGTTTATAAGTGAAACCTCCAGTAACACTAATTTCATTCTTAATTTTTTCGTCTTTTCTAAATGAAACAAATAATCTTGCGGTATTATTTTTTAAGTTTTTAGGGGATCTTTCTGTTGGAATGGTTTGTGCGAAACAAACTTTGCCTTTACTATCATTAAAAGTAAAAGCCTCCCAGTTTTTATATTTCCCCAAACTCTTTGGTTCAGATGCAAAAAGAGTTGTAGAAAAAAATCCTACAAAGAAGATAGAGATAAATATTATTTTTTTTATCATTTTAATTTTGATTGATAAAAACAATTTATACAAATTTAATTTCTTTTCAACAATTCTTTGGTTACGGAGCAGGATTAGGAATATTTTCATGAATTAAGTTTATTTCATCCATAATTTCCTTATCCAAGGAGATATCAACACTATCTATATTTTCCTTGAGCTGCTTCATAGTTGTTGCACCAATTATATTGCTGGTAACAAAATCTCTTGAATTAACAAAGGCTTGAGAAAGCTGAGTTAAAGAAATTTTATGTTTTTGTGCAATATTAAAATATTCATCAACTGCTTTGTATGTTCTTTCATTGTGATACCTTGGATAATTGTCGTAAAACAAGTCCATTCTGGAATTTTTTGGTATTTGGTTGTTTCTATATTTCCCAGTTAAATATCCTGCAGCTAAAGGAGAGTAAGCTAAAAGTCCAGCGTTTTCCCTCAAGGAAATTTCTGACATACCAACTTCGTAAGATCTGTTCACTAAACTATAAGGATTTTGAACAGATACTATTCTCGGTAACTTTTCACTTTTTGCTATTTGTAAGAATTTTGAAAAGCCCCAAGGTGTCTCATTTGATAAACCGACATATCTTATTTTTCCTTGATCGATTAATTTTTTTAAAACTTTTAAGATATCTGTAAAATTATTCCAACTTTTCTCATTTTCATTATGTTCGTAATCCAAATCCCCAAAAAAATTCGTATTTCTCTCTGGCCAGTGCAATTGATACAAATCTATATAATCTGTTTTTAATCTTTTAAGGCTATTATTAGTTGCCTCTTCAATACTCTTTGATGAGTATTGTGCTCCACCTCCTCTAATCCACTTTAGACCTGGTCCTGCAATTTTAGTTGCTAATATGATTTTATTTCTATTTTTTTTAGCTTTAAACCAATTTCCAATAATTTCTTCAGTTTTTCCGTAAGTTTTTTCTTTTGGAGGTATTGCATATAATTCAGCTGTGTCAAAAAAATTTACACCTTTTTCTAAAGCATAATCCATTTGTTCAAATCCTTCTTCTTGTGTATTTTGTTCGCCATAGGTCATGGTCCCTAGACATATGAGACTTACTTTTATATCTGTAGTACCCAAATTCTTAAATTTCATAAAATTGCAATATTTGTAGGCGATATATGAGCCATTGAAAATACCAAAAAAATGAATATATTTTAACCATGGAATTAAACAAACAAAATACCACTACAAAATCCTCTATATCCCAGACTCACGAAATAGATCAGGGTTTAAGAAGTTATATGTTGAAAGTTTATAATTATATGGGTTCAGGAGTTTTTCTTACAGGGATTGTCTCCTTACTATTATTTAGATTGTCTGGAGGCTACAATATTCAAATTTCCTCAACTGGCATCACTGGTCTTACTGGGATCGGCCAAGCTTTATTTGCATCACCCTTAATGTGGGTAGTTATGCTTGCTCCATTAGGAATTGTTTTTTATATGAGTTTTGGTATTAGAAAAATGAGTGCAGCAAAAGCACAGACAACGTTTTGGATATTCGCCGCTCTTATGGGAGCCTCCCTTGCTTCAATATTTTTAGTTTATACTGGGGCTAGTATTACCAGAGTATTTTTTATAACCGCAGGAACTTTTGGTGCTATGAGCATTTATGGTTACACTACTAAAAGAGATCTAACCAAACTAGGTTCTTTTCTAATGATGGGTCTAATAGGAATTATTATTGCATCAATCGTAAATATTTTTCTGAAATCAAGCATGATGTATTTTGTAATATCTATTATTGGAGTTTTGATTTTTGTTGGACTTACCGCTTACGATACACAAAAAATTAAAAATATGTATTTGGCTAGCGATGATGGTGAAACTTCAGGAAAAAAAGCTGTCATGGGGGCGCTAACACTTTACTTAGATTTTATAAATTTATTTATAATGTTATTAAGACTTTTTGGCCAAAGAAGATAAAACTACTTAACAAGCTTCAGCCTAGACCATTCAACTTTATTTATTAAATTATCAATATTTTCAGATTTTTTTAAAATCTTTCCATTTCTATCTAAAATATAAAATCTTTCTGTAATACTTCTCGGATTGAGATTCTTTGATATTTTATAGATTGGCTTTTCTGATGTTCTTTGATAAATGTCAAAAGTAATTTCCTTTTTATTTATTGAAAGCCCATAATCTTTCCAGTCGCCAGCTGAAACTTTTCTAGCATACAAATTAAGTATAGTTTGGAGCTCTCTCTTAATAAAAAATTTTTCTTTTTTTCGAAATTTATTATTTACTACTAATTTTAATTTAGTTTGCATCTTTCTTGTATTTTTGAATTAATGGGACTTGAAATGCTGTGAATATAAAAGTTATTGGAAGAATTCCCCAAACTTTAAAATTTACCCAAATTTCTTCAGTTTGTGTTCTCCAAACTGCTTCATTAAGTAATGCAAGGAAAATAAAGAAAAATATCCATCTATATAATAATTTATCCCAGCCGATTTCTTCTAAATGAATAGATCCTTTAAAAAAAATTCTAAGCAAATTATTGTTAAATATAATTTTTCCAGAAAATAGTATTATTGCAAAGAGAAAATTAATTATTGTTGGCTTTAAATACAAAAAAATAGGGTTATCAAAAAAAATTGTAAGTCCACCAAATGTAGCTATCAGAATAGCACCAACTAAGGGGACATAAGGAACTTTTTTTTCCATGATGTATATCACAACCACAGATATTAATGTAGCTATGATTAATGGAGGTATTGCTGCAAGTAAATTTTTATCTTCTCTATAGTAGACAATAAAAAAAATAAATAATGGGCCAAAATCTGTTACGAATTTAATAAAAGATTTATTCACAATTAAATTTACCACAAAATTTTTTTAATTAAAATTTTTTTGTTGATTTTGATATAGATTTTAATAACTTTATACAAATGAACAAAAAAACAGCAAAATTTTCCATAGGAGATATAGTTAAACATAGGCATTTCAATTTTAGAGGCGTCATCTACGATGTTGATTTTGAGTTTAATAATTCAGAAGAATGGTATCAATCAATTCCAAAAGAGGTAAGGCCTAAAAAAGATCAACCTTTTTATCATCTTTTAGCAGAAAATAGTGAGGTTACTTATGAAGCCTATGTTTCTGAGCAAAATTTAATCGTCGACCATTCCAAAGAGCCGATTAGACATCCACTAATTAACGAGATTTTCTCAGAAAAACGTGGGCATGTTTATTATAAGCGATCAAATTAGTTAAAATCTCTGTCCGCCACAAATTTAACAAGATTTATTCAAATCTCTGTCTTAAAAATTCATTAGTTATTGACTGTTAGTCTCATTGAGGATCATTTTTACTTCCTTATCTCCCTCAGATCCTCAATGAGCTTAGAGATAAAAAAGCCCATTCAAAATTTCGTTAAAATAAGATAAAAAAACTTATGTTTCACATTTTTAGTCCCGGAAATCTTTTTTTATTTCTAAATAGAATTAGCAAATCAATAAAGCTCATTATTATTCCTTTGATAGTTGTATCACTAATTTTAGCTCTTTTTATTTCTCCTAAAGATTATATACAGGGCGACTCAGTCAGAATAATGTATGTTCACGTCCCTTCATCATGGATAGCTTTAGCCTGTTTTTCATTTATTAGTTTTTTAACTATATTAAATTTTTTATTAAGATTAAAAAATGCATTAATAATTTATAAAAGCATAGCTCCGATTGGTTTGATATTTTGTTTAATATCTATAGTTACAGGATCACTGTGGGGACAACCTACGTGGGGAACTTTTTGGGCATGGGATGCAAGGTTAACTTCTATGTTAGTTTTGTTATTTTTTTATATACTTTTTATTTACTCTTACAAGTTTGTAAAGGATCAAAATCAATCTCTAAAAATCTGCTCAATAATATCTATTTTAGGTTTAATGAATTTATTTATTATTAAATACTCAGTTGATTTTTGGTCGACTCTTCATCAACCTTCTAGCGTTAAAATCTTTGGTAAAACATCAATACATACATCTATGATGCTACCTTTAACCTCAATGTTACTGGTATTTCTAGTGTATTGTGCGTTAATTTTTCTAATGAAATATAGGACAGAAATAATTAGAATGAAAAGAAAAGGTTTAAAAAGATTATGAACTTAGAATTTTTTTTAATGAGTGGTTATGGCATATATGTTTGGTCAGCATTTATATTCGCTTTTATAGTCTGTTTTGCTTTGTACTTAAAAACAAAAAAAACACTTAATAAAGTTGAGATCGAGTATAAAGAGGAGGTAAAAAAACTTTCTGCTGAACAAGTAGAAACTTTAAACACAGGTAAAATTTCAAAAGAAATTCTAACTAATCAGGTTAAAGCAAAATAAAGCATTTAAATAATGCTTAATAAAAAAACAAAAAATCGCTCATTCTTATTTTTTTTATTCTCATTACTTTTAATACTAGCTGTTTCTATTTCATTAAAAATATTAGAAGATAATGTTTTATATTTTCTCTCACCAACAGAAATACAACAGAAGCAAAACATAGACTTCAACAAAGATATAAGGATTGGAGGTATGGTGAAGAAGCAGTCGATAATTGTAAAAAATGATGAAATTAAATTTACTGTTACTGATTTAAAAAACGAAATTATTGTTACTTACAAAGGAACTGTTCCAAATTTATTTGCCGAAGGCAAAGGAGTAGTAGCTGAAGGGAAGTTAAAAGATAAAAAATTTTTTGTAGCAAAACAAATTTTAGCAAAGCACGATGAAAACTATATGCCACCAAAAGAATGATTAAAAGAAAATGTTAAGTGAATTTGGAAATCTATTTGTATTAACTTCAATTTTATTAAGTTTTTCATTAATTTATTTCTCAATTAAAGAATTGAAAAATAATAATTATACTTCAGTCAGAATTAAAAATTTTTCAAATTTACAATTACTTTTTACAATTTTGAGTTTTTTAACTTTATTATTAGGTTATCTTCTTTCAGATTTTTCTTTAATAAATGTTTATGAAAATTCTCATACAAAAAAACCTTTACTTTATAAAATTTCTGGTGTTTGGGGGAATCACGAGGGTAGTTTACTTTTATGGATCAATATTTTAGTTTTATTTTCTTACCTTTTTTTTACAAGAAACTTTGGTATCAATAAGAAATTTCAGTTATTTACTCTAATTTTTCAAAATATCCTTATAGTAGGTTTTTTTATATTTTTATTTGCAACATCAAATCCTTTTGATGAAATTTTTCCAGTACCTCAAGAAGGTTTAGGTTTAAATCCAATACTACAAGACCCAGCTTTAGCTATTCATCCGCCTTTACTTTACTTAGGTTTTGTTGGTTCCTCTATTTATTTTTCTGCTGCGTTAGCATCTCTTATTTCTAAATTTACTGGAAAAGATTTTGCATTAGTCACTAGACCTTGGATCTTAATATCTTGGCTATTTCAAACCTTAGGAATCCTTGTCGGATCCATTTGGGCATATTATGAGCTAGGGTGGGGAGGATATTGGTTTTGGGACCCAGTTGAAAATTCATCTCTAATACCATGGTTTTTAATGACGGCTCTTTTGCATTCAATTTTGGTGCTGGAGAGAAGAAATGGAATTTATTTATGGGTAGTAATTTTGAGCATATTAACTTTTACAATGAGTGTAACAGGAACTTTTCTAGTTAGATCAGGAATATTAAATTCAGTACATACTTTTGCAAGCGATCCAACTAGAGGTTTGTACATATTAATTTTTCTATCTTTAATGATTTTTTCTTCTATTTTTATATTTTATAAGTTTGCACCAACAGAGGAGAGAAAATTTAACATTTTTAGTAAAGAATTTTTTATACTTACCAACAACTGGTTTATGAGCTTTTTTTTGATAACCGTTTTAATTGGAACAATTTATCCTATATTTCTTGAAGTATTAACAAATCAGAAAATATCTATTGGCCCCCCATACTATAATACAGTTTTAGCCCCATTCTTAGTTCCATTATTATTCGCAATGGCGTATGGCCCTAGAACTAGTTGGTTAATCTCAAAACCAATCAAAATAAAAAAATTTTTATTTAGCCTAGGAATTGCTTTAATAGTTGCTTCAATAATAATTTATTCTCTTAGCCAAAAAAAATTTCTTATAAATATCTTATTGATTTCTTCTTTATATCTCATAGTACAAAGTATATTTGATGTATTTAAAAGCAATATGAATAGAGCTTACAACAAAACCTTTGTCAACAAAGGAAGCTCTGTTTCACACCTTGGTTTTGGTTTGCTAATATTATTTATTTCTCTTAATAGTTTAACGTCCATTGAAAACGACTTCAACATCAAGGTTGGTGAAAAAAAGATACTAAAAGATTTTGAAATTACTTTAGAAAATTTGAAAGTTTATGATGGTAAAAACTTTAAAAAATTTGTAGGTGAAATTATTGTTTTGAATAAGAAAAATAATGTTATTGAAAAATTAAAACCGGAGATAAGAGTTTACAATAGTCCTGAGACAATCACATATGAGGCATCAATTAGGTCAAATTTACTAGCAGACACCTATGTAACTATGAGTAATATTTCTAGAAGTAAATTTTATAATATTAAATTTCAAAAAAAGCCATTCATGAACATGATATGGTTTTCAGTAATTCTAATTGTGTTAGGAGGACTATTGAGATCAGTAGGTAATAAAATAAAATGAAAAAAATTGTTTTATCATTGGTACTTGTCTTAATACTTTTTGTTATTGTAATTTTTTCTCTTGGACTTAAAACAAAAAAAATTTACGATACTAAGGATATAGTTGGAAAACCTATATCAGAAGTAAACATTAAAATATTTAATCAAGACAAAACTTTTAACACAAGTGAACTAAGAAAAAATAATTTTACCTTAATTAACTTTTGGGCATCTTGGTGCGCTCCATGTAAAAAAGAACATAAACATTTGATGTCTCTAAACGAAAAAAATATTAAGATTCTTGGAGTAAATTTTAAGGATAAAAAATCTAGTGCTGATTACTTTTTAAAAAAACTAGGTAATCCCTACTATCTTGTTACTTCCGATCAAGATGGAAAGTCCTCAGTGTTCTTTGGTGTTTATGGTATTCCTGAAACAATTTTGATTGATAAAGATTTGAAAATAATAAAAAAATATATAGGACCAATAGATAATAACGATGTTAAAAAAATTTTAAAAATTGTTGGTGCAAAATGAAAATTATTAAATATATATTTCACATTTTGATTTTAATAATTTTTCTTTCATTTAATCTATCTGCTAATCAAAATTTGCAAAATAATATATATAAAAATTTAAGATGTCTTGTTTGCCAAGGACAAAGCATCGCTGACTCAAATTCAGATTTTGCAAATACGATTAAAAGTGTTGTAAATGATAAAATTGATGAAGGAATGACAGAAAAAGAGGTTTATAATTTTCTTTCAGAAAAATATGGGGATTGGATACTTTTTGATCCACCATTAAAAAGAAAGAGTTTTCTACTTTGGTCCCTACCATACCTCTTTTTTATAATTGGTGCCTTTGTATTGCTTTTTGCATTAAAAAAAACCCTAAAACAAAGGAAATTTTAGAGTATGTACATTGATTATTATAAAATGTATTTTTTTTAAAATGAAAATAAAATCATTAATTTTAAAAGTAATAATATTGTGTATTTTAAGCAGCAACTCTTTTGCTGAAGATAAAAAATCTGGTTTAAAGTTTTATACTGGAATGTTTGACTTTAGTGATGAAGGCGCTAAGTCACAATTATTTGGTGTGCAACACCAAAACTCCAATTTATATAGAGATACCTTTTTAGGAGAAATGTCTCCCATTACTGGAGCCATGATTACTGCTGACAACGCTGTTTATCTATACTCTGGTATAGAAACAAATTATTCAATAGGTTTGATAAACATTACCCCAAGTTTTACACCTGGGTATTACAATCAGGGTGATGGTAAAGATTTAGGACATGGTCTAGAGTTCAAAAGTGAAGTTCAACTTTCTATGGATCTTGGAGAAACAACAAATTTTGGGATGGCATATAATCACGTTTCAAACGCAAGTTTAGGTGATAAAAATCCTGGAGCTAATAGTTATTCATTCAACTTTCTTAAAAAATTTTAAAATTTAGAAAAACGTATAAATGAATCTTAAAGATTGTTATAATTTTGCTGACTTTAGAAAACTAGCCAAAAAGAATTTACCCGGACCTATATTCCATTATATTGATGGCGGCTCAGACGATGAAACAACTTTAAAAAGAAACACAGAGGCATTTTCAAGTTGTGACTTAGTACCTAGTATCTTAGCGAGCGTTGGAGAGCCAGATATGACCACAGAGGTTTTTGGAAAAAAAATTAAAATGCCTTTATTTTTGTCACCAACCGCAATGCAGAGGCTTTATCATCATGACGGAGACAAAGCTAGCGCACGAGCTGCAGAAAAGTTCGGAACGTTCTATAGCATGTCAACAATGGCAACTTCCTCTATAGAGGAAATTGCAAACATATCAGGAGGTCCAAAATTGTTTCAATTATACATTCACAAAGATCAAGGTTTAACTGATAATTTAATTGATAGATGTAAAAGATCGGGTTTCAATGCAATGTGTTTGACAGTAGACACAGTAGTTGCAGGTAATCGAGAAAGAGATCATAGATGGGGTTTTACTACTCCTCCTAAACTTACTTTAAAAAGTCTGATGAGCTTTGCTTTACATCCTAGATGGTCATTGAATTATTTGGCTCATGAAAAGTTTAAACTTGCAAATGTCGCTCACTTTACAAAAAAAGGAAGCAGTATTGCTAAAGGAGTTATGGAGTATATTAACGAACAATACGATCCTGCAATGAGTTGGAAGGATGCTGAATATTGCATCAAAAGATGGGGCGGCCCATTTGCAATTAAAGGAGTTATGTCTGTAGAAGATGCAAAGCGATCTGTTGATATCGGAGCTTCTGCAATAATGTTGTCTAATCATGGTGGAAGACAACTTGACGGTTCAAGATCCCCATTTGATCAATTACCAGCAATAGCAGATGCTGTTGGTGGAAAACTAGAAATTATATTAGACGGTGGAATAAGACGAGGGACACATGTGCTTAAAGCCTTGTCTCTTGGAGCAACAGCATGTAGTTTCGGAAAAGGTTTTTTATTTGCTTTGGGCGCTGGAGGACAGAAAGGAGTTGAAGCTATGTTGCAAAGAATGCATGATGAAATTAGACGTGACATGATATTGTTAGGATGTAAAAATATAAGTGAGTTAAATAAAAAAAATATAGCTTTCAGATTATGAAATTAGCAAAAAATTTAGATAGATTGGGAACAGAAACAGCTTTTAGTATTTTAGCAGAAGCAAAAAAACTTGAAGCCCAAGGTAAAGAGATGATTCATTTAGGTTTAGGTCAACCTGATTTTAAAACTCCAAAACATATTGTAGATGCTGCAAAAAAAGCATTAGATGATGGTCATCATGGATACGTGATGTCAAATGGAATTCTTGAATGTAGGCAAGCTGTAACAAGATGGATTAAAAAACGTTACAATACAGATGTTAGCTCGGAAAGGATATTAATAATGCCTGGTGGAAAACCTACAATGACATATGCTATTCAATGTTTTGGTGAACCAGGAGCAGAAATCATTCATCCAACACCAGCCTTTCCAATTTACGAGTCGATGATCAACTACACAGGCTCAACTTCAGTGAAATATGATTTAACTGAAGACAAAGATTTAAAGTTTAGTGCAGATAAAATTCTTTCTTTGATAACAGATAAGACAAGATTATTGGTTTTAATAAATCCAAATAATCCAACAGGAAGTTTTGTTGACAGAAAAGAAATTGATAAATTAGCTGATGGATTAAAAAAATATAAACATGTAACTATCTTAAGTGATGAGATTTACAGTCGACAAATATTTGATGATAAAGAAATGCCATCATTCTTTAACTATCCAGATTTAAGAGATAGGCTAATAGTTTTAGAGGGTTGGAGTAAAGCATATTCAATGACTGGTTGGAGATTAGGATGGAGCTTCTGGCCTGAACATTTGGTTGAGCACGTAAATAAACTTGTGATAAATAGTGTTTCATGTGTTAATGCTGCAGCTCAATTTGCTGGTATTGCAGCTTTGGATGGACCAGATGACTCAATTAATGAAATGATGAGAAAATTTTCAATAAGAAGAAAATTGATCCATGAAGGTCTCAATAATTTACCAGGAGTTAAGTGTAGCCTTCCAGGGGGTGCTTTCTACGCATTTCCCAAAGTAATTGGCACAGGCATGAATGGATCTGAGTTCGCTAAAAAATGCATGCATGAAGCAGGCGTTGCAATTGTACCAGGCACTGCTTTCGGCCACACCTGTAAAGACTACGTAAGATTTAGCTTTGCAGCCTCTAGTGACAATATTTCACAAGCATTGGACAAAATTAAAAAAATTCTTTAAATAAAATTTTTGACAAGATTAATTTAAAAATATAGAATGAGATTATGAGTACATTAAAAATGCCTAGAATTGACAGGCAAACATTAAAAAATAAGGACAAAATACTAAGGGACCTTTCAGATTTAACAAAAAGACAAAATATTTTATCTGAAAATGAAGAATTGAAACCGTATGAGACAGATGGTTTAGCCGCTTACAAGCAAACACCAATGTTAGTGGTTCTTCCTGAAACTACTCAGGAAGTTAGTAAAATTTTATCTTATTGCAATAAAAATAAAATTAAAGTTGTTCCTCGTGGAGCAGGCACTGGATTAGCAGGAAGTGCTTTACCATTAGCAGACTGTATTTTATTAGGACTTGGAAAATTTAATAAAATTAAAGAAATAGATTTTACAAATAGATGTGTCGTAGCTCAGCCTGGAGTAACAAATCTATCCATTACTCACGCAGTTCAAGATAAAGGTTTTTATTATGCTCCTGATCCGTCAAGTCAGATGGCTTGTTCAATCGGTGGAAATGTTGCAGAAAATTCTGGTGGCGTTCACTCACTCAAATATGGAACTACAACAAATAATATTTTGGGAGTCGAAGCAGTACTAATGGATGGTACTATCACAAAAATTGGTGGCAAGGTATTTGACTCTCCAGGTTATGATTTATTAGGACTTATTACTGGATCTGAGGGTTTGCTTTGCGTGATAACCGAGGTAACAGTAAAAATATTAAAAAAACCTGACACAGTAAAAGCTATGCTTCTTGGTTTTCCGTCGATCGAAGATGCAGGAAATTCTGTAATGAAAATTATTTCAAATGGAATAATACCTGCAGGCATGGAAATTATGGACAAAGTTTTACTTGAAGCAACTAATAATTTTTCAAAAGCAGGTTATCCTTTAGAAGCCGAAGCGATGTTAATTGTAGAATTAGACGGAACAAAATCTGAAGTAGATGAGTTAATTAAAAAAGTTGGAGAAATCTGCAAACTAAATAATTGCTCAAGTGTTAAAACGAGTAAATCAGACGAAGATAGATCTAAATTCTGGTCAGGAAGAAAAGCAGCATTTCCAGCTTGTGGGGAAATGGCGCCAGATTATTATTGTGTTGATGGAACAATTCCTAGAAGTAAACTTGCAAAAGTACTTAGAGAAATTACCAAACTATCAAAAAAATACAAATTACCAGTCGCAAATGCTTTTCATGCTGGTGATGGAAATCTTCATCCAATAATTATGTTTGATGCTAATGATGAAACTTCATTAAATAAAACAGAAAAATTTGGTGAAGATATTTTGAAGTTATGCGTGAAACATGGTGGAGTTTTATCTGGTGAACACGGAATAGGAATTGAAAAAAGAGAGCTAATGTGTGAAATGTTTAACAATAATGACATTCAACAACAAATTAATATTAAAAATTCTTTAGATCCTAGTTCTCTTTTAAATCCAGGTAAAGTTTATCCAATTTTAAGAAAATGTGCTGAGGAAGGAAGATTACATATTCATGGAAGAGAAAAATCAAAATTCTCAGACATCCCTAGATTTTAATGTTGAAAAATTTGAACCCGATAACGAAAGTGATATTCAACAGATAATAAAATACTGTTATAAAAAAAATTTACCGATAGAAATTGTAGGAGACCAAACAAAGCAAAATATCGGAAAAAAACTACAATGTGCTAAAACCTTAAAAATGTCAAAATATTCAGGTGTTATAGATTACAAACCTGAAGAACTTTATATTACAGTTAAAGCAGGAACACCTCTTAAAATCATAAAAGATTTATTAAAAAAAAATAATCAGCATCTTGCATTTGAGCCAATAAATTTTTCTGAGATATTTGAAAATAATTCCAACGAAGGAACTATAGGAGGAACTTTGTCATGTAATTTCTCAGGAGCAAGAAGGTTTAAAGTTGGAAGTGCCAGAGATCACATTCTGGGATTTAAAGGATTTAATGGCAAAGGTGAAAAAATTAAATCTGGAGGCACTGTCGTGAAAAACGTAACAGGTTATGATTTATCAAAATTAATAACAGGGTCATTTGGAACTTTAATCACTTTAACAGAGATAACTTTAAAAGTATTACCATTAGATCCTGATTCAAAAACAATAATCATAAGCGGATTACCTTTAGAACATGGAATAGCAATCATGGGTTCAGCGATATCATCACCAAACGATCCTTCAGGGGCAGTATTCTATCCTGAAAATTTCCGAAATAGTTTTGTATTTAACGACTTAACATACACTGGATCAATAACAGCAATAAGGGTAGAGGGAAGTAAAACATCAACAAAGCAAAGAATAGAAAATTTAATTGATGAACTATCTCTGAAGGATAAAAAATTGGCAGTTCTTGATAGTACTCAATCTGAAATTTTTTGGGAGGAGACTAGATCTTTAAAGGTTTTTTCAAAAAAAAAGAGTAATATTTTAAGGGCAATAGTTCCTCCATCAGAGACATTGAATTTAATTAATAGAATGAAAATTTTTCACCCAAACTATTTTATTGATTGGGGAGGCTCTTTAATTTGGATTGAGCTAGACTACCTATCAAGCCAAAAAATTGATCAATTGAGACAAAGAATCCTAGAAGCAAATGGTTATATTACAGTGATAAAGCTAAAGGAAAACATAAAATCTTCATCAGAAATATTTACTATTGACCCAATTAAATTTAAGATTTCACAAAATATAAAAAAAAGTTTTGATCCGAAAAGAATTTTTAATCCGGGCAAAATGTATACAGGTATTTAAATGCAAACAAATTTTACAGAAGATCAATTAAAAAATAAAGACAATAAGTCTTCAGAAAAAATATTAAGAAAATGTGTGCACTGTGGAATGTGCAATGCAACATGTCCAACTTTTAATCTTCTTGGCGACGAATTAGACGGACCACGTGGTCGAATTTATCTTATCAAAGATATGATAGAGAACAAAAAAACACCTACAAAAAAAGTAGTTTCACATATTGACAAGTGTCTATCATGTTATTCTTGTATGACCACTTGCCCTTCAGGAGTAAATTATATGCATTTGATTGACCATGGAAGAAACTATGTAGAAAAAAAATACAAAAGACCCTTTTTTGAAAAAATATTTAGAGATTTTCTATCAAAAACTATACCTAAACCAAAAATTTTTAAATTTTTAATTTTATTTGCCAAATTAGGAAAGATATTCAAGTTTTTATTGCCAAAAAAAATGAAAAGTATGCTTGAAGTTGCTCCAAAAAAAATTTACGGAAAAACTTTGAAATTTCAAAAAGTATATAAAGCCGAAAGAAAAAGACCAACCGCAAGAGTAGCTCTACTTATAGGATGTGTTCAAAGAGTAGTATCCCCTCAAATAAATGAGTCAACAATAAGAGTTTTAACGCGACACGGAGTTGAGGTTATTACAATGCCAGAAATAGAATGTTGTGGCTCTTTAAACCATCATCTTGGAAAAGAGGAATTAGCTAAAGACACATTTAAGAAAAATATTAATATGTGGTATGACGAATATTTAAAAAATGGATTAGATGCAATAATATCAAATACATCGGGATGCGGAACAACACTAAAAGACTATGGCTTTGTTTTTAGGGAAGACAAAGAATTTAAAAAGAAGGCTAAAAAAATATCAGAACTTACTAAAGATGTATCTGAGTTTTTAGATCAAAACCTAAAACTTTCATTTAAAAAAGATAAAGCATTAAAAAAATATAATATAGCTTACCATTCAGCATGTTCGATGCAACACGGTCAAAAAGTCCATAAACAGCCAATTGATTTACTTGAAAAGACAGGAAATAAAATTTTAAATATACCCGATGGACATATATGTTGTGGATCTGCTGGAACTTATAATATTCTGCAATCAGATATAGCAAAACGTTTACTAAATCAAAAAGTTGAAAACATAAATAAAATTAAACCTGATTTTATTTCAACCGGTAATATTGGATGTATTATGCAAATTGCAAATGGAACAAACATTCCTATCTTACACACTGTTGAGCTAGTAGATTGGTATACTGGTGGACCTAAACCAAAAAGTTTAGGAAATATATGAAAAAAAAAATTTTGATTACTCGAAAACTACTTCGGTCAAACGAGGAGAGAGCAAGCAAATTATTTGATGTAAAACTAAATTTAAATGATGAAATTTATTCCCAGAAAAAATTAATTGAATTAAGTCAGGGTTGTGATGGAATTCTCAGTTCGCTCACAGATAAAATTGATGAAAAAGTAATCAATAGTCTTCCTCCATCTATAAAGATAATATCAAATTTTGCAGTTGGTTTTGGTAATATCAACTATGAAGTTGCAAAAAAAAAAAATATAGCAGTAACCAATACACCCGATGTTCTAACTGATGCGACTGCAGAAATAGCTATGTTACTAATACTTGGATCATGCAGAAGAGCAAATGAGGGTATTGATTACGCTAAAAAAGAAAATTGGAAGTGGTCAGCAGATTTTTTAATCGGAAAGCAACTTACTGGTTCAAGACTTGGTATTTTAGGAATGGGAAGAATAGGTAGAGCTTTAGCTAAAATAGCAAAAAGCTTTGGAATGAAGATACACTATAGAAATAGATCAAAACTAAGTCCAGAACTTGAAGATGGTGCAATATTTCATGATAGTATAAAAAGTTTATTTTCTGTTTCTGATATATTATCAATTTGTTGTCCTGCCACTCAGGAAACTAAAGATATTATTAATAAAGAAACGCTAGAATATTTTCCAACAGGAGCTATCATTACCAATGTAGCCAGAGGAGATATGATCGAGGATGAGGCAATGGTTCAAGCTCTTACAAATAGAAAAATTTATGCTATAGGCCTGGACGTTTATAAAGGTGAGCCAAAAATTCACCCAGGTTATCTTAATCAACCAACAGCATTTATATTACCCCATCTTGGTAGTGCTACAAAAAAAACCAGGACAGCTATGGCCGATCTCGCAATTACAAATATTGATGAGTTCTTTAAAACAGGAAAATCAAAAAATATAATTAATTAATACAATCTGTAATTGAATTTATTTAATTTTTATAAAATCTGCTCGAGACTCTAGATACTATTTATGCTTAAATAATTTAAC
>PBDN01000007.1 GCA_002718135.1 Pelagibacteraceae bacterium | reverse complement strand
TGCTTCGTTATGTCCTGATCGACGATAACAAAACATATCAACTACAACATCTTCTTTAAATTTATTTCTATAATCTGCAGCTAATCGACAAACATGCACTACTGCTTCTGGATTATCACCATTTACATGAAAAATTGGTGCCTGAACCATTTTTGCAATTTCTGTACAATAAGGTGCTGAACGCCCATAATGAGGAACTGTAGTAAAACCAATTTGATTATTAATAACAAAGTGAATCGTTCCTCCTGTTCTAAAACCTCTTAGTTGAGACATTGCAAATGTTTCCGCGACAATACCTTGTCCAGCCATTGCGGCATCACCATGAATTAATAAACCAAAAACCTTATCAGTTTTTTTATCATTCAAGAGTGTTTGTTTTGCTCTTACTTTGCCAACCACAACCGGATCCACTGCTTCAAGATGAGAAGGATTTGGAGTTAATGTAAGGTGTATCTTTTTCCCTTCAAATTCTCTATCACTAGAAACACCTAAATGATATTTTACATCTCCAGAACCTAGCACTTCATTTGGATCGTTAAGATCACCTTGAAATTTCGATAAAATGCCTCTGTAAGGCATTCCTAAAACAGCTGCTAATAAGGTCAATCTACCTCGATGGGCTGTTCCAAAAAAAATATTTTCAACATCCGACAAACATGATTGTTTTACAATCTGTTCAATTCCAGGAATCATTGATTCTCCACCTTCTATTCCATATCTCTTTGTTCCTAAAAATCTTTTGTCTAAATATTGCTCAAACAGCTCTGATTCTACTAGTCGCTGAAATATTCCCTTTTTACCATTTGCTGAGAAAATTGTTTTATTTCTAACTTCCTCAATTCTTTCTTGTACCCATTGTTTCTGCTCTGGTGATTGAATATGCAAAAATTCAACACCTATAGATGCAGCATAAGTTTCATTTAATATTTTTATAATTTTTTTCAGTGTTGCTTTTTCTAAGCCTAAACTCCCATCAATAAAAATTTCTTTATTAAAATCAGAATCAGTAAAACCATATGATTTATAATCTAATTCAGGATGATAATTTTTTTTTTGTAGCTTTAATGGATCCAGTTCAGCAATCAAATGTCCATTGATACGATAAGCTCTAATTAATCTAAGTGCTCTAATTGAGTCTAATGTTGAATTTTTAAAACTATTAAAATCTATATTTGTGGAAGAAAGAATTAATTTATCAAAAGATACATTATCTATTACACTTGATGGTCTTTTTTTCCATTCTGGTCCACCAAAATCAGATAATATTGCCAAATCATCTTCATGAAATGTTTCGAAAAAATTGCTCCAACTTTTGTCAATTGAATTTGGATCTTCTTTGAATTTAAAAAACAACTCTGCCACGTAAGGCGCATTTGCACTATTAAGAAAGCTGTCGTTCATTTAAAATATTTAGTGTACCAATATATAATATGATTATTAATATGATTTTTTTCTAAGTATAGCTTTTTTGCATCGCATTTAGCATGGTTTCACCAAGTTTTGCAGGTGAAGGAGCTATTAAAACGTTTGCTTGTTCTAAAGCCTTAATTTTAGACTCAGCAGTTCCTTTTTTTCCTGATATTATAGCTCCAGCATGTCCCATACGTTTTCCTTTTGGAGCCGTAATACCAGCAATAAAAGCTGCAGTAGGCTTCTTAATGGAAGATTTTTTAATAAATTCAGCTGCATCTTCTTCAGCAGAACCTCCTATTTCTCCAATCATTAATATTCCTTTTGTCTCTTCGTCTTTTAGAAAAAGATCTATACAATCAATAAAACTCATCCCATGAATAGGATCTCCTCCAATACCTACGCAGGTTGTTTGACCAAGACCTATTTCCGATGTTTGCCAAACTGCTTCATATGTAAGAGTTCCCGAACGGCTAACTATTCCAATTTTGCCTTTTTTATGAATAAAACCAGGCATAATACCAATCTTACACTCGTCCGGAGTAACGAGACCGGGACAATTTGGTCCAATAAAATATATTTTTTTCTTAATGATTCTTTTTTTAATTTCCACCATATCTAAAACTGGAATGCCTTCAGTAATACATGAAATAATTTTAATATTAGCATCTATAGCTTCATGAATAGCCTTTGTTGCAAATTTTGCTGGAACATAAATTACTGAAGCATCAGGTTTGGTTTTATCAACAGCCTCTTGCACTGAATTAAAAACTGGAAGATTTAAATGAGTATTTCCTCCTTTGCCAGGCGTTACTCCTCCAACCATACGAGTCCCATAATCAATAGCTTGCTTAGAATGAAAAGTTCCTTGAGATCCAGTGAAGCCCTGACATATGACTTTAGTGTCTTTATTGATTATAATTGACATTTATTTTGCTAACTCTACAACTTTTTTTGCCGCTTCAGTAAAATCTTCAACTGAAGTCATACCTAAATTTGACTTATTAATAATATCTCTTCCTTCATTAGAGTTTGTTCCCTGAAAACGTACGACAATTGGTAATTTAAAATTCAGTTCCTTGACTGCTTCAATAATACCATTTGCTATCATGTCACAATGAATAATTCCTCCAAATATATTAATAAGGACTGACTTAACATTTGGATCCGACTGAATAATTTTAAATCCTTTTACTGCCCTTTCTTTATTAGCAGTTCCTCCTAAATCTAAAAAATTTGCAGGCTCTTCTCCAAACTGTTTAATTAAATCCATAGTTGCCATTGCTAAACCAGCTCCATTCACCATACATCCAATTGAACCATCCAGCTTTACATAGTTCATATTATTTTTAGTTGCTTCTAACTCTAATGGATCTTCTTCACTTATATCTTGTAATTCTTTTAACTCTGGATGACGAAATAACGCATTATCATCTAAACTTATCTTTGAATCTAATAAAATAAAATGCCCTTCATCATTTAAAACTAAGGGGTTAATCTCAATGACACTGGCATCTATATTAATAAATAATTTAAGTAGTTTTGTTACTATAGCGTTAAGTTCTTCAAATTGTTTTACTGAAATGTCTAAAAATTCAATATAAAATGAAGGCAATACAATGACAGAAGTGGCTGAACCAGCATTTAATTCTTTCTTTATAGGAACGTTTAAATGAGAAAAGTAATTATAACGAATTTCATCAGGATTAGATTCAGCAACTTCTTCAATATCCATACCACCAGATGCTGAAATCATCAACATTGGCTGAGAAGTATTTCTATCTATTAAAATGCTTAGATAAAATTCTTTTTCTATTTTACAACCTTCTTCAATGTAAATTCGTTTTACTTTCTTTCCTTTTGGGCCTGTTTGTTTTGTTATCAAAACATTATTCATCATTGAATCTGCAATTTTAAAAACATCATTTTTTTCTGAAACTACTTGCACTCCTCCTTTATCATTAAAATTATTTTTAAATTTTCCAGCTCCTCTTCCACCAGCATGAATTTGGGATTTCACAACCCAAGGTGGTCCTGATAAATTATTAATATCTTGATTTAAGTTTGATAAGTTATCAACGTAAGATTTTCCTTTAAGTAAAGGTAATCCAAAATTTCTAAGAATTTTTTTTGCTTGATATTCATGAAGATTCATTATTAATCTTTATTTTTATATGTTGAATTATAAATTATAATACCTTTAAAATTATTTTTTTACTAATTTTTTTGCTAAATTAGTTAATGATTCTACTGCCCTTACTGAGTTATTAAATTGCTTTTTTTCATTAGAATTTAATTTTAATTCTATTACTTTTTCTACTCCTCTTTTTCCTATAATAACTGGTACACCAACATATAATCCTTTTACACCATATTCTCCATTTAGATAAGCTGCACAAGGTAAGGTTCTTCTTTGATCTTTTAAATATGATTGTGCCATAGCAATGGCTGAAGATGCTGGAGCATAAAATGCTGAAGTATGCATCAGTTTAACAATTTCTGCTCCCCCGTCTCGTGTTCTTTTAATAATAGAGTCAATTTTTTTCTTTGTTATAACCTTTGTTGCTATTAATTCTGAGATAGGTATTCCTGATATAGTAGAATATCTTAGTAAAGGAACCATAGTATCGCCATGACCACCTAATACCACAGTATCAACATCTCGAACAGAAACATTCAGTGCACTTGCTAAAAAATATTTTAATCTAGCGCTGTCCAAAACACCTGCCATTCCTACACACATGTTAGTTTTAAGACCAGCTGAACTTTGTAAGACACTAACCATAGCATCCAAAGGATTAGTTATACAAATTACAAAAGCCTTTGGACAAAATTTTTTAATTGCTCTGCCAACATCTTTAATAATTTTAGAATTTTTTTCAACGAGGTCATCTCTAGACATTCCTGGACGTCTTGGAAATCCAGCCGTAACTATTACAACATCTGAATTTGCAATATCTTTATAGTTTGAAGATCCAATTATCTTAGATTCAAAATTTTCAATACTAGAGGATTGAACAAGATCTAATGCTTTTCCTTTAGGAACACCTTTGACAATATCTATCAAAACTACATCACTTAATTCCTTTAAACTGATTAAATGTGCTAAAGTCCCGCCAATATTTCCTGCTCCTATAAGAGCAATTTTTTTTCTCATAAATGCCCTATACTAGAATTACAATTCTGTAACAATAGCCTTCTTTAAATCAGCAATTGCTTTTGCAGGGTTTAGTCCTTTTGGACATGAACGAGTACAATTCATTATGGAGTGACAACGAAATAATTTCATAGAATCATTTATTTTACTTAATCTTTTTTTTCTCTCATCATCTCTAGAATCATTTACCCATCGAGCCGCTTGAAGTAAAACAGCAGGACCAAGATATTCATCTCCATTCCACCAGTAACTTGGGCAAGATGTTGTGCAACAAAAGCATAATATGCATTCCCATTGTCCATCTAACTTATCTCTATCCTTTTGACTTTGTGTACTTTCTTTTAATTTATTTTTTGAATATTGCCTATTCTTACTACCTTTTTGTAACCATGGTTTGATTGAGGCCAATTGCTTATATGCCTTACTTAAATCAGGAACCAAATCTTTTATAACTCGCATATGGGGCAAAGGATAAATACGTATATCTTTTTTAACATCCTCAATAGGTTTTAAACATGCTAATGTATTTACGCCATCTATATTCATTGCACAAGATCCACAAACTCCTTCTCGACAAGATCTTCTAAAAGTTAAAGTTGAATCAATTTCATTTTTGATCTTAATAAGCGCATCTAAAACCATTGGTCCACAATTTTTAAGATCAATTTCATAAGTGTCTAATCGTGGGTTTTTTTTATTTTCAGGATCCCATCTATAAATAATTATTTTTTTTGACTTTTCAACAGTATCAGAACATGAGTATTTAATACCTTCATTAATCTTAGAGTTTTTTGGTAAAGTAAATTGAACCATTTAATATACTCTCTTTTTTGGAGGTATAGATTGTATATTATTCGTAAGTGTATTCATATGTACGGGGCGCTTACCCATTTTTACTTTGCCGTCCTGCCCTAACCATGACAATGAATGAACTAGCCAATTAGTATCATCTCTCATCTTATAATCTTCTCTCGCGTGTGCACCACGACTTTCTGTTCGATTTAATGCGGAGTGTAAAGTAACTTTTGATTGAGCTATTAAATTTTCTAATTCTAATGCCTCTACTAAATCAGTATTAAATATAAGAGATTTGTCTTTTACATTAATACTACGCATAGATGAATCAATTTGGCTAAATTCTTCAATTCCCTCATCAATTAAATCTTTTGTTCGAAAAACAGAACATTTTTGTTGCATTATTTTTTGCATAGAAATTCTAATTTCTCCTGAAGATGTAGTACCTTTATTAAAACGAATTTTATCAAACCGATCTAATGTTTGTTCAGAAGCATTATCACTTAGCTCAAATTTTGATGAATTAGGTTTAATTTTTTTTGACGCAGTAATACTAGCTGCTTTGCCAAAGACAATTAAATCAATTAAAGAATTTGTTCCTAGTCGATTAGCTCCATGAACAGAAACACAAGCAGCCTCCCCAACGGCCAATAGGCCTTCACACACATGGTCAGGGTTATCATCATTTGGTTTTAGAACTTCACTTCTATAATTTGTTGGTATACCTCCCATATTATAATGAACAGTAGGTAAGACAGGAATAGGCTCTTTTGTTAAATCAATTCCAGCAAAAATTTTTGCTGTTTCTGAGATACCTGGTAATCTTTTTTTTAATGTTGAAGCATCAATATGTTCAAGATGAAGAAGAATGTGGTCCGCTTTTTCACCACAACCTCTTTTTTCGTTTATTTCAATTGTCATAGCTCTACTTACTACATCCCGTGAGGCTAAATCTTTAGCATTAGGAGCATATCTTTCCATAAATCTTTCACCATCTCTATTTGTTAAATAGCCACCTTCGCCTCTTGCTCCCTCTGTAATTAAAACACCCGCTCCATAAACACCAGTTGGATGAAATTGAATAAATTCCATATCAGATAGAGGTAAATCCTGTCTCAAAACCATTGCGCTCCCATCACCTGTACATATATGGGCGCTTGTAGAAGAAAAATATGCCCTTCCATATCCTCCGGTAGCGATTATTGTTTGATGAGATAGAAAACGATGTATGATTCCATCTTCTAAAGACCATGCTATAACCCCTTTACAGTCACCGCTTTTATCCATTAATAAATCTAAAACAAAATATTCTATAAAGAATTCTACATTATGCTTTAATGACTGTTGGTACAATGTATGCAGAAGAGCATGACCGGTTCTGTCAGCTGCTGCACAAGCGCGCATCGCGGGAGCTCCTTCACCATTATTAGTTAAATGTCCTCCAAAAGGTCTTTGATAAATTTTACCTGTTTGTGTTCTACTAAATGGCATTCCATATTCTTCAAGTTCAATGACAGCTTCCGGGGCATTTGCACACAAATACTCGATAGCATCTTGATCTCCTAACCAATCAGATCCTTTAACGGTATCAAACATATGCCAGCGCCAGTTATCCTCTCCCATATTACCAAGAGCAGCCCCTATACCACCTTGAGCCGCAACAGTATGACTTCTGGTAGGAAAAACTTTTGATATACAAGCAGTCTTCAACCCTAACTCAGCTGATCCTAGTGTTGCTCTTAAACCAGATCCTCCAGCCCCAACTACTAGTACATCATAATGATGGTCTACAAATTCGTATGACTTTGGCATTATAAAAGGTTTATTTTTATAACAGAAAATACTGTTATGCTCATACAAACATAAAAAATAACTTTTATTGAATATTTAGAAATTTTTTTTTTACTTTTAGAAGTAATATAATCGTCTAATATAGTCTCACATCCAATTTTAGCATGCAAAAACATCGACATCATCAATATTAAAAATAAAAAAGAGTTTAACATTGAACTAAAAAAAAATATTATTTCATCAAAACTTAAATAAGAAAATGAAATACAATTATACACAAACCAAAAAGTAAGAGGAATTAAAACAATTGCTGTCACACGTTGTAATATCCATTTTCCAGCATAATTTTTCATTATAATATCCAAACAAATATAGTTGCAGTTATTGAACTCACTAAAACAATGTATCCAGATAAATACACTGTATCCAGAGCCATTCCTTTTCCAAATGACCAAAACAAATATCGTATTCCATTGAAGAGATGATAAAATATTGCCAAAGTCCAAAAAAAGAGAATAAGTTTAAAGACAAAAATAGATGAAATGTTTTGAAAAAAATAAAAATAATTCGGTCCCAGAGCCAATAATAAAATCCAAATAGCTATTAAAATAGATCCAAAACTTAAACCTATTCCGGTAACTCTATGAAATATAGAGAAAACTGATGTTAAAATTTTTTTATGAATAGATAGATGTGGGGATAAAGGACGTTCTTGGTTCATTTTGAAGCTATTTATTGATGCCTTATATCTTATAACTATATTTTTTTTGCAGAAATTCAAAAAAAATTATGATTAATTTTTATATTTTGTTCTTTTATAAGATGTGTATAAATCTGTGGATAGAACTAAAATTGTCAATATTTTTTACCAAGATTTAGCCAAAAATCAGCTGATAAATTTGCATATTTATTGAAAAAAAATTTAATTAGGATTAGTTGTGTCTTGCCGGATATTAACTCAGTTTCTTTGCTTCGGAGGAATGCCAAGAGATTATATTGTCTTNCCCGCCGTTTGATAATTTTAGAGTTTTACTTAACTAGAGAAGTGTCTGCCAAGGTACATACTAGTAAAGAAACGTCCGGCATTATTTTATTAAATTTTTTGTGAAAAATTTATGCATTTTATCTGCATATTCATCAGTATGTTTAAACATTGAGTCAACATGATATGAATTTTCCGCTAACCAAAAATTAGCATTAATGTTATTTTTCTCAGTATAATTTTTAAAATAATTGTAATGTCTTGTAAGCATACGCTGATCTTTATCACCATGTGTAAAAAAATATGCTTGTTTTTTTGTTAATTTTTTTACTGGATTTAATTTAGTTGGATCAACACCAGTTAGTAATTTGCCAAAAAAACTAACAGCTGGGCCAAACTCAATTGACAAACCGTACCTAGCTATTTCATCTTGAAGTACCATATTAAATTCAGCAAGTGAACTATCAACCCATATAGCCCTAATATCTTGTTCAACACTTGACGCAAAAATTACTGGAACTGCTCCCAAAGAAATACCATGTAATCCAATTTCATAATCTTCAAAACCTATATTTTTTAAAAAATCATAAGCTCCCAGAACATCATTAAATGATTTTAGTCCTAAATCCTCATATTCACTTACAGTATCACTTTCTCCATAATTTCTAAGATCTATTGTTAAAGCATTTATTTGTTTACTAATAAGCATACTTGCAATTAAATTAGATTCAGGTTTACACTTGCCGTTAGGAAATATACCATGAACAACAATTACAATTGGTCGATTAGGAAAGTAATTAAATAACCATCCATTCAACATTATATCATCTTCTCTAGAAGAAAAATAAACATCTTGCCAATCCTCAAGATGATATTTACTAGATGGAAAATTCTCACGTAAACGACTTCTTGAAAAATTAGAATATTCATGTGAATCAACTTTAGTACTCCATGTATTTGGAAGAGAATTTTGGTGCCATCCACAAGTAGGATCAATCTTTAAAATACTATAAGCTACATAAAAACCAATACCTCCATAAGCAAATATAGCAATGCTAAATAAAATCAGAATAATGATAATAATTTTTTTAATCATGATGGATTAATAATTGTCATTTCATATAATCTACTAGCTGTTCTTTCAAATTCTCTTGATAAAGAAGTTATTTTGCATAATGCAGATATAGGTTTATCAGCAAGTAAAACTACTGAGCAATTTTGCTCATAAAGCATATCAATTAAACTAATAAAACGTCTGCATTGGTCTCTTTTTTCATCAAAAAACTGTGGTATTTCAGATATAAATATTAAATTAAATTCTTTGGCTATATTATTATAATCATCGTGAGCAAGGTTTGTATCACATAAAAAATCAAAATCGCAAATAGCAACATTAGCTGTACATCTTTTAACCAACAAACTTCTGCTTTTAATTTTAATTGTTTTTGAGGTTAAAGAAGATACGTCAACTAAACGATCAAAAAGATTATTAAATTCAACTTTTGTATCTTTGTTAATTGGAGTAAAATATGTCTTAGACTGATTTAGCGCCAATCTTCTATAGTCTTTATCAATTAAAGAGGCAATAATTTTAAATCTATCTAAAATGTAATCAACAAAAGGTAAAAAATCATTTCTTTGTAAGCCGTCTGTATACAAATCATTTGGATGAAAATTAGATGAAACAATAATGAAAATTTTTTTTTCCTTAAATAAACTAAATAATTTTTTTATAATTAAAGCATCCACAATGTTAAATACATGTAACTCATCTATAAAAAGTATTTCAATATCTTGAACTAATTTTTTAACATATTGTTTTAAACTTTTATCTTTGTGATCTTTAGTATTTATAGAACTATGCAAATCATTCATTAAATGATCAAAGTGAATTTTTTTTCCTACTTTGCTATATTCACAAAATAAATTCAACAAAAAAGTTTTTCCAGAACCCACAGATCCATAAAGATAAATTCCATTTTTTTTTCTTTTAGAAAAAAGAAAGGTATTCTTTTTAAAATCCAACCATGTAGAATTTATTGTTTTCAATATTTGAAGCTGTTTAACATCTTTCTTTAAAAAATTATTACTAACAAAACTATTNTATTGATCGATTATAGTAAAAATCATAATTTTTTTCCCAAAAATTTTTTTAAATTTTTAAGNGTTTCTTCTTCTGATTTAGTAATTTTCATATTTTTTTTTTTATTTTCTAATCTTTTGTATTCAGCTAATAAAAAATTAATACTATTTGCAATTTTTTCACTCATGGCAGTTTTTTAAATATTGGAAGTATAGTTGCAATTATTATTATTAATATACTAATTGTAACAATTGTGAAAATTCCAAAGCCCCAGTTAATTAAATAACCAAAAACCAAAGGTGACAAAGCGCTAGAAAAAACTCCGCCTGCATGCAATAGAGCTTTAACAGTTCCCAAACTTTCAACTCCATAAATTTCTGCCCAAAGGGCTCCTATAAAAGGGGTGTAAATACCGTGATTTAAACCATATAAACTCATGTAGATAATTAGAAAAAAATAGTTATCAAAAAATAATAATACTATCAAAGCTAGAAATAAAGGCAATAAAGCAGTTAAAACTGTCTTTCGAGTATCAAATTTATCAATAATTGGTCCCCCAATTAATAATCCAATAATTGAAAATATTCCTAAAAATAGAAAACCATTTCCCAACATTTCTAGACTCCAACCTTTTTCATTAAATATAAAAATTTGGTGAAACATTAATCCTGTAGAAATAAAAGATAGAGAAATCGACAGTGGAAGATAAATATAAAATTTTCTTTGTTTAATTATATCTCTTGTTCTCCACTTTTGATTTCTTAGATCATTATTTATATTTTTCTTAAAATTTATATGTCTGTTTGATTGATCATTTAAAGAATAAAATAAAAGAGGTATAAATAATAAAATAGAAAAGGAAACACCCAGCCAAATTTGATTTATTGACCAATGTTTCATTAAATAAATAATAAACATTGGTAAAAACATTACCCCAATCATTCCTCCTAAAGTCGATACTGAAAGGGCTTTTCCTCGATTGTTCTCAAAATATCTAGCCATCGATGTTTCTCCTGCGTGTGACATGGCTCCCTGTCCAAAAAATCTTAATGCAAAAATTGTTAAAAAAAGAAATGATAAATGTTTAATAAAAAAAAACATCGCTAAACATGATAAAAACATACCTATAGTAATGATAAATGAGTAAACTCTTAAATCAATAAAATCAATTAATTTAGCAAAACTAATTAAAAGAATAGAACTGAAGATTGTAGCTATAGCATATACAAATCCAAAACCACCATCAGATAAATTATAATGAGAGCGAATTTCATAATTAAAAATTGATATAAAAAATGTTTGACCATAGCTTGCAAAAAAAACAATAAAAAAACCATAAATCAAAAGTTTAGGATCATACAAAAAAAAATTTTTCATTTAAATATTTTTATTGTTTTCATGCTATGTGGTCTAGATTTAATCAATAGTTTTAATTTAAATCTTGAACACAAATTAACAAAACGTTGACGATTAGGTAAATTAATAGTTTTAAAATGTAAATTATCATGACCAAACATAGATATTTGACCAATATCTTCATAATATTTTTTTAAAATATTTGATTTACTTTGTTTAACCATCACTGTTCTATTATCTTTTTTACTTTCATAAGAAGAGCTACCATTTTTTTTTGATCAATACGTCCAGTATTAACATTACGCGGACTTGGATGATAACTTCCTAGTAATAATTTATTATCAGGCAGCAAGTATTTAACACCATGTTTAAAAATAAATTCTTTTTTCTTAATTTCATAATCTTGCATATAAAAATTAAGACATGCATCAAAAGCTATCTTGCCTAACGCAACAATAGTATTAATTCTTGATAAAAATTCAATTTCTTTTTTAAGAAAAGTAAAACATGTTTTTAATTCTTCAGTTGAGGGTTTATCTCCAGGAGGTACACATTTTAGAGCTGTTGTTAAATACAAATTTTTAAGAATAAGACCATCATCTTTCTTAATCGAAATAGGTTGATTTGAAAAACCTGCTCTATAAAGGCAATTAAATAAAAATTCTGCAGATTTATCACCTGTAAATACTCGGCCTGTTCTATTACCGCCATGGGCGGCTGGTGCCAATCCTATCATTAATAACTTTGCATAAGGATCACCGTATCCTGTAATCGGCTTTCCCCAATATTTTTGGTCAATATATTGCCTTCTTTTTTCATTAGCAATTTTTTCTCGAAAATTTACAAGACGATTACATTGCTTACATTTGATAATTTTATTGTTTAATTTAATTAATGTCATGTAAGTTAATCTTCTATAGTATAGTGATGAAATGAAAGAAAGAGCAAAAGCTATTTTAGACTTCTGGTTTATACAGTCTAGCATGGAAGATTGGTTCAACAAAAATGACAAATATGATGAAAAGATTAAAAAATTGTTTTCTCAAGATTTACAGAAAGCAATAAATAATGAGTATGATGATTGGCAAGATAGCCCTGAAGAATGTGTTGCCTTAGTAATATTATTAGACCAGTTTTCTAGAAATCTTTTTAGAAATAGCCCAAAAGCATTTGAACAAGATTATAAAACTCGGCTTATAGTTAATGAAGCAATTGACAGAGGTTATTTGGAAGAATTGTCTCAAAATAAAATTCACTTTTTGCTTTTACCCCTAATTCACAGTGAAGATATAAGCGATCATGATTTTGGTCATAAGCTTGTTGATATTTATCTAAAATCATTTGAAGTTTATGATAGACTTAAAAAATCGTGGAATGATCATACTATAGCAATTAAAAAATTTGGAAGATATCCTCATAGAAATACTGTTTTAAATAGAAAATCAACCAAAGATGAGGAATTATTTCTAAAACAACCAAATAGTTCCTGGTAACTAATTTGCAATATCTTTATTTATTTTGATATTATATTTTGATGCAAGGGTCTCGTGGTGAAATGGATATCACACGTGTCTTCGGAACATGGATTTGGGGTTCGAGTCCCTACGAGACCACCAATTTATTATGATAGAAATAAAATATAGAAAATTTATAGAAAAAGATAATGAAGCAATTATTGAGCTTTGGAAAAAATGCAATCTTATAGTTCCTTGGAACGATCCTCATAAAGATATTATGAGAAAATTAAAAATTAAAGATGATCTTTTTATAATAGGTGAAAAAAGTAAAAAGATTATAGCATCAGCAATGGCAGGTTATGATGGTCACAGAGGCTATATTTATTATTTAGCAGTTTTACCTGAGTACCAAAAAAAAGGTGTTGGTTCTGAAATTTTGGAAATAGTTGAAAATAAACTGTTAAAAATAGGGTGTCCTAAAATTAATCTTTTTGTTAGAAATAGTAATGTTAAAGTAAAAAATTTTTACAAAATAAATTATTATAAATTACAGGACTCACAAGTTTATGGGAAAAGATTAATAGAGGATAATTAAATTTTTATATAATTTGCATATTTAGATATCACCACTTCTGCAATTTGAACCGCATTTAAAGCGGCTCCTTTACGTAAATTATCTGATACAACCCATAAACTTAAACCATTGTCTATTGAGTCATCGTTTCTAATTCTACTTACATATACCTTATCTTCTCCAGCTATTTCGACTGGAGTAACATACCCCTCATCTTTTCTATGATCAATAACTGAGATACCATCAGACTTTGACAGAATTTCATTTGCATCCTTAGCATCTATTGGGGAATCAAATTCAATATTAATAGCCTCAGAATGTCCTATAAAAACTGCAGTTCTGACACATGTTGCTGAAACCTTAATTCCTTCATCTAAAATTTTTTTTGTTTCATCAATCATTTTTTGNTCTTCTTCNGTATTNCCATTNTCTAAAAANNCNCCNATGTGNGGAATNGCNTTNAANGCTATTTGTTTNGTAAACTTTTCTTTTTTTANTTCTTNATTTGCATAAACATTTTGAGTTTGATTAAATAANTCNTCCATNCCNGTTTTACCTGCACCNGANACAGCTTGNTATGTNGAAACTACNACTCTATTTATNATNGATTTTTCATGNAGNGGNTTNAANGCAACNACCATTTGNATNGTTGAACAATTAGGNTTTGAAATNATATTTGTTCTNTNTTCATNTTGAAAAAATTCNTCAAGANTATTNGNATTNACTTCAGGAACTANTANNGGNANNTTTTTTTNCATTCTAAAATGNGAAGTATTNTCNATAACTATACANCCANNNTTNGCAGCTTTNGGNGCATATTCNGNTGAAATTTTACCACCTGGTGAAAANAAACCNATATGNGCTTTTGAAAAATCAAATTNNGAGAGATCNTCAACAANAATNTNTTTTTCTTTNNATTCTANTTTTTTNCCTTTNGATTTTGATGANGCNAGTAANTANANATTNTCNATNGGAAAATTTCTTTGTTCTAANATTTGAATTATNTCANTTCCAACTGCTCCNGTTGCACCANCNACTGCTANATTANATTNTTGNGTCATTTAATTTCCTGATAANATTTTNANTTCNTNNATNACTGCNTCNCCCATTTCTTTNGTAGAAATTATTTTTTTNGCNCCNTCTTTNATATCNGCNGTTCTNAGACCTTTTAATAAAACATTTTGAACAGCTTTTTCAACTAATTTACTGTCTTCCTGCATATCAAAACTATACTTGAGCATCATCGAAAAACTCATAATCATTGCAAGAGGATTGGCTTTAGATTGACCCGCAATATCTGGCGCACTACCATGAACTGGTTCATACATTGCAGCCCTAGTACCGTTATTTTTTAATGGTCCAAGTGCTGCTGATGGCAGCATACCTAGTGAACCCGTTAACATGGCTGCAGTATCACTTAAAAGATCACCAAATAAATTATCAGTAAGAATAACATCAAATTGTTTAGGATAACGAACTAATTGCATTGAACAATTATCTGCTAATATGTGTTCTAGA
>PBDN01000006.1 GCA_002718135.1 Pelagibacteraceae bacterium | reverse complement strand
ATCAAGAGCAGCTGTTGATGCTGGTTATGTAAGTAATGACTATCAAGTCGGGCAAACTGGAAAAGTTGTAGTTCCAGATCTCTATATAGCAGTAGGAATTTCTGGAGCTATTCAACATCTTGCAGGAATGAAAGAAAGTAAAATTATTGTGGCAATAAATAAAGATGAGGAGGCCCCAATATTCAATGTTGCTGATTATGGGCTTTCTGCAGATTTATTTGAAGCACTTCCTGCTCTGTCGACAGAATTAGATAAATTAAATTCAATAGAAAAATAATTATTCTTTTTAAAAAAATAAAAAAAACATTATTATAGACTATGGATATTCAAAGAGAGAAAATGGAATATGATGTGGTTATAGTTGGAGCTGGACCAGCGGGGTTAGCAACTTCAATTAAACTTAAACAAATAAATCCTAATTTGAATGTTTGTATTTTAGAAAAAGGATCTGAGGTAGGTGCTCACATATTAAGTGGTAATGTTTTCGAAACTAGAGCACTAGATGAGTTAATTCCAGATTGGAAAACTAAAAATGCGCCAATTATAACAAAAGTAAAAAAAGAAAAATTTTTATTTTTAGGAAAAAAATCATCTTTAAGTTGGCCAACCTGGTTACTGCCAAGTGTCCAGAAAAACCATAAAAATTATATTATTAGTTTAGCCAATTTATGCAGGTGGCTGGCGGAGCAAGCTGAGAGCATAGGCGTAGAGATTTTTCCTGGATTTGCTGCTTCTAAAATTATTTACGATGAAGATGAAAAAATTATTGGAGTTCAAACAGGTGACATGGGAATAGATAAACAAGGAAATAATAAAGATAGTTTTGAACCTGGTTTAAATATAATGGGTAAGGTAACTGTTTTTTCTGAAGGATGCAGAGGACATTTAGGAAAAGAAGTTATTAAAAAATATAAGCTCGATAATAATAAATCACCTCAACAATATGGAATAGGTTTTAAAGAAATTTGGGAAATTCCTGAAGATCAACATGATGAAGGCTTAGTAATGCATACAGCAGGATGGCCCTTAGATAATTCTACCTACGGGGGAAGTTTTTGTTACCATGCTGAAAAAAATCAAATTTTCATTGGTTATGTGATAGGTTTAGATTATCAGAATCCTTACTTATCTCCTTATGATGAATTTCAAAAATTTAAGACTCATCCTGCAATCTCAAAAATATTAAAAAATGGTAAAAGAATTTCTTACGGAGCAAGAGCGTTAATTGAAGGAGGTATTCAGAGTCTACCTACTATGCATATGCCAGGTGCATTGTTAATCGGTTGTGATGCTGGAACACTTAACATGCCAAAGATCAAAGGTTCACATACTGCAATGAAAAGTGGCATGATTGCAGCTGAGGTTATTAATGAATATATTATTAATAACGTTTCCTTATCAGATTATGAGATTAAATTTAAACAGTCATGGATTTACAATGAGCTTTATAAAGCAAGAAATGTAAAACCTAGTTTTCAATGGAGTTTAATACCTGCAATAATTTTTACTGGTATTGATCAGATTCTTTTTAGAGGGTACTTACCATTTACTCTTAAACATCCACATCCAGATCATGAAAGCTTAATTCCTGCTCATAAAGCAAAAAAAATTGAATACCCTAAATATGATGGAAAGCTTACTTTTGATAAAACTAGCTCTGTATATTTGACAGGAACAAATCATGAAGCAGATCAGCCAGTACACTTAAAGTTAAAAGATCCTGAACTTCCAATAAAATATACTTTAAACGAATATGATGAGCCTGCTCAAAGATATTGTCCAGCAGGAGTTTATGAAGTTGATAAGACTGAGCAAAATAATCCAAAATTTATTATCAATGCCCAAAATTGCATACATTGTAAAACATGCGATATAAAAGAGCCCTCGCAAAATATTAATTGGGTAGTTCCTGAAGGATCGGGAGGACCAAATTATGCAAATATGTAACAATTTTTTAAAAAGCATAAAATAAAAATTTAATAATTATTTTATGGAAAAAATAAAAACTAAAAAAATTGCGTTTACATTTGCATCTTCTGAAGTCAATTTAATTGGACAAAATTTTATAAAATTTGTTGAGTTACTTACAGGTAAATTAAAACTTAAAAAATTGTATGATCAATATTTAGAAGAACAAAATCCACCGGAAAATTTTTGGCAAGATGCTTTAGATAAATTGGAATTCAAATTAATTGCTAAGTACCATAACAATTCTAAGATTCCAAAGAAGGGTAGATTAATAGTAGTTGCAAACCATGCTTTTGGCGTAGCTGATGGGGTATCAATATGCTCAATTATTGCAAAAATAAGACAAGATTATAAAATAATAACCCATAAAGTTTTAAGTCAAGCGGAAGCTGTTAAAGATAAAATTATTCCCATAGATTTTTCACAAACAAGAGATTCTATAATATCTAATATTAATGCTAGAAAGGAAGCAGAAAAATTTTTACATAACGATGGCGTAATTGTAATTTTTCCTTCTGGACAAATTGCAACAAAAGAAAATTTAAAATTTAAAACTAAAGCTCATGACGGAAAATGGAAACAATTTGTATCTAAGTTGATTATAAAGACTAAGAGTCCAGTCTTGCCGTTGTTTGTTGAAGGTCAGAATAGCTATTTATACCATATTGCAAATAAAATGGGGCAAACATTCAGATATTCTTTGTTAATGTATGAATTAACAAGAAAAATTGGTGACACAATTAAACTTCATATTGACTCAGTAATTCCTTTTACTGAATTAAAAAAAATTGATGATTTAAAAGCAATAACTAGCTTTATTAGGAAAAAAACATACTCATTAGATCCAGAGATAAATAGCAATTAATAAAAATTGTATTTATCCTTTGACATCAAATAAGAACTAAATAAATTAGAAGTATGTCAGGATTTGTAGGAACCAGGGCTAGAAAAAGAAGAAGAAATTTTATTTTTTTAGTAATTCTTTTTCTTGTAGTGTCATATTTTTATTTTTTTACCCCTTCTTTAAACAATTCTTATGATATTATTAAACCTCAAGAAAATATTTTACCTAAACAGAATGAAGAAATTTCTAGTACAGCTAGTCAATTAGAAGATCTTAAACTTAGTGTTTTTCAGAAAGATCAAAAAATTAAATTCCGTGATGATCAAATTATTAATTTAAAAAAAGATTTAGTAACAAATGAAGAAAATTATTTAAAACTTAAAAATAAATATAATTTATTAGAAGAAAAATATAATAAGTTGGAATTAAATGAAAATGAAAAAGATGTAGTAGTTGATAAAAATAAATTTATATCCCTGCAAAATGAATATAATGATTTAACTAATAAATATAATAAAACTATTAATAAACTTAAAAAGGAATTGAAGTCAGCGGAAAATTCACTTTTTGAAAACAATGATAGTAACAAAAAAATTTTAAATGAAAATAAATTTTTGAAAAAAAACTCGCAAACAATTTTGGAAAAAAATAAAGAACTTGAAAATCAAATAAATAATCTAAAGTTAAAAATATCTAATCAAAATGAAGAAATCAAAAAATTAAAAGATGTATCCCATCATGGAGGTTAATTTTAATTATTGTTTTTTCTTTCTATAAATATAGGGACTTAGAAACTCACCTTTCCATATTCCCAATTTATTTTCACGAGCATGATTCTCTTCAGCTATATAATCTGTTGAGTAATATCTATATGCTATAGCCCAACCATTTTTTACCATAAGTTTGTTTAGATCAATATGATCAATAAAACAAATAGCTACATATCTATTATATATATCTATATCATTGACTTCACATTTAATGATTTTATTTTTTATCAACTTTTTTAATTCTTTAGTTGCTTGCCTACCACAGAACCACTCTTTTTTTTTAAATATACATTTTTGATCAGTCTCAGGTGCATCAATTCCATGTAGTCTTATTTTATTAGAATTTATATGTATTGTGTCTCCATCAATAATTTTAGCTTTACCAGTAAAAGTTTTTGCGTTTACAAAATTATTAATAAATAATAAAATAAATAAGATTAATTTAAAAATTAATATTTTTTGTACCATCAACAAGTAAATTTATAATATATTGAGCGTGAGATCTATTAGCATGTAAATACACAGATGGTTCTTGATTTTTATTATGATTTCTTATTATTAATACTGGTATTTTAACAAAAATAGTTTGAGCTACTGATGATTCACTTTTTAGTACTTTTTCTAAGTCAACAACCATAAATTTTGCAAGTAATTTATATAAATATATGCCACTTAATTTTAATATTGTTCTATTTTCAGTAACATCAGTTACTGCAGTATTTTGAAAGTTTAATGTTTCTTTTAAATCTAAAAATATCTTTTCAAAGTCTCGAATTTGATTAATTTCTATTAACCATTCATTAGGACCTAACCATATAGTTTTTAAACTGTTGTTTTGATTGAAAGTATTTGGGGTTAAAGGAAGAAGAATATTTAGAATGTTGTTTATATTGAATATAAATTGTTTATCATTAGAATTGCCTCTAAGATTAATTTTAGGTATATTAGGAAGTTCGTTAAAGTAAAAACCATTACTACTTTTAATAGATAATTCTTTAAGAACATTGTCCCTAGTTAACATTATAAACTTAATCTTTCATTTGATGGATCTATAAAAACGGGATTTGTAATTTCTACTTCTAAAGTTTTTTTATGTTGAGGTACTAATAAAGTATCACCTTTTTTATTTATTCCACCCTTTACTAAAGCTAGAGCAATTGATCTACCTAAATTAGGGGAATAATAACTAGAAGTAACATGTCCTACCATATTCATTGGTAAAGATGTTTTTTTTTCAACCAATTGAGCACCTTCCTCTAAAATTTCATTTGGATTTTTGGTAAGTAATCCCACTAATTGTTTTCGACCTTCTTTAATAGTATCACTTCTATATAATGCTCTTTTTCCAATAAAATCATATTTTTTCTTACTAACTATCCAATCCATATCTAAATCTAATGGTGTAACGGATCCATCAGTTTCTTGTCCCACAATTATAAATCCTTTTTCTGCTCGGAGAACATGCATTGCTTCTGTACCATATGGTGTAATATTATAATTTTTACCTAGATCCATACACTTATTCCATAAACTAAGGGCATAACTTGATGGAACATTAATTTCATAACAAATTTCCCCAGTAAAACTAATTCTCATAACTCTGCAATATACACTATCAATTTTTAAATTTTTAAAACTCATATGAGGAAATTCTTTATTTGAAAAATTTTGATCAGGAAAAAGAGATTGTACTAATTTTCTACTATTTGGACCATTTAAACTAATAGTACCAAATTGTTCAGTAACAGAAGTAAGATAAACTTCTAGTTCTGGCCATTCTGTCTGTAACCAATCTTCAAGTTTACTCATAACACTGGCGGCATTGCCAGTTGTTGTTGTCATTACATAGTGATATTCATCGAGACGAGTAGTTACCCCATCATCAATAACCATACCATCATCACCAAGCATTATACCATAACGACATTTACCAATTTCTAATTTTGACCACGCATTTGTATAAACGCGGTTCAAAAATTCACTAACATCTCTACCTTTTATATCTATTTTTCCTAAAGTTGAGGCGTCTAAGATTCCTATACTATCTCTTGTTGCTTTCACTTCTCTATTAACAGCTTTATACATATTTTCATTATCCTTTGGATAATACCATGGCCTTTTCCACTGACCTACATCTTCAAATAATGCATTATTGCTAATATGCCATTTATGCATAGGAGTTGTTCTTTCAATATCAAAAAATTCTTTTACAAATCTTCCTGCTATTGCACCAAATGTTACAGGTGTATAAGGAAGTCTAAAAGTAGTAGTTCCTAAATCAGAAATATTTTGGTCTGTAAGTTCACTTATAATTCCAAGTGCATTAACATTACTTGTTTTACCTTGATCAGTTGCCATACCATTAGTGGTATATCTTTTTGCATGCTCAATTGATTGGAAACCTTCTGATAAAGCAATATTAATATCGTTTGCTGTAACATCATTTTGAAAATCAACAAACATTTTAGATTTTCCAATTTTGTCTTTATCATGAATTAACCAAAGGTTTTTTTGTTTTCCAGCTGAAATTTGTTTTGCTTTATAAATTTCACTTAATGAATTATTATTTTTATATTCACTTAGAAAATTATTAACAAAATCAAAAGTTTCTTGTAGAATTTTACTTAAATTAAATGTCCCATTACATGATCCAATTGATAGTGTTTCTTGATAAGCTTGATCTGGAATAAAACATGCATCCTCACTTCTAAATTTCAATTTACCTCTTGATTGTGTAAATAAATGCACAGTTGGAGACCAGCCCCCCGACATACATAACAAGTCACAATCTAAATTGATTAAATTTTCATTACTATTCTGCGTATTTTTTTCATATTTTTTTATAGTGATTGATTTTATTTTTTTTCTACCAGTTGTATTAGTAATGATTGATCCAGAATATATTTTTATACCAAGATTTTTTGCTATTGAAGGTAGGTCCCCATCAATTTTATCTCTAATATCAATAATTGCTTTGATGTTTATTTTTTTGTGATGACAGTCAATGGCAGTTTGATAAGCGCTATCGTTATTAGTAAAAATAATTATTTTTTTACCAAGTTTAACACCATATTTATTGATATATTTTTTAACGCTTCCAGCAAGCATTATACCAGGTCTGTCATTATTATTAAAAGTAAGAGGTCTTTCAATTGAGCCTGTCGCTAAAATAACTTTTTTGGCTCTTATTTTCCATAAAATCTGTCTGATTGAATGTTTTTTTTCTATACCTTTTTTTGGATCAAGATCTTGAATACCTAGCAAATAATTATAATGCATGTAAGCAAATATAGTAGTGCTAGTTATTATCTTTAAATTTTCACAATCATTTAATTCATTTAAAATTTTATTTTTCCACTCAATTTGATTATAATTATTAATCTTTCTATCATTGATGCTAGAAGCTAGAATTGATCCACCTATATCGTCTTCTTGTTCAACTAAAAGAACTTTTAAATTTTTAGATGCAGCAATTTTTGATGCATATAAACCACTTACCCCACTACCAACAATTAAAACATCACAGTGATAATGAAATTGTTCATATTTATGAGGATCATTTTTTTTTGGAGATTTACCTAAACCCGCGGCATGACGAATAATAAATTCATATGTTTTCCAAAATTTAGGAGGCCACATAAATGTTTTATAATAAAAACCAGCAGGAAAAAAAGGTGACAGTAAATCATTAATTGCTCCAAAATCATTTTTAACGCTTGGCCATCTGTTTTGAGATTTAGCAATTAGACCCTCATACAATATTATTTCTGTAGCTTTTCTATTTGGTTCAGTAAATTCATTTAATTCTAATTGAATTATTCCATTGGGTTCTTCACAGCCAGCTGATATTATACCTCTGGGTCTATGATATTTAAAACTTCTACCTATAAGATGAACATCGTTTGCAAGTAAGGCTGAGGCTAATGTATCGCCTTCATAACCATAGTATTTTTTTCCATCAAAGAAAAAAGCTATCTTTTTATTTTGATCTAGAACTTTGTTGTTGTCTAAGCGCATACTTTATTTTTTTGAAGTTGAAAAATTTCCTGATCCAATTTGTGGTTCTCCACAAGGCGTGATAGGATCATTTGTTTTAAGTTGTGGAGCTTTTTCACCTATTTTGTAGACAAATAATATTTCATCAGTTGCAGTATTTCTTGCAACATTAAACCATTGTCTACAACCAAATGAATGATTCCATCTTTCATACTGAAGACCTTTAATATTTTGTCTTAGAAATAAATAATCTGCCCATTGATCATCTGTTAGATTAGGAGGATCTTTTGGTCGAACTATGTGAGCTTCTCCACCACAAGAAAATTCTTCTTGTTCTCTTTCACCACAGTAAGGACAATTAATAAGTAGCATGATTCTTAATGAGCAACAGCAGCAGCACCATGTTCATCAACGAGTTCTCCACTGGAAAAACGATTTATATTGAAAGGTGCATTAAGTTCATGGGGTTGATTATTCGCAATTGTATGTGCAAAAACCCACCCAGATCCAGGTGTTGCTTTAAAACCACCTGTTCCCCATCCACAATTAAAAAATAAGCCATTAATATGTGTTTTACTAATTATTGGACTTGCATCAGGGCAAATATCAACAATACCTCCCCAATGGCGAAGCATTTTCATTCTTGAAAATAAAGGAAACAGTTCAACTATTGCCATAATTGTATCTGCAACAATATTAAAACCACCTCTTTGTGTATATGAATTATAACTATCGGTTCCTGCTCCAATTACTAACTCACCTTTATCAGATTGAGATACGTAAGCATGAATCGTATTNGACATNACNACAGTNTCNATNANNGGTTTTACAGGTTCNGAAACTANAGCTTGNANAGGNCTACTTTCNANNGGNANTTTTATNNNTNCCATNTTNGCAATNACACTNGANTGACCNGCTGNAACTACNCCNATTTTNTTTGNATTNATNATTCCTTTNGTAGTTTCAANACCTGTTACNTNACCATTNGAAATATTTATNNNNGTTACTTCACAATTTTGAATTATATCAACACCCATAGCATCAGCACCTCTTGCATATCCCCAAGCAACTGCATCATGCCTTGCTGTACCTGCACGTCTTTGCAAAGTTGCTCCTAATACCGGATAGCGAATATTTGGAGATGTATTTATTACAGGGCAAAATTTTTTTACTTGTTCTGTACTAAGCCATTCACAGTCTATGTCATTCAAGCGATTTGCATTCCATCTTCTTTTTAATTCTCTAACATCATGCAAATTGTGAGCCACATTCAATACACCTCTTTGAGAAAACATAACATTATAATTAAGCTCTTGAGACATACCTTCCCATAACTTTAATGCATGTTCATATAAAGCAGCACTTTGATCCCACAAATAGTTCGAGCGAATAATAGTTGTATTTCTTCCAGTATTTCCACCTCCTATCCAACCTTTTTCAACTACAGCTATATTAGTTATGCCATGATTTTTAGCTAAATAGTATGCAGTAGTAAGTCCATGTCCACCTCCACCAACAATAATAACATCATATTCTTTTTTGATTTCTGGCTTTTTCCATGCAGGTTGCCAATTTTCATGGTAACTAAGCGCATTTTTTACAAGTGAAAATATAGAATATTTTTTAGGTCTTTTTGGCATAATTAAATTCAACTTTACTTCTTATCAGTTTTAAAACAGACCTTCAATTTCTCCTTGTGAATTTAGTCTGATCGAATTTGCTGCAGGAATACTTGGTAAACCTGGCATAGTCATAATCTCACCACATATCACGACAATAAATTCAGCACCACTTGATAATCGGACCTCTCTTATTGGTATGGAATGATTTACAGGAGCTCCTTTTAATGCTGGATCAGTTGAAAAACTATATTGAGTTTTAGCAACACAAATAGGAAAATTACCATATCCCTGTTCTTCAAATAACTTTAATTGATCTCTAATTTTAGAATCTGCAATTATGTCGTTAGCTCTATAAATTTCGGTTGCAATTTTTTTAATTTTATCAAAAAGAGGAATATCATTATTGTATATATACTTAAAATCATTTGTTTGTTCTGCTAATTCAACAACTTTCTTTGCTAATTCAGTTGCACCATCACCACCTTTTTCCCAATGTTTACATGTTATGGCTGTAATGTTCAATTTCTCACATTCATTTTTCACTGCATTAATTTCTTTTTCTGTATCAGCAACAAAATGATTTATACCTACAACTACAGGCAATCCAAATTTCTTTATATTTTCAATATGCCTTTTTAAATTTGCAGTTCCTGCAATTACGGCTTCAATATTCTCTGTTTTTAAATCTTTTTTACTTACACCACCATGCATTTTCAATGCACGTACAGTTGCAACTAATACTACTAAATTTGGCGACAAACCGCCTTTACGACATTTAATATCTAAAAACTTTTCTGCACCTAGATCAGCCCCAAAACCTGCTTCAGTAATAACGTAGTCACTTAGTTGTAAGCTAGTTTTAGTCGCAATTATACTATTACATCCATGTGCAATATTGGCAAATGGACCCCCATGAATAATTGCTGGATTATTTTCTAATGTTTGAACTAAATTAGGCATAAGAGCTTCTTTTAGAAGAACTGTCATTGGGCCATGGGCATTCAAGTCTTTTGCAAAAATGGGTTTTTTATCTCTTGTATAAGCAATTGTTATATTACCCAGTCTTCTTTCTAAATCTTTTAAATCATCTGCTAAACAAAAAATTGCCATCACTTCAGAGGCTACAGTAATATTAAAACCATCATTACGTGGATATCCATTAGCAACTCCACCAAGATTTGCAGTTATTTCCCTTAAAGCTCTATCATTTAAGTCAACGCATCGTTTCCAATTTACTCTACGAGTATCAATCTCAAGTTTATTGCCCCAATAAACATGGTTATCAATTAAAGAAGCTAATAAATTATTTGCAGATGTAATAGCATGAAAATCTCCTGTAAAATGTAAGTTTATATTTTCCATCGGCACTACTTGAGCATAACCGCCACCAGCTGCACCTCCTTTCATACCAAAGCTTGGACCTAAACTTGGTTCTCTTAAACAAACAACACTTTGCTTTCCAATCTTACATAGTCCATCACTTAAACCAACTGAAGTTGTTGTTTTACCTTCACCAGCAGGAGTTGGGGTAATAGCAGTAACTAAAATTAATTTTGAATTTTCTTTTTTTTCTTTAATTTTGTTAATATCAATTTTCGCAGTGTGATGACCAAATGGATGTAAGTCATTTTTATCTAAATTTAATTTTGATGCGATTTCTGTAATATTTTTTTTTAATGCTTTACGTGCTATATCAATGTCAGACATATAAATCCCTTAAATTTTAGAGATTTATAGATTATGTTTTTTGGTATCTAAATGTTTATTTCAAAATAAAAAATAAAAATTGTTGATATATCCTTATATAAATTATTCAAATTTTTGGCCATTATATATTAAATTAGGTTTATTTATTGATTTTAACCAATCACTAGTTTTTTTAATTCCTCCGAATGCATAAAAATGTATTTTTTTTAAATTTGTATCTGGATTTTCCATTTGATAGCTTGCCAAATCATATATTAATTTATCAGGACTATTTGTTGTTGCAAGCTTTGTAATATTTAAGGCTTGTTTTGACAAAAATCTTATGGAGTTCCCGATACCACAAGAACGGGCAAAACTAATTAGAGTTTTTAGAGTCGCAGGTCCAGGAATTCCCGCATGTATTTCAAGTTCATTATTTAAACTTTTAAGATGCAGTTCCCATTTTTTTAAAGACTCTGCTTCAAAGAAAAATTGTGTTGCTAAATACATTTTAAAATCAGCTTTTTTTGAAAAAATATTTTTTTCTATAATAGCTTTATCCAGATCTATTTTGCTAACATCAGGGTTTCCTTCTGGGTGTCCTGCAAGACCTACCTCTTTAAAATTATATTTTGATAACAAATCGGTTTCCAAGACTTCAATAGAACTTTTAATTAAACCTTTTTGATTACCCCCACCTCCAATAACTAAAATTTTTGTACAACCACAATATTCAGATAGCACTTTTATATAAGTTTCTAAATCTTTATGATTTGCAATTGTTCTTGCAGGAAGATGCGGAATGACGCTATAGCCCTCGAGAGTAAGCTTTTTTGCTGTTTCAGTAACTTTTTTCATATTTTCATTAGGAAGATAAGTTATATAAATATTACTTTCCCTAGGAACTAAATCTGCAAAAGTACCATATTTTTCATATACATTTGGAGTTGTTTCAATTGAATAGTTAGTTAAAAGTTTCAAAACAGTTTTAATATTATTATTCATAGAAATCTTCTAAATGTTATTATAAAAAGATGAATAAATGATAAATTCTAAATTTACCATCGTTACTTTTTATCAATTTAAAAAAATACAAGATATTTTAATTATTAAAAATGAGCTTTTGTTTTTTTGCAAATTTAATAAAATAAAAGGTACAATTATTTTGGCTAAAGAGGGCATTAATGGCACTATTGCTAGCACCTCTGCTAATATTAAAATTTTTGAATCTAAGATCATCAAGATTGGATTTAATAATTACAATCCAAAATATTCTTATTCTAAGTTTATGCCCTTTTTTAGATTAAAGATTAGAGTCAAAAATGAAATAGTTACATTGCGCACTAATCTTGCTGATCCGCAAAATATTACTGGAAAAAAAATTCAACCTAATGAATGGAATAGTTTGATATGTGATAAGGAAACTGTTTTAATTGATGTAAGAAATGATTTTGAGGTTAAAATGGGGACATTTAAAGGATCTTTGAACCCAAAAACTAAAAGTTTTACAGATTTTAAAAGTTTTGTAAAAAATAATTTGGGCAAGGCTAAAAACAAAAAAATTGCTATGTTTTGCACAGGGGGAATTAGATGTGAAAAAATTTCATCATATATGATTAAAAAGGGTTTTAAAAATGTTAATCAATTACATGGGGGAATTTTAAATTATTTAAATAAAACACCTACTAAAAAATCTTTATGGACTGGAGAGTGCTTTGTTTTTGATAGCAGGGTATCGGTTCAAAATGAGCTTAAAGATGGAACATATGAAATTTGTCACGCATGCAGATACCCAATATCTATGAAACAACTTAAGTCCTCAAAATACTTAAAGGGATTTTCATGTCCAAATTGTTATGGTACAATTAGTGACTCCAAGAAAAAAAGTTTAATTGATAGAAATAAACAAATTTCTATTGCGAAAAGAAAAGGTTTATACAATCCTTATATTAAGCAAACTGTTAACGACTTTTAAAAAGTACTTTATTTAGAATTTTTTTAATATATAGGTCACTCATGGCAAAGAAAACTTCATATGCTTTAAAACAATTAATTCCCGAAGAAAACCCTAAAACAGGTACGAAATATATTGTTAGAAAGCCAACCAAGGGAATGAAAGTAGCTGAAAAGCTAAGATTAAAAAAATATGACCCAGTGCTAAAAAAACACGTTTGGTTTGTTGAAAAAAAGATGCCTCCACATAGTAAATAAATTATTTTTTTAAATTTTATAATTTATCACAATGCCAGTGAATAATAATAAACAAAAAAAAATTGCTGTAATTGGATCTGGTATATCTGGCATTAGCGCTTCATATTTTCTTTCATCAAAATATCAAGTTCACCTGTATGAAAAAAATAATTATTTGGGAGGTCATACAAGAACTGTAAAAATTTCTAAAGATAATAATTTACCTATTGATACTGGATTTATTGTTTTTAATAATAAAAATTATCCTGATTTATCAAAATTTTTTGAATATTTAAATATTAAAACATTAAATTCAGATATGTCATTTGCTGTTTCAGATATATTGACTGATGTTGAGTATAGTGGAAAAAATATTAATACTTTGTTTTCTCAATATAAAAATTTATTTAATCTTAAATATATAAAAATGATTTTTGAAATTAATAGATTTTATAAATTATGTAAAAGAACTAAAATACATAGTATTGATAATAAAATTACTATAAACGAATTTTTAAACAATAATGGTTTTTCAATATATTTAAGAAATTTACATATTTATCCATTAATTTCTTCAATTTGGTCAACTAATCAAATTGATGTTGCTAAATTTCCATTAATATTATTTTTAAATTTTTTTAACAACCATGATTTATTTAATTTTAAAAACAGACCTCAATGGAAATTTTTGAATGGAGGAAGTAATTCGTATATAAAAAAAATAATAAGTTATAACAAATTTAATTATAGTCTAAATACCAATGTAGAAAAAATTATTAGATCTAATCAACAAATAAAAATAATTAATAATCATGAAGTTCAAACTTACGATTATTTAGTTATTGCAACACATGCTGATCAAGCATTACAATTAATACAGAACCCAACAGAAGACGAAAAAAATATTTTATCAAATTTCATATATACAACTAATAGAGCATATCTTCATTCTGATCCCACAATGATGCCCAAAAATAAAAAAACATGGTCAAGTTGGAACTTTATTAAAAACTTTGAAAATGACAAAAGCTTTACCCTTACATATTGGATGAATAATCTTCAAAAATTGAAAACTAAGAAAGATTATTTTGTAACTATTAATCCAAATATAATTCCTAAAAATACATATGATGAAACTATTTTCACACATCCAAAATTTGACCTAAGAACAAATGAATCACAAAGCAAATTAAAAAAATTGCAAGGAGTCAAAAATACCTTCTTTTGCGGGGCTTACCATGGTTTTGGTTTTCATGAAGATGGAATTCAATCTGCAGTATTTGTTGTTAAAAAACTAGGCGTTGATATACCTTGGAGAAGAAGTGAAAATTTTTATAATAGACTGCAATATTAATTAAAATGAAAAGTAAAATCATTCTTTCTTCAATAGTTCATAAACGTTATGGAAAAATTGAACATTTTTTTAAATATAAAGTACCCAGCATATTTTTAGACTTGGATGAATTGGATCTTATAAAATCCAAATCAACAATTTTTTCTATTAATTCGTTAAATATTTTTTCATTTAATGAGAAAGACCATGGTTACAGAGATAATAGAAGTATTAAAGAATTTATAGCTGAATACTTAAAAAAATATAAAGTACAATATTATAATTTAAAAATTAAAATATTATGTTTTCCAAGAATTTTCGGTTATGTTTTTAATCCGCTTTCAATTTTGTACTGTTATGATGAAAATAAATTAATAGCAATATTTTATGAAGTTAAGAATACTTCCAATGAACAGCATACTTATGTTTTTACAAAAGGCTCAAATATTAAAAATTCAATTTTGAGGCATGAATGCAATAAAGATTTTTACGTATCTCCTTTTATAGGAATGAGTGGTAAATATATTTTTACAAATAATGTCACTAAGGATAGTATAAATATTGTTATAAACTTGTTTGATAAAAAAAATAATAAATTATTAATGGCATCACAGTCAGGAAAATTTATTGATTTTACAGGTTCAAAGTTGTTAAAATATAATCTTTTAAATCCTCTTCTCGGATTTAAAGTTATGTCTTCTATTTTATTTGAATCTGTCAAAATTGTTTTAAAAGGTGGTAAATATTATGCTAGAAGGAAAAAACCAAAAGATACAATATCATTTGAGGGGAACTTTTAATGAACTTTATAAATAATAAATTTCAACAATCATTTGAAGTTGTGGCACAAAGATTTTTATCAAAACTTCAGTATGGAGAACTAACTGTAATATTTCCATCTGGAACGGTTAATTTATTTAAGGGGATAAAAAATGGTCCAAAAGCAGATTTATTGATAAATAATTATAAATTTATAAGCAAAATTTTTAAAAGAAAATCAATAGGTTTTGCTGAATCTTATATGGATGGTGATTTCAGTTCCAATAACTTAACCAATCTACTTTTACTTGCATTTAGAAATGAAAATTATTTTTTAAAGAATTTAAAAACCAATATCTTTTATAATATTTATTCTAAATTTAAGCATTTTCTTAATGAAAACACAAAATCTCAAAGTAAAAAAAATATTGAATACCATTATGATCTCGGTAATAATTTTTATAACAAGTGGTTAGATACGAGTATGACATATTCAGCTGCATATTTTGAAAAAGATAACCAAAATTTATTGGAAGCTCAACTAAATAAATATAATAAAATTGCAGAAGCACTTAAATTAAATGAAAATTCAGAAGTACTTGAAATTGGTTGCGGTTGGGGAGGCTTTTCAGCTTATGCAGCAAAAAATTTCAAATCAAAAATTGATGCAATTACGATTTCTCAAGCTCAATTTGAATATGCTTCTAACAAAATTCAAACAGAAGGTTTGGGTGAAAAAGTATCAATTAAACTTAAAGATTATAGAGAAATAAATAAGCAATACTCAAATATAGCGTCAATAGAAATGTTTGAAGCTGTTGGACAAAAATATTGGGAAAATTATTTTGATATTTTAAAAAGATCATTAGCACATTCAGGCAGAGCTGCTTTACAAATCATTACTATTGATGAAAAAAGATCATTTAATTATCAAAATCAACCAGATTTTATTCAGCAATACATATTTCCAGGAGGTATGTTACCAACGAAAAGAGATCTAAACGAAATTAATCAAAAAGTTGGTCTTGATTTTGTGGAAATTAAAAGTTTTGGATTATCTTATGCAAAAACTCTCCAACTGTGGAATGACAGATTTCAATCATCTTGGTATGATTTAGTGCAGTTAGGCTTTAACGAAAGATTTAAAAGAATGTGGGAATATTATTTATCATACTGTGAAACAGGTTTTTTATGTAAATCTACAGATGTTTCACATTATTTAATTAATAAATAAATTAGTGAATAAGGTAAAATTAATCGTAACTTTAACCGGATATCAGATCGTATGGTTTAGTTGTGTACTGGGAGAAAAATATTACCCTTCTTCGCTATTAGGCTTTTTAGTAGGAATAATTTTTTATTTATTTTATTTTTCGATTACAAAAAATAAAACTAGATTTTTTAAAATATCATTATGCATTGTTATCCCAGGTTATTTATTTGATACTATGATGATTTATTTTTCCATCTACAAATTTAATACTTTGTTAAATTTTGGTTTATTGCCAATATGGATGATTAGTTTATGGTTAAGCTTTTCAACTTTATTTGATGAAATATTACTTTTTTTTATTAATTATAAAATTGTTGGAATAGTGTTAGGTGCTATTTTGGCAACGTTTACTTACTATTCTGGAATTTTCTTAGGAATTATATTTATTGAAAATACTTATATTTTTTTTACTATTATGTTTATGTTTTGGAGTTTATTGATGTATTATTATTTAAATATACTATTGAAAAAAATAACTTAATTTGAATTTTCTTCAGTTTTTTTACTTCTTGATCTGTTTAGAGATTTTTCTAAATCATCATAAGAACATAATCCTATATCCATAGGACTTTTAGATTCTAATACTGCCTCTCTGTAGGTCCCATTTCTAATAGCTTCTACAGTGTTTTTCGTTGATCCCGTTAATTTTGCAATTTGTGAACTGCTTAATTCAATTGGATATCTCTTAATTAGCCATAATATTGCATGAGGTTTTTCTTGTCTTAAAGATAGCGGAGTATATTTAGTATCTTTTTTTCTTGGTGGCAACATTTCTATAACCTTCGAAGAAATAAGTTGTAGTTCTGCTTTCTGGTCATTTTCACATCTTAAAATTTCTTCTTTAGTTAGTTGATTGTTGTCAATAGGATCATAACCTCTCATTCCAACTGCAACTTCACCATCAGCAATTCCTTGAACTTCTAATTCATGTAAACCACAAAAATTAGAAATTTGAGTAAATGTTAGAGAAGTATTATCTATTAACCATATTGCTGTTGCTTTTGGCATTAAAGGTAATTTCATAATCATGCTTCCTAAATAAAAAAATACTTATAAATATATATAATAAATATATATATAAAAAAGTTTAATATGAATGAAGTTTTAGAAATAGATGAAAAGACAAAGTCTGTAAATAGATTAAATCTAGATGATTTAAGTGTTGAAGAATTGAAAATATATATAGAAAACCTTAAAAATGAGATACATAGGGTAAATGAGGAAATAATAAAAAAAAATAAGGTTAAAAGTGATGCACAAAAATTTTTTAAATAATTATTTTCCTATTTTAACACCTTTGAATCTTTTCTGGAATCTGGCAACTTGACCTTCTGATTCATTTAGATTTGCTTTACCACCAGTCCATGCAGGGTGAGATTTAGGGTCAATATCAAGTTTTAATTTATCTAATTTTTTCCCCCATGTTGAACGTGTTTTGAATGTGCTACCATCAGTCATAACAACTTCTATTTCATGGTAATCAGGGTGTATTTTTTTTTTCATTTTAAAAAAGCTTATAGTGATTTAAATTTTATTGTAAAGTTAGTTTTTTTATTAAAATAGAATGAATATTTGAATTAGATGCCAATATATCTTTGGAACTAATTTTCCATTCATTTCCATTTGGTTCTGTGACTTTTCCACCTGCTTCTTTTACTAATAAAACACCAGATAATACATCCCAAAGATTTAAATCTTCTTCCCAAAAAGCATCAAGCTTACCTGCTGCTACATATGCCAAATCTAGACCTGCTGAACCAAGTCTTCTTATACCAGCAGATTCAGAAGAAATACTTTTTTGTTTAAAAAAATAATCATCATTTATTTTAATGCCCCATGGTATACCCGTTCCTATTATACAATTTGAAAAGTTTTGCCTTTTTGAAACTCTTAATCTTCTATTGTTACACCAAGCCCCTTTTCCTTTTGAAGCCCAATAAAATTCATTTAAAATTGGATTATAGATAATTCCATCAGTTATTTCATTATTATAAATTTTACCAATTATAATACTCACATGAGGTATACCATGAATGAAATTAGATGTTCCATCAATTGGATCAATAACAATTGTTTCATTAGAACCTGCAATTTTTCCTGATTCTTCTGTAATATATGTAGCTTGAGGATAGTAATAAGTCAGTGTTTCTAAAAGTACTTTTTCAATTTTAATATCAGCATTAGTTACAAAATCACCAACACTTTTTGAATGTATTTGAAGATTCTCAATTTCACCAAAATCTCTCAATAAAATTTTTCCCGCTTTTCTTGCTGCTTTTTCAAATATATTTATAATTGGTGGCAACATTTCTATTTTTTTACTTTTTCTAAATAACTAAAATCATTCGTATTAATTATGACAGTATCACCAACCTTCAAAAAAGGAGGTATAGTTGTTTTAATATCGCCCTCAAGTGTCGCAGGTTTAAAGGATGAAGTTGCTGTTTGTCCTTTTACTACAGCTTCTGTTTCTATAATTTTTAATTTTACAGTGTCTGCTATATTAATACCAACAATTTGATTTTCATAAAATTGTATAGTTATATTTTCATTTTCTTTTAAAAATTTTGATTGAAGCTCCGAAACAATATCATCTCCAATTTCAATTTGTTCATATGTATTATTATCCATGAATATATATTTTGTATTATCTTTGTATAAATATTGACATACTTTTTCATCTAATATAGCTCTTTCAACAGTTTCAGAAGATCTAAATCTTTCATTCATTTTGGTTCCATTAATTATATCTTTCATTTCTGCTTGCAAATATGCACCACCTTTACCTGGTTGAGTGTGTTGTGTTTTTAACACTTTCCATAACTTTGAGTGAATTTTTAAAATGTTTCCTACTTTAATTTGATTTCCATCTATTTTCATTTTTTTATGTCTAAAGTCAAAATTTCCAATTTTTTTTCTAAATTTTTTAAATTGGAAAGATCTACTATATTAAAATTTGGATTTAATAAAACTTTATTTTTTTTTGCAATTTGTTGTAATTTCTTCATGATATTTTTATTAGATTTTATTTTGATATAATTTATTTTATTGTTAATTAGTATAGTACATAATCCAAAATCATAACCAGCATCAGCATAAATATAAAAATTTTTATTAAATTTACTTTCTAATAATTGTTTAAAATTAACTATCCAATCATATCCAAAACCTTTTATAATGTAGTTTCTTATATAAATAATTGGCTTTATTTTTTTATTTATAAAAAATTTTAAAACTTTTTCTGCTTGGTTTAAAGTATTAATTGCAAATGTTTTTTTAATACGATTCACTATAAAAACTTTTTTAAATCCAGCATAGTTTCTATCATTCTATTTGAAAAACCCCATTCATTGTCATACCAAGACAATATTCTGCAGAATTTATTATTCAATACTTGAGTTTGAGTTAAGTCAAAAATTGAGCTGCTTGAATTGTGATTAAAATCTATTGAAACTAAAGGAAGTGAATTGGTAGTTAAAATATTTTTTAATTTTGGTAACTTGGATGATTTTATCATTAGATTATTTATCTGATTAGTTGAAGTTGTTTTTTTACTTACAAAACTTAAATCAATAAGAGAAACATTAGGGGTAGGAACTCTAATGGCTGTTCCGTCTAATTTCCCTTTTAATTTTGGAATTACAAGACTTAAAGCTTTAGCAGCCCCTGTTGAAGATGGAATCATTGAAATTGCAGCAGCTCTAGCCCTTCTAAAATCTTTATGGTTTTGATCTACTGTATTTTGATCGCCAGTATAACTATGTATTGTCGTCATAAATCCACTTTCAATACCTAATTTATTTTCTAAAATCATTGCTATAGGTGCTAAACAATTAGTTGTACATGATCCATTTGATATTATGTTATGATTTTTCCTCAAAATATTATTATTAACACCCTGCACAATAGTAACATCAACATCAGAAGCTGGTGCAGAAATTAAAACTTTTTTTGCACCCGAACTTATATGTGATTGTGATTTTTCTTTAGAGGTGAAAACACCACTACACTCTAGTACAACATCAACTTTTAATTTTTTCCAAGGTAAATTATTCGGATCTTTCTCTCGAAGATATACAATTTTTTTATTTTTAAATATTATATTATTTTTATTTTTTTTAATTTCTATAGGTAAATGTCCATGCACACTGTCAAATTTCATTAAATGAAAACTAGATTCAAGATCACCTAAATCATTAATAGCAACTATTTCCACACTTTTAATATTTTTTTCAAGAAGTGCTCTAAAAACAAGTTTACCTATTCTTCCAAAACCATTTATTGCAATTCTCATTAATAATCCTGTAAATTAATATTCTTTTTAATTTTTTTGCAAAAATTTTGACTTGTTAATCCAAAATGCTCATATAGTTGTTTGTAAGGTGCACTGGCTCCAAAAGATTTTAGTCCTAAAAAATTTTCAAGTTTTATATATTTTTCCCATCCATTTATAATTCCAGCCTCAACACCAAAACAAACTTTCTGTCCAATTATTTCATCTTTGTAATCTTTTTCACACTGATCAAATAGCTCAAAGCTTGGAATTGAGACTACTCTTACATTAATATTTTCTTTATTTAATATATCTGAAGTTTCTATTGCTAATTCTACTTCTGAACCAGTAGCTAAAATCGTAGCATCATATTCACTAAAATTTTTTATAATATATGCACCTTTTTTTACATTATTATTGCTATCATATTTTCTGCCAATAAAAGGAAGGTTTTGTCTAGTTAAAACTATAACAGTTGGTTGTTTTGATTCTAGTGCAACTTGCCAAGACTCAATGGTTTCAACAATATCACAAGGTCTAATAACATTTAAATTTGGAATAGCTCTTAAGGAAGCTAAATGTTCTATCGGTTGATGAGTAGGTCCATCTTCTCCTAAACCTATTGAGTCATGTGTCATTACATAAATCGTGGGGATGTTCATTAATGCTGATAATCTTATTGACGGACGACAATAATCACTAAAAACTAAAAATGTTCCACCATATGACCTTATGCCGCCATGAAGAACAATGCCATTCATAATTCCTGCCATTCCATGTTCTCTGACTCCGTAATATATATAATTTCCATTGTAATTAGATGAGTTAAAAATATTCATAGATTTAGTTTTTGTATTATTTGAGCCAGTTAAATCTGCAGATCCTCCTAAAAGATTCTCCATTTTTTTTTCAATAACTTCTAAAGATAATTCGCTCGCCTTTCTTGTCGCACAGTTCGTACGAAGTTTTGTGTGATTTATTTTAAAATCATTAATTGAATCTACTAGATCACTATCTAAATTATTATTATAATATTTTGCATATTTTTTTGATTTTATTGTTTCTTTATTTTCATTATTCCATTTTTCTATAATGTCATCATTTCTTTTAGAAAAGTTTCTCCATTCAGAAAGTAGCTCTTCAGGTATTTCGAAAGGACTGTAATCCCATTTTAATTTTTTTCTTGTAAGTTCTATTTCTTCATCCCCTAAAGGTGACCCATGTGAAGATGATTTAGATTCTTTGTTTGGAGATCCATATCCAATTTTAGTTTTGCAACATATAAGATTTGGTTTCCCACTATTTTTTGCATTTTTAATTGATTCTGAAATTTCATCAAAATTGTGACCATCAATACTATTTACATTCCAGCCATATGATAAAAATCTATCTTTAGTTATTTCAGAATTGCTTAATTTGGTTGATCCATCAATTGTAATAGAATTATCATCAAAAAAAACTATTAATTTTTTAAGTTTCAGATGTCCAGCTAAACTACATACTTCATGACTTAAACCTTCCATAAGACATCCATCACCTGCAAATACATATGTATAGTGGTCTATTAATTTTTTTGAAAATATATTTGACAATTTTTCTTCAGCTATTGCGAATCCAACACCATTTGCAAGTCCTTGGGAAAGTGGACCTGTTGTTGTTTCTATTCCATCTAAAGCACCGTACTCAGGGTGTCCAGCAGTAGGAAATTTTAATTGTCTAAAATTTATAATATCAGATAATTTAATATCTTTGTATCCTAACAAATATAGACTTGAATAAAGTAGCATCGAGCCATGGCCATTAGAAATTATAAATCTATCTCTATCTATCCATTTTGGGTTTTGAGGATCAAATTTTAGATGATTTTTAAAAAGTATAGTAGCTATATCGGCCATACCCATCGGCATCCCAGGATGACCAGAATTAGCTTTTTGTACAGCATCTATTGATAAAAATCTTATACAATTCGATAATTGTTTCAAATTTTCATAATTATCAATATAATTTCTCAAGTGACCTCTATTTTATGCCCCTTTTACACTAATATCAAAATTCATTAAAGTGACATTTTTAAATATTCAAACTATAAAAATAAAATGAAAATTTTAAATCGTTTAAAAGCCTTAAAAATCAATATTGCTGAATTACAAAAGTTAAATCAAGAACTAATTGAAAAAAATTATGCAAATTCAATCAAAATTAATAAACTAGAGAATAAAATTAATATGTTAAGAAATGGCATACAACAAACCATAGAAGAAATTGAACAATACAAAAACCAAGAAAATGTCAAATCTTAAATTCAATATTTTAGGTCAAAATATAAAATTAAATTTTGAGGAAAAAGAGAAAGACAAGTTGTTAATCTTAATTGAGAAAATAAAAAAACGTTTAAATAAATATGATTATTTAAATGGCAAAGTTAGTGATAGTAAAATATTAATTATGCTATGCTTAGAATTGGAAGACAAACTTTCTGACTCAAATATTTTAAATAAGGAACAAAACTCATCTAATAAAAATATTGAACTCCAAGATAAAAAAATTAAAGAATTATCATCTGAAATAATTATACTTAAAGATCAATTAAGTGATCATGTTTCTGAGAAAAATATTTTAAATCAAAATACAAAAAATATAATACAATTAATTGATGAAATGGATTCAGAGATAAAAAAATCAATAAATTTGATTAATGCTTCTGATGAATAATATTTCTGAAAAAAAAAAAAAATTAAGAAAAATTCAAAAAATAAAACGAGATAAAATTTATAATAAAAAATTTTTTTTTAAAAATAATATTTTTGAATCTTTTTATAAAGATTTAAATTTAAAAAAAATTAAAAAATTTGCTAGTTTTTTTTCTATTAATTCTGAAATTAATACAGATTTATTAAATAGTTATTTGTGGAAAAAAAATAAAATTTTATGTTTTCCAGTAATAAAAAATAAAAATGATTCTCTTATTTTTTTACAATACAGTATTGATCAAAAAAAGGAAATTGGAGTTTATAAAACTTTAGAACCACAAAAAGAAAATCCTGAACTAATACCGGAAGTTATTATTGTTCCATGCTTGGCATTTGATCTTAATGGAAATCGTTTGGGATATGGAGGAGGATATTATGATAGAACTTTTGAAAAACTTAATAATTTAAATAAAAATTTTATATCAATAGGTTATGCATATGATGATCAAATTGTTTCGAATGTTCCTGTCGAAACATCTGATTATAAATTAGACTATGTTTTAACTGAAAAACAACTATATTGCTTTAAATGAAAATTGTTTTTATTGGAGACATTGTAGGAAAAGAAGCTCGTAATGCTGTTACAAAAAAAATTTCATTAATAAAAGAAAAATATTCGCCAGATATAATAATAGCTAATGCTGAGAACTCAGCATCTGGATATGGTCTAACTAAAAAAATTGCTTTAGATTTATTTGACAGTGGTATTGATGCTTTAACTCTTGGAAATCATGCATGGGATCAAAAAGAAATGTTATCTTTTATTGAAGAATGTCCAAAAATTATCAGAGCAATAAATTATCCAGAAGGCGTACCTGGAAAAGGTTTTTATGAAATTAATTTAGAAGATGGTAGAAGAATAATTATTGTTCAAGTAATGCTAAGATTGTTTATTGGTATTTCTTTAGACGATCCTTTCAGTGTTTTTAAAAATTATCTAAATAAAGAAAAATTAGGTGTAACTTGTCAAGCAATTATAGTTGACGTCCATGGTGAGGCAACTTCGGAAAAAAATGCTTTTGGACATTTTTTTGATGGAAAAGTATCTGCTATTTTGGGTACACATACGCATATACCTACAGCTGATGCTAAGCTATTATCTGGAGGAACAGCTTATCAAACAGATGTTGGAATGTCAGGTGACTATGACTCTGTAATTGGTATGGAAAAAGAAAATCCAATTCATGGATTTGTTAAAGGTTATAGAGCTGAAGGTAGATTTTTACCAGCAAAAGGAAATATTACAGTATGTGGGGCATATATTGAAACTGATGATGAGACTGGATTTGCTAAGAAAATACTACCTTTTCAACTAAATTAGTCTTTACACATATTAGACATAATATTTTGTTAATTTAAAAAACTTTACTAGTAACGAATTAAATATTTATATGTAAACTTTATGGCAGGTCATTCTAAATTTAAAAATATTATGCACAGAAAGGGCGCTCAAGATAAAAAAAGAGCTAAGTTATTTTCAAGACTTGGCAAAGAAATATCTGTAGCGGTTAAAGAATCAGGTCCTGATCCAGATAAAAATATAAGATTAAGGTCAGCAGTTAGTAACGCTAAAGCTTTAAATATGCCAAAAGACAATATTGAAAGAGCTATTAAAAAAGGTGAAGGTAATGACCCCGACAGTTATTTTGAAGAAGTAAGATATGAAGGTTATGGACCAGATGGTGTAGCTATAATAGTTGAAGCAATGACAAATAATAAAAATAGAACTGCTGCTGAAATTAGAGCAACCTTTAATAAGTATGGGGGAAATTTAGGTGAAAGTGGAAGTGTTAGTTTTGGATTCAAAAGATTAGGAGGCATAACTATTGATAAGAGCTTAACTACGGAAGAAGACCTTTTTGACTTTATTGCTGATAATGGTTCAGAAAATTATGAAGTAAATGACGATGAATATAACATATATTGTGATCAAAAAAAACTTCATCAATTAAATGAAAAAATCAATTCAAAATATGGACAAACAAAGTTTGTAGGTTTAATTTGGAAAAGTGAAAACAATATATCTATTGGAAAAGATTCAGCAGAAAAATTATTTAAATTATTAAATGTTTTAGAAGATAACGAGGATGTGCAAAATGTTTCATCAAATTTTGAGGTAACAGATGAAATTTTATCGTCATTAAATGTATAATGAAAGGATATAAATATGCCAGATAAAGCATGGAAAAAAAGAGAAAGAGATGTGGCAAACTACTTTAATGGTCAAAGAACGCCGTTAAGCGGTGGTAATGGAAAGGTAACAAGAGCGGATGTAATACATAATGATTTATTTATTGAATGCAAACTAAGAGCTAAGCACACAGTTGTGTCTCTTTGGGATGATACAGCAAAACTTGCTAAAGAAGAAGGAAAGACTCCTGTTATAGCTTTATGTGAAAAAAATAGGCCTGGTTTTTGGTTAATGGTTCATAGTTCAGACTTAGATAAGCTTAAAAATAAATAATTATGGAAAATATAGATATAACAAATCAAACTTCTTTAGACTCATCTGATTTTTCAATGTTTGCATTATTCATGCAAGCTGATTTTGTAGTTAAGTCAGTTATTTTAATTTTAATTTTAGCATCACTTTATTCTTGGAATGTTATTGTTTCTAAAATTTTGAGATTAAAACAACTAAAAAAACTAGAATCAGAATTTGATGATATTTTTTGGTCTGGTAACTCTTTTGAAGATTTATATGAAACTTTGAATTTTAATACTAATGATCCGAAATCTAAAATTTTTTGTGCGGCTATTTCTGAATGGAAAAAAAGTAAATCTTTATCTCCCAAAGAGTCAGCTTTTAGTTTAGAATCTCTAAAAGATAGAATGCAAAGATCAATGACTGTAATTTTTAATAAAGAATCAGAAATTATAGAAAAAAATTTAACTTTTCTTGCAACTGCAGGTTCTACTGCACCTTTTATAGGGCTTTTTGGGACTGTTTGGGGAATAATGAATAGTTTTAAATCTATAGCAATAGCTCAGAACACAAATTTATCTGTAGTCGCTCCAGGGATTGCAGAAGCATTATTTGCGACAGCGCTTGGCTTATTTGTAGCTATACCAGCTGTTGTTGCATACAACAAAGTATCTAGCGATTTGTCCAAATACTTTCTTTCATTAGAAACATTTATGGATGAGTTCACGACTATATTTTTTAGACAATTAGAGAAAAAGTAAATTGATTAATATTAAAAATAATTCTTCTAATAGAAGAAAAAGAAGATACTCTCAGATGAGTGAAATTAATGTAACACCATTTGTTGATGTAATGTTAGTTTTACTGATTGTTTTTATGGTGACAGCACCACTCTTAACTGTAGGTATACCTGTTGATTTGCCTAAGGTAAAATCTTCAGCTTTAACAGATCAAAAAGATCCAATTGAAATTACAGTTAAGTTAGACGGTGTTCTTTATTTAGGTGAATCTGAAGTAGAAATTGAAAATTTGATACCTAGAATTAATGCTATAACTGACCAGAATACTGAAGCGCGAATTTATGTTAGAGGAGATAGAATTGTTGCATATGGTAGAGTTATGGAAATTATGTCTATAATAAATGCAGCTGGATATATTAAAGTTGCATTAGTTACAGAAAATCCTACTAACAATTAATGGACATATTAAATAATCTGTCTTCAAAAACTTTTGCATTTATTGAAAGTTTTAATCCTAATCATTTTGGTATATTTGTATCTTTAGCAATTCATTTACTTATTCTTGTGATAGCAATTGGTATTCCGAATTTTTTTCAATCAAAACCCATAATTTTACCAAATATAATACCAATTGAGATTTTAAATATTTCTGAAACAACTAATCTTGAAAAAAAAAGTATAAAAAAAACAAATGAAATAATAAAAAATAAAAATTTAGAACAAAAAAAATTTAATGCATCAAATAACACTGAGATCAAAAAAATTGATCTGCAAGAAAAACCAGTAAAAACAAAAGAAATTTTTACACAAAAAAATGATTTAATTAAAAATTTAGATACTAAGCAAATAGATTTAAAAGAAAATAAAATTACAAAAATTAAAGAATTAAAACCTATAGAACCTCTAGAACAAGTAGAAACTATAAAGGTACAAAAAATCAAACCTAAACTTAAACCAAAACCTAAAAAAACCATCTTAAATAAATCAAGTGATGTTCAAAGGAATAATAAAATAGAATTAGAAAAAAAATCAGCAAAAGAAAATACCACTAGTAAACTTGAACCAAAACCTAAACCAGATCCAGATTTAAGTATGGCTTCTATGTTAAAGGACTTAAGAAATGAAAAATCTAATCTTTCTGAAGTGCTTGATGAGAAAAATATAGAAAAAGTAGATGAAGATAATAAAAAAAATCAAGAATCAATTAATAACGAATTATCTATATCGCAATTAGATCTTGTATTGCAGCAATTGAGAGGATGTTTTAATCCAAGAGCAGGAACCAAAATTGTAGGTGATGAAATGGTTAAAATCAGCGCAAAAATTGATAGAAATGGATTTGTCAAAAAAGACACTATACAAATTTCTGACACAAATATAAGTAAAGGTAATCCTTATTATAAACCAATTACAGAAAGTGCAATGGCTACATTATATAATCCATCATGTTCTCAATTAAAACTTCCTTTAGATAAATATGAATCTTGGAAAAATTTAACAATAACAATTGATTATAGTTGGATTTCAAATTAAGTTTTTGATATGAAAAATTTTTTTCTAATACTTTCATTAATATTTTTTAGCTTTAATGTATATTCTTTGGAATTGACGTTAAATCAAGGTACTATAAAACCTACCCCAGTAGCGATTACTGATTTATTTACTACCAATAGCTCTACAATGAAAATTGGCAAAAATATTTCAAAAGTAATATCTGATAACTTAGAGAGATCAGGCCTTTTTTTACCTATTGATAAAAAAGCATTTATTCAAAATATTGAATCATTGTCTAATCAACCTCGTTTTGAAGATTGGAAAATAATTAAAGCTCAGCATTTAGTAGCAGGAAGAATTACACAAAATAATAATAAAATCTCAGTAGAGTTTAGACTTTATGATGTTTTTGCTCAAAAACAAATTATAGGTAAAAAATATGAAACTAATCAAAACAATTGGAGAAGAGTCGCACACATTATTTCTGATGCTATTTTTACAAGAGTCACTGGTGAAGGTGGATATTTTGATACTAGAATAGTTTATGTTGCTGAAACAGGCCCAAAAGAAAATAAACAAAAGCGACTTGCAATCATGGATCAAGATCAGGCTAATCATCGTTTTTTAACCGATGGCTCTTATCTTGTCTTAACTCCAAGATTTTCACCTAGTTCACAAAAAATTACTTATATGTCTTATGTTAAGCCAGGAAGTCCAAGAGTTTATATTTTTGATATTGAAACTGGCCAACAAGAAATTGTTGGAGAATTTCCAGGAATGACTTTTGCCCCTCGATTTTCTCCAGACGGAAAGCAAATAGTTATGTCATATACTGATCCAAATGTAGGAAATTCAGAAATATATCTTTTAGATTTATCTACTAGAATTTCAAAAAGAATAACAGACAACTCATCAATTGATGTTTCTGCAAGTTTTTCTCCAAATGGTGAAAAAATTGTATTTAATTCAGATAGAAGTGGAAGAAGACATTTATATATAATTGATATTTCTGGTAAAAATTTAAAAAGAATCAGCAGAGAAAGAGGAAGTTATTACACACCTGTATGGTCTCCCAGAGGAGATATGATTGCATTTACAAAGCAAGAAGGAGGCCAGTTTTATATTGGAGTTATGGAAATAGATGGATCAAATGAGAGAATGATTGCTAAATCTTTTCATGTTGAAGGACCTACATGGTCTCCAAATGGAAGATATTTGATGTATTTTAAAGAAGAAAGAACTGCTGAAGATGGTAGCGGAGGGGAATCAAGCTTGTATTCTATTGATTTAACAGGGTATAATGAGAGAAAATTAATAACACCATTGGGTGGATCTGACCCTGCTTGGTCGCCATTAATGCATTAAATCTGATACAAATTAAATTTTTTTTAAAAAAAATATAGGAAATATAGTAAAAAGTGCTAAGAAAGTGATAGAATTTACTAGCTAATAATAAATTATTAGGGGAGCAGTTTTTATGTTTATTAAGTTTTTAATGTCACTAGCTTTGGCGTTTTTTTTAGCAGCTTGTTCGACAACATCAAAAGATACAGCTGAGTCTACTGGATCTGGTTCAAATACTACTACAAGTTCAGTTTCTTCGGATTCTTCAAGCAGTGATGAATCAGCTGTAATAGAACCTGGTTCACAAGAAGATTTAATTGTTAATGTAGGAGACAGAGTTTTCTTTAACTATGATAGTTCGGATCTAGATGCCGATGCTCAAGAATTATTGCAAGATCAAGTTGCTTGGTTAAAACAATATTCGGATGTTTCCGTAACAATTGAAGGGCATTGTGATGAAAGAGGTACAAGGGAGTACAACTTAGCTCTTGGCGAAAAAAGAGCACAGTCAGTAAAGAATTATTTAGTTAGCCTTGGAATTAGTACTGATAGAATATCTACAATAAGTTATGGAAAAGAAAGACCTGCTGTTGTTGGTTCCAATGATGGAGCATGGGCACAAAATAGACGCTCTGTAACAACTGTTAATTAGTTAATAGAATAAGTACTTTATTTATGGGCGCTACATCGTAGCGCCTTATTTATGTCTTAAATAATAAATAATTTGAATTATGCAAAGATCATTTTTAGCTATTATTTTCTTTATTTTTTTATTTTCTAATGCCCATCTATATTCTCAAGAAAATCTATTAACACTAAAACAACAACTTGATAGATTACAAAGAGAAGTAAATGATCTTTCTAAATCAGTTTTTAGTAATGGTAAAAACAATGTTAAGCAAAATAATATAGTAGATGATACGACGGTAAACTTTTCGGCAATCGATATGAGAATTTATGATCTTGAGAAAGATATAAAAAAATTGACAATGCTTTTAGAGGAATTAACTTTTCAGTTTGATGAATTTTCCCTTACTATTGATTCCCTTGAAAAAAATATTAATTATCAAATCAAACAAATCACAGAGCAAAATTTAAAATCAAATTTAAATAATGAAAAAAATTTAAAAACTCTAAATAAGCCTGCAAAAAATGAAAACTCTCTTGGCACAATCAATATTACTTCTGATGGAGATATAGATTCTTTAAATGATCAGGAACCAGAAAGTGAAACTAAGAAAAATTTGAATAATAATGAAGATACAAATAAAATTTTGTCCCCAGATGAACAATTTCAAATTATTTTAGATTTAATTAGAAACAAAGAATATGAAAAAGCTAAATTAGCCTTAAATATTTTTATAGCTGAAAATGAATCAAATCAATTATCAGGCTCAGCTCATTATTGGTTGGGAAAATTATTTATATTTGAAAAAAATCATAGAGAAGCAGCAATTATTTTACTTGAAGGAGTTCAAAAATACCCTAGTAGTATCAAGGCATCAGAAATGTTGTTAGTTTTATCAGACTCATTGATCGAAATGAATAAAAATAAAGAAGCTTGTAAAATTTTAGACCAATTGATCAATGATTATCCAAAAAGTAAATCAGCAAAAAAAGTTATAATTAAACAAAGTGAAATTTCTTGTTCAGATATATTTGAATGAAATTAACCTATAAGAATTTTTATTCAATAATTACTAAAAATTATATTTTTGAAAATAAACCAAGTATTGCTGTTGCGGTATCAGGTGGTCCAGATAGCATGGCATTATTATTTTTGTTAAATCATTGGATAAAGAAAAAAAAAGGTAAAATTATAGCATTATTTGTTGATCATAAAATAAGAAGTGAATCATATAATGAAAATTTAAAGATGCAATTATATTTACAAAAACATAAAATTGAATCAATAATGTTAAGAGTTTCTAAAAATAAATTGTTAAAATATAATATGGCAGAAGCTAGAAATAATAGATATATATTAATGACTAACTATTGTAGAAAAAAAAATATATTACACTTGTTTGTAGGTCACCATTTTGATGATAACTTAGAAACATTTATAACAAGAAAAATTTCTGGAAGTAGTATTGAAGGTTTAATGTCAATATCTAACATTATATTAAGAAATAATATCCAAATACTAAGACCACTTTTAAATTTTTCAAAAAAAAAAATATTAGACTTTAATTTAAGTAATAGAATTTATTATATTAATGATCCATCTAATAGCGATAAGAAATATAGTAGAGTAAATATTAGAGCATATCTTCAAAATATAAATAAAAAAAAGATTATAAAAAAAGATTTTTTACAAATAAGAAAATATGGTAATTTATATAAAAAAATGATTTTTGAAATAACTATTAAAAATATTTTAAAAATTAATAGTAATCACATTATTTTAGATTATGAAAATTTTATTAAAAATGAAAAATTAGTTGTTGAAAAAATAATTCAAAATTTTTTCAGTTTTTTTTATCCCAATAAAAATAAGCTTAGATCTTCCAAAACAGAAAAAATGATAAACGAATTATTGGATCAAAAAATCACTTTTTATAATTTAGGAGGTTTAAATATTAAAAAAAATGGTAATTTTCTTATATTTTTTTCAAAAAAATAAATAAAAGTATTGTGTTTTTGTAATTAATTCCTATCTATTAGTTTAATGAAAAATTTCAGTAAAAATTTAGTTCTATGGATAATTATAGGATTACTTTTAATCGCTTTGTTTAACTTATTTCAAAGTGGTGCTAATAATAATTCGTCTTCTGAAATTTCCTTTTCTGATTTTTTAGCTGCTACTGAAAGTGGTAATGTTTCTGAAGTCAATATAGTTGGCAATAGTGTGCAAGGTTATTTTGATGATGGAAGATCATTTTCAACATATTCACCTAATTATCCAGACCTAGTAGATAAGCTTGATAAATCTGGTGTAAAAATTACTGCCGAGCCATCTGACAGATCAATGCATCCAATGTTAAGTGTATTATTATCATGGTTTCCTATGTTGCTTTTAATTGGTGTTTGGATTTTTTTTATGCGCCAAATGCAATCTGGAGGAGGTAAGGCAATGGGATTTGGTAAATCAAAAGCAAAACTTTTAAACGAGGCAATTGGAAAAGTAACTTTTGATGATGTTGCCGGGATAGATGAAGCAAAACAAGAATTAGAAGAAGTAGTTGAATTTTTAAAAGATCCCCAAAAATTTTCAAAACTTGGAGGAAAGATACCTACTGGTGCATTATTAGTAGGCCCTCCGGGAACTGGTAAAACTCTTTTAGCAAGAGCAATTGCAGGTGAAGCTAATGTTCCTTTTTTTTCAATTTCAGGGTCAGACTTTGTAGAAATGTTTGTGGGAGTTGGTGCTAGCAGAGTCAGAGATATGTTTGAACAGGGAAAAAAAAATGCCCCTTGTATAATCTTTATTGATGAGATTGATGCAGTAGGAAGACATAGAGGCGCTGGTTTAGGAGGTGGAAATGATGAGAGAGAACAAACATTAAATCAACTGTTAGTAGAAATGGATGGTTTTGAAGCTAATGCAGGTGTTATTATTGTGGCTGCTACAAATAGACCGGATGTTCTTGATCCAGCATTGTTAAGACCTGGAAGATTTGATAGGCAAATTTCAGTATCTAATCCTGATATAATTGGTCGAGATAAAATCTTAAAAGTACATATTAAAAAAATAAAAGTTTCTCCTAAATTTGACTCAAAAATAATCGCAAGAGGGACACCTGGTTTTTCAGGAGCAGATTTAGCAAATTTAGTAAATGAAGCTGCTCTTTTAGCAGCAAGAAAAAATAAAAGAATGGTAACACTTGAAGATTTTGAAAATGCTAAAGATAAAGTAATGATGGGCTCTGAAAGAAGATCAATGGTAATGACAGAAGAAGAGAAGAAACTTACGGCATATCATGAAGCGGGACACGCTGTTGCCACTCTTCACTCACCTGCTTCCGATCCAATTCATAAAGCAACAATAATACCGAGGGGAAGAGCTTTAGGTATGGTTATGAGATTACCTGAAAAAGATCAATTAGCTATGAGAAAAGATCAAATGAAAGCGCATTTACTTATTGCAACAGGAGGAAGAATTGCAGAAGAAATAATTTTTGGTAAAGATAAAATTACAAATGGTGCTGCAAGTGATATTCAAATGGTTACAAATCTAGCAAAAAAAATGATCACTGAGTGGGGTATGAGTGAAATATTGGGGAGATTGAGATATAATAGTGATAGTGAAGAAGTTTTTTTAGGACATTCAGTAGCTCAATCAAAAAATGTTTCAGACTCTACTGCTAAAATTATAGATGATGAAGTGAGAGCACTTGCTGAAGAAGCTGAAAAAAATTGTAGGAAAATTTTAAAAGATAATATTGAGGAATTGCATACTGTTGCTAAAGGTCTCTTAGAATATGAAACATTATCTGGTGATGAGATAAAAGATCTAATTAATGGTATCAAACCCTCAAGAGATGAATTTGATAATGACTTAAATCAACCTCCTACAGTCTCACCTTCAGTTCCAAAAACAGGTGGAGAAGCTACTCAACAAGCTAATTAATTTCTCAAAAAACTTTATTTTTTTTAATTATTTCAATAAAAAGGACCATGGGTAAAATTTTTGGTACTGATGGTATAAGATGTTTAGTGAATCAGGAACCATTAACAGCTGAAACCTGTCTTAGAATTTCAAAAACAGTTTCATATTTATTAAGAAAAAAAAAATATTCCAGTGCACGAGTAGTAGTTTGTAAAGATACAAGATTATCAGGATATTTATATGAGCCACTTATTACTGCTGGATTTATTTCTATGGGTATGAATGTTATATTGATTGGTCCTTTACCTACTCCTGCAGTACCTTTTTTTATAAAATCTCTAAAGGCTGACATTGGTGTTATGATTACAGCTTCACACAATACCTATGAATATAATGGACTAAAATTTTTTAATTCTGATGGTTTTAAATTAAATTCGCAAGTTGAAAAAAAGGTTGAGGAAATAGTTTTAAATAAAAATAAATATTCAAAAATTGCTAAATGTGATTATAAATCAGGTAAGGCATTAAGATTAGAAAACGCTGCTAAAAAGTACTCGAAATTTTTAAAAAATACTCTGAATAAAAAAATTAAGAATAAAAAATATAAAATTGTTTTAGACTGTGCCAACGGAGCTACATATAATATAGCGCCAAAACTTTTTCGGGAATTAGGTCACAATATAATAGTTATTAACAATAAACCTAGTGGCAATAATATTAATCAAAATTGTGGAGCTACAAATATAAATAGTTTGATAAGTAAAGTCTTAAAAAATAAAGCTGATATTGGATTTGCATTTGATGGTGATGGAGATAGATTGATTGCTGTAGATAATAATGGATATGAAATTGATGGCGATATGATACTTGCCGTATTTTGTAAGTATTTATTAAAAAAAAATATTTCTAAAAAAAAATATCATATTGTTACTACTGTGATGTCAAATTTAGGATTTGAAGAATACTTAACTAGAAATTTAAAATTAAAACTTAAAAGAACAGAAGTTGGAGACATTAATGTTATTAATAGTATGAGAAAAAATAATTGTGAAATTGGTGGTGAACAATCTGGTCATATTATTCTTTCAAAATATTCAAATTCTGGAGACGGTATTTTAGCAGCTCTTAAAATAATTGAAATTATGTCAAAAACTTCTTCAAGATCAAGTGATCTTTTCAATTTGTATAAAAATTATTTTCAAGTTAAAAAAAATATACCATATAAAATCTTGAATAACAATTTAGTGGTAAAAGTAAAAAAATTATCAAAAGAGAAAAAAATTACAAAAAAAGGAATGAGATCTCTAATTAGATTTTCTGGAACTGAACCATTAATAAGGATTTTGGTAGAGGGACTTGAAAAAAATGCAGTTAAAGACACTGCCGAAATTTTAGAAAAAAAAATAAGGTCTTATTTTGAGTAATAATCATTTAATTCCTCCTGGATTTACTGATAATGTAAGTTTTGATGCTTATGTAGAGCACGAATATAAAAATTCTATAATTAATTTTTTTAAAATAAATGGTTTTGACTTAGTTAAAGCGCCAATTTTAGAATATGCAAACAATGAAGAGAAAAATAATTTTTTAATACTTTCAAAAAAAAATGAAGATCTATTGAAAATAAGGAATGATATCACACCACAAATTGCAAGAATTGTATCTTCAAGATTGATAAATAAAAAAAGGCCTTTAAAATTGTGTTATTATGGAGAAGTTGTAAGAAAAAAAGGTACTATGTTAAGACCTGAAAGACAATTCTTACAAGTTGGTGCTGAAATAATAGGATCTGATAATATTTATGCTGATATTGAAATTATTAAATTGGCTTATTCTGCACTTAATAAAATAGGTATTAATGAAATTAATATTGATTTATCTTCTAAAATTTTTTTACAAAATTTTATAAAAAAAATGAATAAAACAATGAACTATAATGAACTTTTAGAAGCAATAAAAATTAAAGATATTAATTATTCATTAAGTATTTTAGAGAATGATAAAGATAAAGAGCATTTGTATAATATATTTAGTTGCAATGGTAACTTTAAAAAAATAAATTCAAATTTAGATAAATTATTAAAAGATGAAAAACAAAAAAAGGAAATTTACAAAATTAGACAATTAGTAAAATATTTGGAGAGTTTTAATATTAATAAAATAAATTTAGATCTTTTAGAAACTGAAGAAACTAATGATAAAAATTATTATGACGGTATAAAATTTACATTTTTTGCAAAAGATGTAAGGGGTGAAGTAGCTAGTGGAGGACGTTACTCTATTATAAATAATGGAAAGTCTGAAACAGCTACTGGTTTTACATGTTACATGGATACTGTTTTGAGAGCTTCTTCTTTTAAAAATTCAGCAAAAAAAATTCTTGCACCATTCGATATTTCTGAAGAACTTAAAAACAAATTAACTAATGATGGATATGTAATATTTTCCATATTTGAAGAATCTTCTGATATTGTTAGTGATGCTAAGAAATATGGATGTAGTTATTATTTAGAAAAATCTAAAATATTAAAAATATAAATGTTTTATACAATAATTGGAACACAGTGGGGTGATGAAGGAAAGGGAAAAATTGTTGATTGGTTTTCATCAAAAGCTGATTTGGTAGTAAGATTTCAAGGTGGTAATAATGCTGGACATACAATTAAAATTAAAAATAAAGAATATAAATTAAATTTACTACCTTCTGGAATTATAAGAGGAAAAAAATGCTTTATTGGTAATGGAGTAGTTTTAGATCCTGTAGCTCTGATAAATGAAATTAAAATTTTAAAAAAAAAAGGAATTGATATTAATAAATCAAATTTCTTTATTGCAGAAAACGTATGTTTAATTTTATCAATTCACAAAATAATTGATGAAATAAATGAGCTTAGTAGAGGAAATAAAATTATTGGCACTACGAAAAAGGGAATAGGGCCTGCTTATGAAGATAAAGTAGGTAGAAGAGCTATCAGATTATGTGATCTAAAATATCCCAAACTTTTGAAAAAAAAAATTAATTCTATTGTAAAATTTCATTTGCCAAGACTTAAAAAATTTAATTATAATTTTAACAAAGAAAAAATGTATAAAGAACTTTTATTAATTTCTAAAAAAATAACAAAATATAGCTCACCCGTCTGGAAGTTAATTAATGATGCAGGTAAAAAAAAACAATGTATTGTTTTTGAAGGTGCCCAAGGGGCATTGTTAGATATTGATTTTGGAACATATCCCTATGTAACTTCATCTAATACTTCTTCTGGTCAAATTTTTGCTGGATCGGGTTTTGGAGAAAGGAGTAATAACAAGATTTTTGGAATAACTAAAGCTTATACCACAAGAGTAGGTTCAGGTCCTTTTCCAACAGAATTAAAAAATAATATAGGTAAATATTTAGCAAAAAAAGGTATGGAGATAGGTACTGTTACGAAAAGAAAAAGAAGATGTGGTTGGTTTGATTCAGTATTAGTTAAACAATCAATTAAAATTAGCAGTGTAAAAAATATTGTTTTAACAAAATTAGATGTTTTGGATGATTTAGAAAAAATAAAAATATGTGTAGGTTACAAAATTGGAAAAAAAACATATGATTATTTTCCTTTTGATGAATATTTGCAAGAAAAAATTGAACCAGTTTATAAATCTCTAAATGGGTGGCAAGAATCAACTTTTGGAATTACTACTTGGTCATCACTTCCAAAGAATGCCAAACAATATATAAAATATATAGAGCAATTAATCGAAACAAGGATTGCAGTAATTTCTTCCGGACCAGATAGAAATCATACAATAGACAGATTTAATTTGTTAAGTAAAATTTAATACTTCTTTCTTTAACTTTTCAAGCGCTTTTTCTTCAATTTGCCTAACTCTTTCTCTACTAATATTAAATTTCTGACTGAGCTCTTCAAGTTTTAATGGTTTTTCAATTAGTTTTCTATATTTAATTATTTCTTTCTCTCTATCGTTTAAAATATTTATGGATTTTTCGAATATTTTTTTTCTGAAAAGAAATTCATTTCTTTTTTCTATTGTTTTATCTTGAGTATCATTAGAATCAACAAGCATATCTTGCCATTCTGTATCACCTTCATTTCCAACTTGAACATTTAAAGATTGATCTCCTGAAAAAAGTCGATTATTCATATCGACTACTTCACCTTCTTTTACATCAAGTCTGGAAGCTATTTCTCTAACATTTTCAGGTGATAGATCACCTGAATCAATAGATGATAATTGATTTTTTAATTTTTTTAAATTGAAAAACAATTTTTTTTGAGCCGCTGTCGTTCCTATTTTAACTAAAGACCAACTGTGAAGTACGTACTCTTGTATTTGTGCCCTAATCCACCACATTGCATATGTTGCAAGTCTAAAACCTTTTTCTGGATCAAATCTTTTTACAGCTTGCATTATTCCAACATTCCCCTCTGAAATTAAATCCGTAACTGGCAAACCATAACCTCTATACCCCATTGCAATTTTAGCAACTAAGCGCAGGTGACTTGTAACAAGTTTATGCGCTGCTTTTGTATCACCATGCTCTTTAAATCTTTTAGCTAGCATATATTCTTCTTCAGCTGTTAGTATAGGAAACTTTTTTATTTCCTGAAGATAAATAGCTAAACTACCCTCTGATGATAAAATTGGTAAATTCATTTTTTGCTTATATCATATTAAAATTTATATATTAATATTTTAGTAAAAATTTGAGTAGATCACTCATATCTCTAGGTAAACTGCTGTTAAATTTTAATATTTTTTTCTTTTTTGGATGATAGAAGCTAAGGTGAAATGCATGTAATGCATGTCTATTAAAATTTTTTAGAATCATAGATTTAGATAAATTTTTCTTGTCTTTAGTATATTGATCAATTTTACTTTTTCCATACAGCTTATCTCCAACCAAAGGACAATTGATAGATTTCATATGAAGCCTAACTTGGTGTGTTCTTCCAGTAAATAATTCACATTCAATTAGGCTAGAATTACCATAATTTTTTTTAACTAAAATTTTAGTTTTTGAATACTTACCAGAACCTTTTTTGTTTAAACTCATTTTTTTTCTATTTATTTTATTTCTTTCAACATATCCTTCGATTATCTGATTTTTAGGAAATCCCCAAACTATTGCATGATATTTTCTATTAATAGTATGTAATTTAAATTGCTTTGCTAATTCATTGTGCATATGGTCATTTTTTGCAATAACTATCAATCCACTCGTATCTTTATCTAAGCGATGAACAATACCCGGTCTAATGATACCATTAATACCACTCAGATGATTTTTAGTATGATTTAATAATGCATGCACAAGAGTTCCCGTATTATTACCAGGGGCAGGATGAGTTACCATTCCAGCTGATTTGTTTACAACTAAACATTCCTCATCTTCATAAAATATATCTAAATCAATATCTTCTGGTTCAAAAATTATTTGCTTTTCTTTTAATGCAGATATTTTAAAAATTTCTCCTTCTTTAACTAAATACGAAGGATCTTTGTAAATTACATTGTTTTTTTTAACATTACCATTTTGTATTAACATTTTAATTTTAGTACGTGAAATGTCTTGGATTTTGTATGAAAGTACCTTATCTAGTCTTTTTAAACTTAATTCTTTATTAATATTTATTTTAATATTATAAATTTGATCCATGTCTAAAAAATTACTTCAATTTATAGTTATTATATTGGCAATATTAATATTTTTTTGTTTTAGTGCACTTATATATGGATTTTATCTTAAATTAACAAAAAATCAAAAAAATGCAGAAATATCTATTAACAAGCATAGTTTAAATTTAACAAATAATGAAAAAATTATTAATATTCAACCAATTGATAATCAACAAATTCTATTTACTATTTCTAAAGAAGAAACTATTTATGCATTAATTTATAATGTAAATGATAAAAGCAAACAAATTATAACTAATAAATAATAATGAACAAAGAAAAAGAAATAAATTTTGAAGAAAGTCTTAAAAAACTAGAAATTATTGTAGATAAACTTGAATCAGGTGATGTAGATCTTGAAAATTCAGTAAAACTCTACGAGGAGGGGATGCAACTAAAACAAAATTGTGAAGAAAAATTAAAAAAAGTTGAAATGCAAATTAAAAAAATAAAATTAGAAAATAATAAAATTAAAAAAGAAGATTTTAAATAAAAAAATATGAATTACAAATATTTAGAAAATATAAAATTTCCATCTGATTTAAGAAAACATAATAAAAAAGATTTAAAAGAAATTGCTGATGAATTAAGAAATAAAACTATAGAAACTGTATCAAAAACAGGAGGACACTTAGGGGCTGGTTTAGGTGTTGTTGAATTAACAATTGCATTACATTATGTTTTTAATACACCAAGAGATAGATTAATTTGGGATGTTGGGCACCAGTCATACCCCCACAAAATTTTAACTGGAAGAAAAAATAGAATTGAAACATTAAGACAAAAAGATGGTCTTTATGGTTTTGTAAGAAGATCAGAAAGTGAGTATGATCCATTTGGAACTGCACATAGTTCAACATCAATTTCAGCAGGATTAGGTATAAAAATAGCAAAAGATATTAATAATGATAATGCTAATATTATTTGTGTAATCGGAGATGGAGCATTAAGCGCTGGCCTTGCCTATGAGGCATTAAACAATGCGGGAGCAATTAATAAAAGATTAATTGTAATTTTAAATGACAATGAAATGTCTATAGATCAACCAGTAGGTGCAATGAGTAGTTATTTAACTAAACTTTTATCTTCAAAATCATATTCTAGCATACGAAGTATAATTAAGAAAATTTCACAAAAACTACCAAATAATTTATCAAAAACTCTTTATAAAGCTGAGGAATATTCGAAAGGTCTTGTTTCAGGAGGGACCTTGTTTGAAGAATTAGGTTTTTATTATTTAGGACCTATAGATGGTCATAATTTTAAGAATTTACTTCCAGTGTTAGAAAATATTAGAGATAACAATATTGATAAACCAATTTTTTTACATTGTATAACAAAAAAGGGTAAAGGTTATGAACCAGCAGAAAAATCTGAAGATAAATTTCATGGTGTAAATAAATTTGATCTTAAAACTGGACAAACAATAAGTGTATTAAATACAAAAACTTATTCTCAGATATTTGGAGAAACACTTTCAAAATTAGCTGAAGAAGACGAAAAAGTTATAGCTGTTACTGCTGCAATGACTTCAGGCACTGGTTTAAGTAATTTTAAAAAGCAGTTTAAAGATAGATTTTTTGATGTAGGTATTGCAGAACAACACGCAGTAACAATGTCTGCTGGTTTATGTACAGAAGGCTTTAAGCCTTTTGTAGCTATTTATTCAACATTTCTCCAAAGAGCCTATGATCAGGTAATTCATGATGTAGCAATTCAAAAACTTCCAGTAAGGTTTGCAATTGATCGTGCAGGCCAAGTAGGTGCAGATGGACCAACTCATGCGGGTTCATTTGATATTAGCTATTTGTCAATCTTGCCGAATTTTGTTGTTATGGCTCCTAGCAATCATTATGAATTGATAAAAATGATGAATACAGCTTTATTAATTAATGACCGTCCTTCTGCTTTTAGATATCCAAGAGAAACTTGTGTTTTAAGTGATGACACAATAGATAGCTTACCTGTAGAAATTGGAAAAGGTTATATTTTAAAAGAGGGTAAAGAAGTAGCTATTTTAAATTTAGGAACCAAAATTAATAATTGTATTGAAGCAACTAAAATATTACAAAACTATAATATCCATCCGACTATAGCTGATGCAAGATTTGCAAAACCTGTTGATACTGAACTTATTGATATGTTACTAGATAATCATAAGTTTCTTATTACAATTGAAGAAGGTTCAATTGGAGGTTTTGGGTCAATTGTCTTAAATTATATTCATAATGTGCGTATAAAACCAACATTATGCATAATAAAAAATATTTTTTTTCCAGATAAATTTATTGAACATATGAGTTCAGATGATCAATATAAGGAAATAGGTATGGATAGTGACTCAATTGTAAAAAAAATCTTAAGTTTATTTGAAGATAAGGTAATAAATCTACAAAATTTTTCAAAACAAAAACAAAGTAAAAATTGAAAAAAAAGAGATTAGATAATTTAATTGTTGATAGAAAAATAATTAATTCAAGATCAAAGGCTCAAGCTATGATTATGGCTGGACAAGTTTTTGTAAATAAAAAAAAAATTACAAAAAGTGGTATGAGTTTTGAAAATGATGTTTTAATAAAAATTAGCAATTTGCATCCTGAGTGGGTTTCAAGAGGAGCAATGAAATTGCTTGAAGTTTTTAATAAAATTGAAATTGATGTTAATAATAAAATTTGTCTTGATATTGGTTCGTCTACCGGGGGTTTTAGCCAAGTACTTTTAAAAAATAAAGCAAAAAAAATTTTTGCTGTAGATGTAGGTAAAAATCAGTTGCATGAAAGTTTAAGAAAAGAAAAAAAAATAATTTCTATTGAAAGTTGCAATGCTAGATATCTTACAAAAAATATAATTTCTGATTTAGTAGATATACTAGTTTGTGATGTTAGTTTTATAAGTTTAAAAAAGGTAATTTTGCCTAATCTTAAATTTTTAAAAAATAACTCTTTTATTATTGCACTTATTAAGCCTCAATTTGAAGTAAATAAAAAATATTTAAAAAAAGGTATTGTAAAAGATGATGATGTTCATATTCAAATTTGTAATGAAATTAAAAATTGGTTTATTTTAGTTTGCAAATTAAATGTGTTAAAAATTTTAGAAAGCCCAATAAAAGGCCCCAAGGGAAATAAAGAATTTTTTATAGTTGCTAAATATTATAAATAACGCAAGCAATGATCTGCAATAGTTGTTGCCATCATAGCTTCACCGACTGGAACCGCCCTTATGCCTACACAGGGATCATGACGACCTCTAGTTATAATTGTAGTTTTTTTCATATTAACATCTATGGTGTTTTTTTTACTTAAGATTGAACTTGTAGGCTTAACAACAAATCTACAAATTATTTCTTGACCTGTAGTAATACCTCCCAAAACACCTCCATTGTTGTTGCTATAGAAAATTGGTTTATTATTTTTAATTCCCATTTCATCTAAATTAGATATACCTTCTTCATATACGCTATTAAAACCGTTACCTATTTCAACTCCTTTTACAGCATTTATGGACATGATAGCTTTTGATAAATCAGAATCAATTTTTTCATAAATTGGCTCACCTAAACCAGCTGGAATCCCCTTTGCTCTTATTTCAATTATAGCCCCAAGTGAAGTACCATTTTTTCTAGCTTTAGTTATCATTTCTTTCCATATCGGAAGTATTTTTTTGTCTGGTGAAAAAAACTCATTTTTGTTAATTATTTTATCATCCCAATTATTGTAATTAATCTTTTCATTTCCAATTTGGATCAAAGCACCTAAAATTTTATATTTTTTTTTAATTTTTGAAGCAATCACTTTTCTTGCTACTGCTCCAGCTGCAACTCTTACAGCAGTCTCTCTTGCACTAGATCTACCCCCTCCTCTATAATCTCTAATTCCATATTTTCTCCAGTATGTGTAATCAGCATGGCCGGGTCTAAATTTATTTTTTATATTAGAATAATCTTTAGATCTTTGATCTTTATTATTAATTATTAAAGAAATTGGATGACCTGTTGTAAATCCTTTAAATGTACCTGAAAGAATTTCAACAATATCATCTTCTTTGCGTTGAGTAGTATATTTTGATTGACCTGGTTTTCTACTATTTAAAAATGGTTGAATATCTTTTTCTGAAAGACTGATATTTGAAGGCACTCCATCTAATATGCATCCAATAGCCTTACCGTGACTTTCACCCCAAGTAGTGAAACGAAATAATTTTCCAATAGAATTTGATGCCATATTATTGTTTTCCTTTATTAAACTCTCTTAATAGTTCAGAAACTTTTCCAACCTCATCTACAGCAACCATTCCAACAGTATGATAACCGCAGTCAACATGTTGTATTTCACCGGTAACAGCAGTACCAAGATCGCTTAATAAATATAATGCTGAGTTTCCAACATCATTTTGATTAACATTTCTTTTTAAGGGGGCATTTAATTCATTCCACTTTAATATAAATCTGAAGTCGCCAATACCAGATGCAGCTAATGTTTTTATTGGTCCTGCGCTTATGGCATTTACTCTTATTTTTCTCTCTCCCAGATCTACTGCTAAATATCTAACACTTGCTTCTAATGCTGCTTTAGCGACACCCATAACATTATAATGAGGCATGACTTGTTCTGCTCCATAATAAGTTAAAGTAAGCATAGAACCTCCTTCATTCATAATGGGCTCAGCTAGCCTACATGCTTCTGTAAATGAAAAACATGAAATATGCATGGTTTGGGTAAAATTCTCTAAAGAAGTATTATAGTACTTTCCTCTTAATTCATCTTTATTAGAAAAACCTATCCCATGAACAAGAAAATCAATTTTTCCCCATTTTTCTTGCAAAATATTAAAAGTATTTTTCATACTATCAGAATCAGAAACATCACATGGTATTAATATTTTTGAGTTTATACTATTCGCTAGTGGTCCCACTCTTTTTTTAAGTGCTTCATTTTGATATGTGAGGGCAATTTCTGCACCTTCTTTTGCTAAAGTCTGAGCAATTCCCCATGCAATTGAACGATCATTAGCAACGCCCATGATTATTCCTTTTTTATTTTTCATTAACATATAGATTTAAGTTTTTTATTTTATAAAGATTATATATACAACATAATTTGTAAATTAACTATAAAATGAACAATAATGAAAATTTAATTACATTTTGTAAAAATCCAATTGATCTTTTTGATGAATGGTATGAATTGGCCAAAAAAAATGAATTATCCGATCCTAATGCAATGAATTTTTCAAGTGTTTCGAAAAATAAAAAACCTTCATCAAGAATAGTATTATTAAAATCATATAATAAAAAAGGTTTTATTTTTTTTACTAACTCTAATAGTAAAAAAATTAGTTCAATTCTTGTAAATAATTTTGTTGCTTTAAATTTTTATTGGAAGAGTGTTAAAAGGCAAATTAGAATAGAGGGAAAAATTTATAAGATAAGCAAAAAAGAATCAGACAAGTATTTTAATTCTAGACCCAGACAAAGTAAAATTGGTGCTTGGGCATCAGAACAATCTAAAAAACTTACTGACAGATCAGAACTTTTAAAAAAATATGAAAAAATTAATAAATTATATAAAAACAAAAAAGTACCAAGACCAAATTACTGGAATGGCTACATAGTTAAACCAAACTTATTTGAATTTTGGCAAGATATGCCCTTTAGATTACATGATAGATTAGAGTATAAAAAAAATAAAAAAGGCTGGTCTTCTAGTAGATTATATCCCTAATTTCTTTCTTTCCATTTTTTTAAAATCCATGAACTTGAATTAGCTTTATTTTTTCCTCCTATTCCCCAAAGCATTTCTATATTATTTTTTTTGCAAAATTCGTATTCAGGTGTTGTGTCGCTATTCCTGTCTCCACCATTAGCAAATTTTATATTTCTGCCATTATATTTTTTAATAGTTTTTTCAATTCCATTAACACAATTATTATTATCATCATCAAAATTAATTACATCAACAACTTTTTTAAGTGCAGACATTATTGTTTTTCTTTCATCAAATGATAAAAACTCATGCCCTTTTTTCTGTCTCAACCACTTATCAGAATTAAGCAAAACAACCACATCACCAAAAGATCCTGCTTCTTCTATTAATTTAATATGTCCACTATGTATTGGATCAAAACCTCCGCTTACCATAATAATATCATTCATTTAATTTTCTCCACTCTAATGGATTTGATAAAAATTTTTTTAGGTTTTCAACTTGATTATTATTAAATAATTTTTCTTTTTCTATTACATTAATAATATCTTCCCATGTACATAGACTATGTAAATTAATTTTTAGTTTTGATAAATTTGTTTGTGAAAAATTAAAAATATTATAATAAAAAATGACAAAAATGTCTTCTACAATCAAATTTGCCTTTCTTATAGCTTCAACAAAAATTATTTTACTACCACCATCTGTTGCAAGATCTTCAATTAATAATATTTTTTGTTTGTTTTCAAAATTACCTTCTATTTGATTATTAATTCCAAATCCTTTAGGTTTTTTTCTTACATACACCATAGGTTTTTTTAATTTTTCTGAAATAAAAGCAGCATACGGTATTCCTGCAGTTTCTCCTCCAGCTATTAAATCAAAATTAATTTTTTTTGTTTTTATCGATTTAATCATTTCTTTCATTATAAAATCTCTTTCTTTGACAAAAGAAATTATTTTTCTACAATCTACATAAACTGGACTTTTTAAACCTGATGTAAGTGTAAAAAAATTATTAAAATCAAATTTTACAGAACCTATATCAATTAAAATTTTTGCTATCTCTTTGGACATTAAAATTAAGTAATTAAACTAATATGTTCTGAAGAAAAATTACCTGGGACTATCATTATTGGAACTCTTAGATTGGTTATCTCATTGGTTATAATTGATGTAATTATAGGTCCAGGATTTTTATCTTTTGGGTCAGATTTTGAAGCCAAAACTAATACATTAATATTTTTTTCTTCTTCTATTAGTTTTTTTAGCTCAGTAATGGTATTTCCTTCTCTGATTGATAGAGCTGGTAATTCACCAGTTTTATTTTTTACATATTGTGCTGCTTTATCTAAAATATCTTCAGCTTCTTCCCTGGCTTCATTTTTCATAATTTCTGTAACACCCTGTGTTGTTAAGACATCTACTGGTTCAATGAAAGTGGCAACAATAATTTTACGACCAGTTTTTTTTGAACGAGCACAGGCATATTCTAAAGCTATTTGCATTTCTTCAGAATTATCAGCAATCACTAAAATATATCTATTGCCAGTCATTATACCTTTCTAAATATTGTTGCTGCCATAAGTCCAGATATTATAGCAAATATAATAGTAAACAAACCATAAGCTGCAGAATTGTTGTGGGCAAAATTATATATTTGACTACCTATTCCTGATTTTTCTACAATAATTATTTTATTATCTTTCTCAGTAATTACATTATTTTTGATATGATATACATTAACTACATATTCACCTGGTATAGTATTTGAGGGAAAAAATACCCTTGTCTGAAAAAGTTTGTTGTTAATATTATTAATTTCATATTCTTTAAATAAATTTTTATTTTTTTGTAATCTTACAAAATTATCTTTCCACAAACTATTTGATGTACTTGAAATAAAATTTCTTTTAGATAATTTATTTTCTAGAATATAACTAAAACTCAATTCTTCTTTTATAATAGCTGAAGGTGGAAGAATATTATCAATATTTTTTGAAGATGCTAAAAAAAAAGTACTTGGTATATTGTTATAAGTTATATATTTAGTATTAAACCAAAATCCGAAAATACGTTCTTTTTTTTGAATTTTTGCTTTTTTTATAGGTCCTTTAATTGATAAAATTGTATCTTTACCTTCTTCCAGAATTCCAAAAATAATAATTTCTTTGCCTATGAAATCAGTCTTTATCTTTATTGAATTTTGGGATAGATCAAAATAAATATCCTTAGCACAAACTGCTTGTGCGTACATAAAGAAACAAGCAAACAAAATATATTTTTTTAATTTAATCATGTATTTTCTTATTTTGAGAATATTTTATTTTTTTCAAATTTTTTATATGAATTAAAAATATATTTCTTTCTACAAACATTCCTAACATTGAAAATATTAAGATGAGTATAAATGTAAATTTTAAAACTGCTTTGTCGTTTATTAATAAAGGTAATTGGTAAATCATATAAATTGGCAATATTAAAGTTAATATAAAAAAAGTTAGTATAACAAAATTATTTTTTTTGACATTAAACTTGTTTAATTTATTTTTTTGTAAAATTTGCCAATAAAAAATTTTCGTAATAGTGACCAAGAAAAATATTAGTATCATTAAATTAATAGACATTGTAAATCTTTTTTCATATAAAAAATTTACTGTAAAAATTAATAAAGTAAAAAATATCAATCCATTACAAATATAAAACAAAGTTTCAATGATCCAATGTAAATTATTATTTTTATTCATTATATAATAGTAGTTGAAAAGACATCTACTGGTTCTAAAACTAAATCAGTGAAGATTTTTGCACAAACTAATAAAACTAAAATAGCCAAAATGCCTCTTAAATATTCTGCTTTTAATTTCGAACCGATTAAAACTCCTATTTGAGCGCCTATAACTCCTCCAATAATCATTAATGCCGATAAGACTATATCAACAGTTTGATTTAAATAAGATTGAAAGAAGGTTGAGTTTGCAGTCACAAATATAATTTGGAATAATGATGTTCCTACTACAACATTTGTTGACATACCCAATATATAAACCATAGCAGGAATCATTATAAAACCGCCACCTACACCCATCATTGCTGACAATATTCCAACAAAAAAACCAATTATTATTGGTGGAATGGCACTAATGTAAAGTTTTGATCTATGAAATCTCATTTTAAAAGGTAAACCGTGTATCCAAGAATGTTGATGCAGTTTTGATTTAATTATAGAAGTTGTTCTATAATTTTTTATAGTCGTTTTAGCACTTTCAAATGCCATGCTAAAACCAATAAAACCAAGAAAAATTAAAAATAAAAATTGTATAACAATATCTATTTGTCCATAATTTTTTAAAATTTTAAATAAATTCACCCCAAAAGTTGATCCTAATATTCCTCCAATTAAAAGAAAAAAACCCATTTTAAAATCTACATTTTTTTTTCTCCAGTGAGCTATTACACCTGAAACAGAAGAAGCAAGTACATGTGGAGCTTCAGATCCTACAGCTACAACTGGAGGTATGCCCAAAAAAATTAATAAAGGTGTCATTAAAAAACCTCCACCAACTCCAAAAAGTCCAGATAGCCCGCCTACAAGCATTCCAATAAAGATTATTAAAAATATGTTTATATTCATTTCAGCTATAGGAAGATAAATGCTCATCAATTTCTATAATATTATATTTATTTATAAGTTACAGTCTTAATTATGATATTTGGTTGATTTTATGTTTCTAGCTTTTTCTAGATCTATTTTTGTATTGATATTAAAGAAAGGATCAAAATCAACATAATCAAAGTCTACGAATTTTAATTTATGTCTTTTATACCAGTTTAAAATTTTTCTGTTATCAGTTTTCATCTCTTCTTCTAAACTTTTTAACAAATTTGTACTTATCATAGCAACAATTGGATGGATCTTTTTATTAGATCGAGCTACTAAAATTTCTGATGAACTGTCTAAATTATATAAAAATTTTTCAATAAGATCTTTAGGTAAGAAGGGTGTGTCACTAGGAATTACAAAAATCCAATTTTTTTTAAGTTTTTTTTTATTAATCCATTTCATTACAGCATGAATCCCTGCCAGAGGTCCTTGTGAATTAGAAATCAGATCATTAATAATTGGCAAATTAGTATTTTTAAAAATTTTATGCTTAATATTTGCGTTAATAACTACATCTAAATTATTATTTTTTAAAAAGTTTATTATAGTTTCAAATATTGTTTTTTCATCAATTTTTGAAAATGTTTTAAAACCGCCTCCAAATCTTTTTGATAATCCCCCAGCTAGTAAAACAAACAATATTTTATTTTTATTAATAATCAATTCTTTTTTCTCCAGATAAAACTATATATCTTTTTCCTTTCGCTCTACCAATTAAAGTTAAGTTACACTTACGAGCTATCTCCACTCCCCATGCTGTAAATCCAGATCTAGAAATTAAAATTGGAATGCCCATTTTTAAAGTTTTAATAACCATTTCACTAGTAAGTCTTCCCGTTGTATAAAAAGTTTTATTTGAAGCGCTTATTTTTTTTAAAAACATATAACCAGCTATTTTGTCTACTGCATTGTGTCTACCAACATCTTCCATATAAATTAAAGGTTTGTTGTTATGAATAACTGCACAACCATGAATAGCTCCTGCCTCTAAGTACAAGCTTGGCGTTAAAGTAATTTTTTTTGATATTTCATAAATCCAATTATGATTAATTTTTTTTTTAGATTTTAATTTTTTATTTTTAATTTCTTCGTAGATATCCCCAAAAACAGTTCCAACCGCACATCCACTAGTTGTAATTTTTTTTTTCATTTTGTTTTCATAATCAGTTTTTCTTTTTGTTCTCACAACTATTAGATTAAGATTTTTGTCAAACTCAACTTTTTTAATTATATCATTTTTTTTTAACATGCTTTGATTAAGTAAATATCCTATTGCTAAATATTTTGGATAATCATTAATTGACATCAATGTCACTATTTCTTGGTTGTTTAAAAAAATTACTAAAGGTCTTTCATCAATTACTTTTGTTTTAATTTTGTTTCTATTTTCATCATGACCTACCAAAGATTTTGTTAATCCTAGTTTTTTTGGATCTGGAGCAAGTAAATATTTATTTTTTTTTTGCATAAGGTATGATTAAAATATTAAATAATGAATATACTAGAAATTTTTTTTAATTCACTAAAACTTATTTTAACATTTGATGAAGATTTATGGGAGATTATTTTACTTTCTTTGTCTGTTAGTCTTGTGGCGCTAGTTATTGCTTCATTTTTGGGTATTTTGATAGGATATTGTTTGGCTATAAAAAATTTTTTTTTAAAGAATTTAATAATAGTGGCACTTAATTCATTAATGGGCATACCTCCTGTAGTTGTTGGCTTGATAGTTTATTTTATTTTTGCGTCTGGAGGTCCTTTAGGTGTATTGCAATTATTATATACTCCCTCAGCAATGATTGTGGCCCAAACTATAATTATTTTTCCAATAGTGGCTTCATTATCACATGAAATTATTTTAAAAAATTGGTTAGATTTTAAAGATCAAATTCGATCATTAAACATCCCATTTTTGGGAGTTGCTAAATTGCTTATTAATCACAGTTATTTTCTTCTTATAACTACATTGCTCTCTGCATTTGGAAGAGCTATTTCAGAGGTTGGAGCTGTAATGATAGTGGGTGGTAATATTGATAATTATACACGTGTGATGACGACGGCAATTTCTCTAGAAACAAGAATGGGTAATTTAGAATATGCAATGGCGCTTGGGTTAGTATTGATTTCAATTACAATAATTATTTACTCTGTAGTATATTTGTTGAATAATAGAAAATTAAAATGAAAATTATTGGCATTGTAGGTTGGAAAGATTCTGGAAAAACTCATTTGGTTAGTGAAATTATTAAAAATCTTAAATTAAAAAAATTAAAAGTTGCATCAATAAAACATGCACACCATGAATTCGATATAGATCATAAAAATACAGATAGTTACATTCATAGACAATCAGGATCTTCCCAGATTATAGTTAGTTCTAGCAAAAGATGGGCTAAAATTACTGAATTAGAAAATTCAAATGAAAAAAAATTGAATGAACTTATTGAACAGTTATCATATACTGATATAGTTATTGTAGAAGGTTTTAAAAAAGAAAACCATCCAAAAATAGAGTTAATAAAGGATGGAAATGATAATTATTTATTTAATAAAATTTCAAATATTAAAGCAATAATTTCTGATAAGAAAATCAATACAGAATTACATCAATTTAAAAGAAATGATATTGAACTTATAGTTAATTTTATATTAAATAAAATATAATGAACAAAACCCCAATAACTAAAAAAGAAATTATAAAATTTTTTAAAACAAGAAAAAAAATAATTTTTAATACAGAATTAATTGATTTGAAAAATTCTCAAGGAAGAATATTAGCTGAAAATTTGAAAAGCAAGATACATTTACCACCTTTTAATAATTCAGCAGTAGATGGCTATGCTTTGCGTAAAACAGATTTAAAAAAATACAAAGAATTGTATTGTTGTCGTCGAATTGTAGCAGGAGATACTAAAGATATTAAAATTAATAAAGGTGAAGCAATTAGAATATTTACAGGTGCTAAAATGCCTTCAAATTCTTCAACAATTATAATGCAAGAAAATACAGTTATAAGTAAAAATAAAGTAAGACTAATTAAAGTACCAAAATATGGGGAAAATTTTAGATTAAAAGGAGAGGACATTAAAAAAAATCAAAAATTATTGTCTTTAGGTTCAAATATCAATCAACAGAATATTAATTTAATAGCAGCTGCAGGCATAAGAAAAATAAAAGTTTTTAAGAAGATAAAAATTGCATTTTTTACAAGTGGCAATGAACTAAGAAGACCAAATACAAAATTAAAAAATTCAGAAATAAATAATTCTAATTTTTACTCACTTAATTCATTATTAAATAAAAGTTATATTTTAAAAAAATATTGTGGAAATCTTAAAGATAATTTTAAATCTGTTAAAAATAAACTTTTACAGAATTCAAATAAATTTAATATAATTTTAACAACAGGAGGGGCATCAGTTGGTGATGAAGATCATCTAATTTCAGCTTTATCTAAAATTGGAAAAATTTTTTTTTGGAAAGCGGCTATAAAACCTGGAAGACCAATTGCTGTTGGAGTTATAAATAAGACGTATGTTATATGTTTACCCGGAAATCCAGTTTCAGTTCAATTACTTTATGCAATGTTAATTAGTCCTTTTATTAAAAGTTTAGCAGGAGGAACTTTTAAACTTCCTAGTTCAAATAAAATTCATTGCAATTTCAATATGAGAAAAAAAACTAAAAGAATGGAATGGTTAAGAGTCCTAAAAAAAACAATTAAAAATAAAGATTTTGCAATTAAATATCCCAAACAAGGTTCTGGAATGATTTCATCTATTTCATATACTAGCGGCATTATTGAAATTTCAGAAAATGTATCACAGATAAAAAAAGGTGATATTTATGACTATTACAATTTCGAGAATATATTTTAATTTTTTATTTAATTTTATAACGAATGATAATTTTATTATTGATCTTTTTGCAGTTTAAATATTCAAATTTGGACTGCTCACAATAATGTTTAAAATCTGCTTCTGCTAATGGATCAGTGGCAATTACTTTGATAATTGCCCCTTTCTTAAGCTCTGAAGCTAGTCTTCTTGCTTTTAAAACAGGTATAGGACATTCAGTGCCACTAGTATCAAGAAGTATTTCATCATTTTCAACTGAATCTTTCATTTTTTTCTGATACAAAATATATATTAATAATTCAAATTAAATGAATAAATTTATTTCACAAAATGATGACTCTCTTAAAAAGAAGAAGAGAAGGTGGCATTTAAAAGGTAGACAAGTTGAAAATAAGTACCATTATGAAGTTTCAGATTTGTTAAAAGATAAGATTATTAAAAGAGACGAATTAATTGAGTATTTGCATATTTTACAGGATAATTTTGGAGTCTTGTATGATAAACATTTAGTTGCATTATCAGATATTACAAATCTTCCTCTTTCAGAAATATATGAAGTTGCAACTTTTTATGCACATTTTAATATCATTAAAAATGCAGAAACTATGCAGCCACTTAAAGTTGTAAGAGTATGTGAAAGTTTGACATGTTCTCTATTTGGTGCTCAAAAGTTATTAAATGAACTAAAGAGTTTAGAAAACAAAAACATTAAGGTTGTGCCAGGTCCTTGTATGGGTAGATGCGATGTAGCCCCAACAGTATGTGTTGGTAAAAACTATGTTGATAATGCTTCAATTAATTTAGTTCAAAAAACAATACAAAATAATAAATTTCAAGCTGTTATACCAAAATATATTTCTCTTTCCCAATACAAAAAAAATGGTGGCTTTAATATTGTGAATAAAATCAAAAATGGTGAAATAGATAATAAAAAAATTATTGAATTTTTAAAAAAAAGTGGTTTGAAAGGGAAAGGCGGTGCTGGATTCCCTACTGGTACAAAGTGGGAGATAGTTTCTAATTATAAAGGAAAAAAATATGTTGCCGTAAATGGAGATGAAGGGGAACCGGGAACATTTAAAGATAGATATTATTTAGAAAGAGATCCGCATAGATTTCTTGAGGGTGCTCTTATTGCTTCATTATTCTTAAACGCATCGAAGGTTTATATTTATATTAGAGATGAATATCCTTCTGTAATAAAAATTTTAAATGATGAAATTAATAAATTAGTAAATGAAGAAATTATTCCAGATGGTCATTTTATTTTAAGACGTGGGGCTGGGGCATACATATGTGGTGAAGAGTCTGCAATGATAGAGAGTATTGAAGGCAAAAGAGGCTTACCAAGACATAGACCACCTTATGTTGCTGAAGTAGGATTATTTGGAGCACCAACACTTACTAACAATCTTGAAACTTTATTTTGGATTCGAGATATTATTGAAAAAGGGCCAGAATGGTTTGCTAAAAAAGGAGTTGGAGGTAATAAAGGTTTTCATAGTTTTTCTGTGTCAGGAAGAGTAAAAAACCCTGGAGTAAAAGTTGCTCCAGCAGGAATTACAATACAAAATTTAATAGATGATTATTGTGGAGGTATGTCTGAAAATCATGTTTTCAAAGGTTATCTTCCCGGAGGTGCATCTGGGGGAATTCTTCCAGCGCGAATGAATAATATTCCTCTAGATTATGGATCCAAAGAATTAACAGACGCAGGTTGTTTTTTGGGATCTGCTGCTATTGTAGTATTATCAGATAAAGATAATATGAGAGATGTTGCTCTTAATTTATTAAAATTTTTTGAAGAGGAAAGTTGTGGACAATGCACTCCTTGTAGATCTGGTACAGAAAAAACTGTAAAATTGATGAAAGAAAAAATATGGAATAAAGAAAAACTATGTGATCTTTCTGAAGTAATGTCACAAGCATCTATTTGTGGATTGGGCCAAGCAGCTTCAAATCCACTTAACTCAGTTCTTAAATTTTTTGAAAATGATATTAGAAATGAGTGATCAGAAAATAAAATTTTATATTAATGATAAAAAAGTAGAGTCTTTCGAAGGAGAAACTATATGGCAAGTAGCAAATAGATTTGGTACTGAAATACCTCATTTATGTTATGCAAACCAGCCAGGTTATCGTGCTGATGGAAACTGCAGGGCTTGTATGGTTGAAATTGAAGGAGAAAGGGTACTTGCGGCATCTTGTATTAGAAAACCAACAAAAGATATGAAAGTCCATACCTCATCTGATAAGGCAAAAAAATCTAGGAACTTAGTTTTTGAGCTACTTCTTTCTGATCAACCTGATAGAAAAATTGCACATGATAAAAATTCTAAGTTTTGGAATTGGATTGATAAGATAGAGCTTAATGACAATAGATTTCCTAAAAAAGCTATATGTGAACCAGACAGTTCACATCCAAGCATGGCAGTTAATTTAGATGCATGTATACAGTGTAATCTCTGCGTCAGGGCATGCAGAGAAGTGCAGGTAAATGATGTTATTGGCATGGCTTACCGAGGAGGTGAATCAAAAATTGTTTTTGATTTTGATGATCCTATGGGTGACAGTTCTTGTGTTGCATGTGGTGAATGCGTTCAAGCTTGCCCTACTGGAGCGCTTATGCCTTCAAATATTGTTGATAAAGAGGGTATTGGTTATAGTGAAGTAGAAAAAAAAGTGAACAGTGTTTGTCCTTACTGTGGAGTGGGATGTCAAATTGAATACAATATTGAAGATAATGACATAAAGTATGTTAATGGTCTTGATGGTCCTGCTAATAAAAATAGACTTTGTGTAAAAGGTAGATTTGGTTTTGATTATGTTAGTAATCCAGAAAGATTAACTAAGCCATTAATAAGAATTAAGGGAAAAAAGAAAGATTTACATCCAAAAATTAATTTCTCAAATATTCATGAGTATTTTAGAGAAGCTACATGGGAAGAGGCATTAGATTTTGCTGCAAATGGTTTTAAGGATATTAAAAAGAAAAGAAATGGAAAAAGTAATTTAGCTGGTTTTGGTTCTGCTAAGTGCTCAAATGAAGAAGCTTATCTTTTTCAAAAACTTATAAGAACTGGATTTAATACAAATAATGTTGATCATTGTACACGTTTATGCCACGCATCATCAGTTGCTGCTTTATTAGAAACTATAGGATCTGGCGCGGTTACTGCACCATTTTATGAAGTTCAAAATTCAGAAGTTATAATTGTAATTGGAGCAAACCCAACTGAAAATCATCCAGTTGCAGCAACTTTTTTTAAAAATGCAGCAAAAAATGGAGCTAAACTTATTGTAATGGACCCAAGAGGGCACTCTTTAAAAAAACATGCAACGCACATGTTACAATTTACTCCAGGTTCAGATGTTGCGCTTCTTAATTCAATTATGAATGTAATAATTGAAGAAAATTTATTCAATCAAGAATATATTAAAAAGCAAACGACTGGCTTTGATGATTTGAAAATACATTTAAGAAATTATCCTCCAGAATTAATGGAAAAGCAAACAGGTATTAGTGCAAACATTATTAGGGAAGTTGCTAGATTATTTGCAAATACCGATAAAGGCATAATTTTTTGGGGCATGGGTGTTTCACAACACGTTCATGGCACTGATAATGCAAGATGTTTAATATCTTTAGCATTAATGACTGGCAATGTTGGAAAAAATGGTTCTGGATTACATCCACTAAGAGGGCAAAATAATGTTCAAGGTGCGTCAGACGCTGGTCTAATACCAATGATGTATCCTGACTATCAGCTAGTTGAAGCAAAGGAAAAAAAAGATTTTTTTGAAAAATTTTGGAATACTTCATTGGATGATACAAAGGGTTTAACAGTTGTTGAAATTATGGAAGAAATTCATAAGAATACAATCAAAGGAATGTATATTTTGGGTGAAAATCCTGCAATGTCAGATCCTGATTTAAATCATGCAAGAGAAGCATTAAAAATGTTAGAGCATTTGGTAGTTCAAGATATTTTTTTGACAGAGACTGCAACATACGCAGATGTAATATTTCCAGCATCAGCCTGGCCAGAAAAAAATGGAACAGTTACAAATACTAATAGGCAAGTTCAAATGGGGCGTAAAGCTCTTGCTGCACCTGGTAATGCAAAAGAAGATTGGTGGATTACAAATGAATTAGGTAAGAGAATGGGTTTAAACTGGGATTACAAGCATCCCAAAGATATATATAAAGAAATGTCATATACCATGCCTTCACTAAACAATATTACATGGGAAAGACTTGAGCATGAAAATTCAGTAACTTATCCAAGTAAATCAATAAATACCCCAGGAGAAGAAATTGTTTTTGGAGATAAATTTCCAAATGAATCTGGAAAAGGAAAATTTGTTCCTGCAAGTGTTACATCACCAAATGAAATACCAGATAATGATTATTCTATGATTTTAACTACTGGAAGACAATTAGAACACTGGCATACTGGCGCTATGACTAGAAAAGCTTCAAATCTAGATGCTATAGAACCTGAGGCATCAGTTTCAATTTCACCTTATGATATTTTAAAAAATAATATTAAACCAGGTGATAAAATTAAAGTTTCTACAAGAAGAGGCTCTTTAAATATTCGCGTTAGACAAGATAGAAGTATTCCTCAAGGAGTTATTTTTATACCATTTTGCTATAATGAGGCTGCTGCAAATCTTTTGACCAATCCAGCACTAGATCCTTTTGGTAAAATTCCTGAATTTAAATATTGTGCTGCAAAAATTGAGAAGTTATAATTAATTATGATTAAAAAATTTATAGTGATAATATTTTTAGTTTTGTCTCCAATTACTGCTTGTTCTACATTAAGTGAAATTAATGAAAGAGCTAAAGGTGATGGAGTTCCTTATATACCCGGTATATAATTGTAATTAAAAATAATTGCTTAAACCTATTATATATTTTGATATGCCGCGTTAGCTCATTTGGTAGAGCAGTTGATTTGTAATCATCAGGTGGTCAGTTCGAATCCGACACGCGGCACCATAATTTTTTAAGAAAATTTTTTAAAATATTCATATAATGCTATTGTAGCTGCATTTGATACATTAAAACTTTCAATATTATATTTTTGATTTTGCTTTGATTTTAAAGATATGATTTCATCACATTGTTTTTTTATTAATGGTCTTATGCCTCCACCTTCTGATCCAAAAACAAAAACAGATTTTTTAGAGAGATTATTTTCAATAAAATTTTCGTTATTACTATTATCAAATGCAAAAATCCAATATCCTTCTTTTTTTAATTTATTTAAAACACGTTTTAAGTTCACAACTTTAAAATAATTTACTATTTCAATTGCTCCTGAAGCAGATTTGATTAGAGAAGAAGTAATTTCAGGTGAATTATCTTTAGATGTTATAACTGCTTTACAATTTAATAAAGCACATGATCTCATTATAGATCCAATGTTTTGAGGGTCAGTTACTTGATCAAGTACAACAATAATAGATTTTTTAAGTTTAGCCTCTTCAGATATAAAAGTTTCAAAATTTTTTTTTTCAAGAGAATAACTTTTTAAGAAAATCCCTTGATTTACATTATATGGATTAAAAAACTTCGATATTTCATTTTTTTTTAAAATTTTTATATTTGGTACTTTTTTTGAATATTTATTTGCAATATTTGTATATTTTTCAATTAAAATCAATTCTAAGTGCCTTCTTTCTGGATTGGCCAATGCTGCTTTTACAGAATGAATACCATAAATATCTTGAATTTCCTTATTTTTTGTATGTTTTTTGCTGTTATTTCTTTTCATTACTAATTATCACAGAATTATTATTGAATTTTAATCTAGATGTATACAAATTGCTATTTTTTGTCTAAAAGGGCGGCGCTTTTACTTGCTTTCGTTTTCGTTGGTAGGATTGCTGTTTTAGATTGACAATTATACTATTATATTAGTATGTGCCATTCACTTCATAAAATTTTAGGAGGGGTGGTCGAGTGGTTAAAGGCAGCGGACTGTAAATCCGCCCGCGTGAGCGTACGTAGGTTCGAATCCTACCCCCTCCACCATGTGTGAAGGAATAGGTTAAAGCATGAGTGAGTGTGTCAGCACAGAGTGCGGGTGTAGCTTAGTGGTAAAGCTCCAGCCTTCCAAGCTGGCTACGAGGGTTCGATTCCCTTCACCCGCT
>PBDN01000005.1 GCA_002718135.1 Pelagibacteraceae bacterium | reverse complement strand
CTCCAGGCATGTTTATGAAAACACCTATGTCTGAACAAAATTATGAAGATGAATATAAAAAAAAGTGGATAGATCCTATAGAGCTTGCACCTGCTTTTTTAAAATTAGCTTCAGGTAATTTAAAAAATTTAGCAGGTTCGCATGTTAATGCTTGGAATTTATTAAAGGATAAATGAATGAAGGATATTTATAAATATATAGATGAAAATATTGATGAATATATATCCGATCTTCAGGAACTTATCAGGAAGCCATCTGTATCTGCACAAAATTTAGGACTAGCAGAATGTGCAGAATTTGTAAAAGAGCAAATGCATAAAGACGGTCTACCTGCTGAGTTGCACGAAATACCAGGTGGTCCACCACTTGTTTTTGGACATCTAAAATCTTCTTTATCTAAAAAAACTTTATTTTGCTATTCACACTATGATGTCCAACCCCCTGAACCGATTGAAAAGTGGTCCCATGGTGGACCATGGTCAGGTGCTTTAGTTGATAATGTAATTTATGGAAGAGGTGCTACAGATAACAAAGGTGGTTTATTAGCATTTAATAAAGCAGCTAAAGCTTTCTTAAAAGTAAGGGGTGAGGTTCCTTTAAATTTAAAATTTTTTTACGAAGGTGAAGAAGAAATAGGCTCTGTTCATTTAGGTCCATGGGTAGAAAAAAATAAAAAACTTTTAGAAGCAGATGGAATGCACTGTTTAGATGGAACAGTAGATTCTTTTGCAAAAGTCCCAGAGGTAGAATTAGGATTAAAATCAGTTTTGTTTATTGAATTAATAGCAAGAGGTGGCAAAAAAGATATTCATTCTCTTAACTTTCCACTTGTCCCCAGCCCTCCTTGGGAATTAGTTCATGCGTTATCAACAATTATGAATAGGGATAGAAAAATATTGATTAAAGACTGGTACGAGGGATTGTATGAGTTAGGTGATGAAGAGCTTCAATTACTTAATGAAAAAAACAAAAGAGTAGACTTGTCAGCACTAAAAAAGGAATTTGGAATTGATAATTTTGTACTTAATAGAGATGGTGTTGAAGCTATTAAAGCTAGAACTTATGAGCCTACTGCAAATATTCAAGGAATTATTTCTGGATATACTGGACCTGGTCACAAAACAATAGTGCCCAACGAAGCAAGAGTAAGAATAGATTTTAGATTGTTACCACATATGAATCCACAAAAGTGTATAAAAAAAATAAAAAATCATTTGATAGAAAATGGGTTTGGTCATTTAGAAATCAAAGCATTTGATGCGGCTGAACCTCCCTATAAAATATCTATAAAAGAAGATATATCCCAAGCAATCATTCAAGCAGCTGAACAAGTTTTTGGTGAAAAACCTGTTGTTAATGGTGTTTCTGCAGAAGGAACAATTTTAAAACATGTTTGGATTCCTTGTGTTTTAACTGGTTTTGCTAATCCAGGTGCTAATTTACATGCCCCCGATGAAAATATTCATGTTGAAAACTATATTAAAGGAATTAAGTATGCAGCTACAATAATGGAAAATTTCTCTAAAGAATAAAATTTAATTGATATATCTATCGTTATTATTTGTTGCTTTCATGGTTGCAACAATTGTACCTTTTGGATCTGAGGCATATTTTATAACCTTACTATCAATGGGTAAGTACAATAATTTATTGTTGTTGTTCGCTGCTTCTACTGGTAATATTTTAGGTTCAGTATTTAATTGGATTTGTGGTTATTATGTTAATTATTTCATATACAAATCTTGGTTTCCAATAAAAAAAAACATGATTATTAAGGCTACTCATATATTTCATAAATATGGTAAATGGTCTTTATTATTATCTTGGATGCCTTTTATAGGCGATCCAATAACTTTTGTTGCTGGTACTCTTCGATTTCCTTTAATTCCTTTTTTAATACTGGTATCTATTGGGAAAATAGGACGATATTTGATAATATATATGTCAATAATTTGGGCAATAAAGTTTTTTTGAAATGGAATTTAGTAATCAAATAGTTGTTTTTTTAATAGGTTTTTTTTGTGGTGTAGGTGTTTTATCGATATTATTTTATATAAAAAATCCAAAAAAAATTAATAATTCTAATGAAGATGCAAATCTTATATCTCTTAAAAATCATATGAACTCTATTCAACAATCTTTACAAAATTTTAATCTTGCTCAAAATCGTATTGAAAACACTCTTATAAGAGGTGGGGCTCAACAACAAGGTCCTTGGGGAGAGTTTGTTCTCAAAAATATATTAGATAGTGTTGGATTACGTGAAGGAGAAGAATATCAAACACAAAAAGCCTTCAGAGATAGTGATGGAAATCTTCAAAAACCAGACGTTGTTGTTCGTATGCCTGGGAATAGGGATATTGTTATTGATTCAAAAGTTTCTTTAAATGCTTGGCATGATTATTCAAATACTAAAGATGAAACTAATAAAAATGCTTATTTAAAAAAATTTTTAGATTCAGTTAAAATTTTTGTAAAAGATTTAAGTAAAGACAACTATGAAAACATTTATGAAATTAATACTGTTGACAATGTATTAATGTTTATACCTATAGAACCAGCACTTTTAACTTTGTATAACGAAGGAATAAAAATTGTGGAAGATGCTTGGCAAAAAAAAATTATAATAGTAGGCCCTTCTACACTTCCATTTTTATTAAAAGCAATAGAAAACATGTGGCGTTTAGACAAACAAACAAAAACAATTAAAGAAATTGCTGCATCTGCAACAGAAATTTATGATAAAACTGTAAGCGTTTATGACTCTTTTGTTCAGGCAAATCAATCTATTGAAAAAGCAAAAATTAAAATGGAAGAAGCAAAACAAAGACTTCAAGACGGACCGGGTAGTTTGACAACAAAAGTTAATAAAATGAAAAAACTAGGTCGCCTTAATACAAAAAAAGAGTTGCCAGATGATATGGAGAATGACATAAAATAAGAAAAAGTTCTTTATTTTATGCCAAGTTTTGACGTTGTTAGCAAATTAGACCACCAAGAAATTGATAACGCAATTGGTAATGCTACCAGAGAAATATTAAATAGATATGATTTTAAAGGATCTGATACATCTATTATATTTAAAGATAATGAAATTACAGTAATTACAGATGATGAATTAAAATTAAATCAAGTCCATGATTTGATTCTTACTCATTTTGTTCGTCGGAAAGTTGATCCATTATGTTTAGATAAACAAAATATTGAGAAAGCTGGTGGAAATAAAATTCGCAGAAACTATAAGTTAATTGAAGGTATAGAACAAACAATTGCAAAAAAAATTACAGGAGATATTAAATCTTCAAAAATCAAAGTACAAGTCAAGATAAATGGAAATGAGTTGCGAGTAGATGGAAAGAAGAAAGATGATTTACAAACAGTAATGCAAATTATTAAAGAATCAAATATTGGTATTCCTGTTCAGTTTGTTAACTTCAGAGATTAATTTAAATGATAACTTGGGAATTGATTTTAGCAATTAGCGCATATAATTTTGTTATGTATGTTACTCCAGGTCCTAATAATAGCATTTTAACTGCTTCTGGTATTAAGTTTGGATTCTTTCGCTCCATTCCCAATATTTTTGGTATACCTACTGGTCATGGTTTACAATTAGCTCTCGTATGTCTTGGTTTAGGCAGTATGTTTAGCAAATTTCCAATATTATTAGATATTTTGCGATTTGTTGGTGCAACTTATATTCTTTACTTGGCTTATAAAATGTTTGGATCACTAAATATCACTTCATCTGAAGATAAAACAAGGCCATTAAGATATTATGAAGCAATTTTATTTCAATTCATTAATCCTAAAGCTTGGGTAATTTGTATAACAGCTGTTTCTTTATTTTATCCTGAAAAAGAAAATTTGTTAGTAGGAACACTATTTATGGTAGTCATGTCTACTATTATTAACATACCATCTATAAGTATTTGGGCTTTTGGGGGAAGCGTTATTCGACATTATTTAAGTAATAATAAATTAAAGAAAATTATGGAATGGGTGTTGGCTTTGTTACTTTTAGGAACAGCTATTTCAGTTTTATTATATAAAACTTAAATCATAGGTATAGAAATTTTTTCTCCAACGCTATTATAACCTTTAATAACCGCAGCTCTTTTTGCAATTAATTTATACCAATTGAGAACATTAGGATAATTTTTTAAATTTATTTCATGTATTTCAAATCGTGCAATCCATGGCCATGTAGCAATGTCTGCAATTGAATATTCAATTGCTAAATAACTATTTTTTTTAAGTCTTGTATCTAAAGTCTCATAAACTCGCTTCACATAATTTCTATATTTTTCTTCAGTATAGGGACTTTTTCCAGGGTTATAATAGAGAAATTGATGTGCTTGACCAAGAAATGGACCTACTTGTGAAATTTGAAAAAAAAACCACTCCATAGTCTGCCATTTATATTTGGATGGTATGAATTTCTTATATTTTTTTGCCAAATAAAGAAGTATTGCACCAGACTCAAAAATACTTTTATTATTTTCTTTATCTACAATAGCTGGAATTTTATTACTAGGTGATATTAATTCAAATTCTTTTGAAAATTGTTCATCTTTATTAATATTTATCCATATTGGATTATAGTCTATATCTAATTCTTCTAAAAGAATGCTTACCTTTCTTCCATTTGGTGTAGGTGCTGTATATAAATCAATCATAATTAATACTTATAGATTATATTATTATTAAATCATTCATAAAAATAATGGGCATTTAAGTGCAATGTTAATTTTGCATAAAGTTAAAAAAAATTAGCAAAAGTGATAAAGTAAAAAAACTAGTAAATGTACTTATAACAATATTTGCAGATGTTAATTCTTTAAGCGAATTATAACGAAATGCAAAATAATATGTTTGTGAGCCGCTTGGCAGAGCTGCTGCCATTGTAACAATAAAAACTAAATTTTCGTTTAAATCAAAAAAATACTTCGATAAAATGAAAGCTATCAAAGGGTGCATAAAATTTTTTAAAAAAGTCAGTAAAATTGCTATGTTAATATATTCATTAATTTTAAATTTTGCTAATGCAAATCCTAGTGATATTAAAACTGCTGTAAGTGCAAAATCTGCAAACATATCTAAATAATTATTTAAAATATTTGGCTGAGGTAATTGAAAATAATTTAATAAAATGCCAATTATGATACCTAACAAAACAATATTTTTAAATAGACCGAATATTGTTTGAATTATTATATTGATCCATTTATTTTTTCTATTCCTATAGCCTTCAATAATTAATGTTGAATAAGTAAAATGAACTAGTCCATGAAACAATACTAAAATCATATATGGCATTGAGTTTATTGAACCTAATATTGAATACATAAAAGGTATTCCAAAAGCTACGGAGTTACCAAAACATGAACTTAATCCGAAAATTGCAGCATAATCAGGTTTATAATTTAAAAATTTAATACTTAAATAAAAGGATATTGCAAAAACTAAAATACCAGATAAAAAAAATGCAAAAATCAGTCCAAAACTATTTAAATTAGGAAAGTGTATTTTCCAGAAATAAATTATTAATGCAATTGGTAGCAAAAAATTAAAACTAAAATTGTTAAAGAAGTTTACATAAATATTAGGAATTATAGAACTTTTTTTTATTAAGTAACCTATTATAACAAAGCCATAAACACTCAAAATAATTTCTAAAAGATTTATCATTTATAAAAAATAATTTTATTAAATATATTAACTTTTAAGTAATATATTATTTGGGTCATGTAGAGGTTTATCTAAAACAAAAGCCTCGTATCTTTTTTTTGCAACTTCAATTTCAAAAGTTTTATTTTTATCAAGATTAATTTTAGAATCTATATATCCAAAAGCCATATTTTTATTGTATATAAATGAAAAATTGCCAGAAGTTGTTTCTCCAACAATTTTGTTATTAAGATATATCGGTTCATCATGTAGCAATAGTGGATTGCCAGGTTTGGATACAGATAATATTAATTTTACGAATTGCTTAATTTTTGTATTTTTATTTTTTAATAGATAATTTTTACCTATAAAATCATATTCTTTTTTTAAATTAACAACAAATCCTAAACCAGCTTCATAAGGATTTTCAGCAGGAGTTATATCATGACCCCAATGTAAATATCCTTTTTCCATCCTCATAATATCTAATGCATGCCCACCTGCATGAATAAGATCATAGTTCTTTCCATGCTTAACTAATTCTAAATAAACATCTCTAGATATGCCAATAGGAATATAAATTTCCCATCCAAGTTCACCAACAAAAGATAATCTTTGGAAAATTATGTTACTTTTATTAAATTTAATTTCTTTTGCATTTCCAAACTTAAAATCATTTGTTGAAAAATGCTCTCCAAATACATCACTAAGAAGTTCTCTACTTTTTGGTCCAAAGATTCCTAAACAAGCTAAATCTTCAGTAATATCAAGTAAAGTTGTATCATCACTAAGATTCTTTATAATATGTTTTTTATCATGTTCTCTAACTGATGATCCTGTAACTATCCGAAAAATATTTTCTTTGATACAAGTAACTGTTATATCAGCTACAATTCCTCCATTTGAATTTAACATTTGTGTGTATGTAGTTTTGCCATTATCATTTTTGATATTGTTACAACATAAACGTTGCAAATCTTCAAAGGCAGATTTACCTTTAATTTCAAATTTTGCAAAAGCTGTAAGATCAAATAAACCAACATTTTTTCTTGTATTAATTGTTTCATACTTCGCTGACTCATACCAATTTTGGTACCCATAACTATATTCATACTCAGGTTTATTTCCATTAAGTGCATACCACATTGGTCTTTCAAAACCAGCTACTTGACCAAAACAAGCTCCCTTATTTTTTAAATCATCATGAAAAGGAAGAAGCTTTTGATTCCTTGAGGTTTTTAATTGTTTGTAAGGCCAATGCATAGCATATAGATTTCCCAAAGTTTCAGTTACACGTTCAGTAATAAATTTTGTTTCTGAGTGAAATTTTTCAAATCGTGTTATATCCAAAGAAAACAGGTCATCATTTACTTCACCATTTATCATCCATTCTGCAGTAACTTTTCCAGCACCACCTGAGCTAACAATTCCTATACTATTAAAACCACAGCAAACAAAAAAATTTTTAACTTCTGGCGTTTCACCTAATAGATAATTAGTATCTGGAGTAAATGACTCTGGACCGTTAAAAAATTTTCTTATACCTACTTTTTCTAAAGAAGGTATTCTATTCATTGCTTTTTGCAAATATGGTTCAAAGTGATCAAAATCTTCTGGAAGTTCACCAAAAGAGAAATCATCTGGAACTTTGTAAGTGTTTGTAAATGCTGGTCTTGCATTAGGCTCAAATAGACCTACTAAAAGTTTACCCGCATCTTCTTTTAAATATAAACAATTATTGTAATCTCTTAACACAGGGAGAGAATTTTGTATTTCATTCATTGGCTCACTTAAAATATAAAAATGTTCATTTGGATAAAGAGGTATACTTACCCCAACTTCAGCAGCTACTTGTCTTGACCACATTCCTGTTGCTAAAACAATATATTCGCACTCAATTTTCCCGTAATCTGTTTCAATTCCCTGAATTTTACCATTTTTAACTAATATTTTTCTCACTGGACATTTTTCAAAAAATTGAGCACCATTTTTTTTTGCTGATTTTGCTAGTACGCTTGTTACACCAACCGGATCGGCTTGACCATCTTGAGAAATGAAAACTCCCCCAACAACATCTTGAGTATTAATTAGAGGATAAATTTCTTTTATTTCTTCTTTTGTTACTTCTTTAGCTTCAACATTAAATCTTTGTGCAAATGTGAGCTGTCTTTTAAGTTCTTCAAGACGAGCATTTGTTGTGGCTACAGTCAAAGATCCATTTTGTTTAAGACCGGTTGATAGTCCTGTCTCTTTTTCTAATCTTTTATATAAGTTTAATGAATAATTTCTTAGTCGAGTTATGGTTGCGGATGATCCTAGTTGACCAATGAGACCAGCAGCATGCCAAGTAGTACCAGATGTGAGTTGATCACGTTCCAAGAGCACAACATCTTTCCAACCAAATTCTGTTAAATGATATGCAACAGAACAGCCAGCAACACCTCCACCAATTACGACAACTTTTGCTGATTTTGGAGGGATATTATTCATATAAATTTATAGATAAAGCTTTTCTTTATGAGTTTCAAAATATTTATTTAACACTTCAGTACTAATTTGATTAATTTTAGCTGGATTCCATTGGGGGTTATGATCTTTTTTTACTAATACTGAATTGACTCCATTATCAAAGTCGTTTCTGTAAACCATTTTCTGACTTAGCTGATATTCTGTTTCTAAACATTCTTTTAGGGATTTATCTTTTGCATCATTTATTAACTTTGAAGATATAGCTAGACTCATAGGACATTTTTTGGATAAAATGTCTAAAATTTTTGATGAAAATTCAGATTGATTATTTTCCAAATTTAAGATTATTTGATTAATATCACCCTCAAAAATATTCTCTATTAAATCTATATTCTTAATTATTTCCGAATTGTGATTAATCTCAAATTTTTCTTTAATTATTTTTCCACTATTAATGAAATTATTTTTGAGTAACTCTAAATTTTCTGACTTAAAATAATTTGTTGCTAAACCTAAAAAAATTAGATCATTAACTTCTAAAATTGTTCCAGTTAATCCAATATATTTACCAACATTTTTTGGTAAATTTGATAAAAAATAACTTCCACCAACGTCAGGAAAGAAACCTATAGATGTTTCAGGCATTGCAAATTTAGTACAGTCGGTTGCAAGTCTGTGATTGCCATAAATTGATAAACCAACACCTCCACCCATAACAACACCATTCCAAATAGATAAAAATTCTTTTGGAAATTGGCTTATAGAATAATTTAATTTGTACTCAATCTTAAAAAACTCTTCTTTAGAGTTATTGTCATTTCTCGTTAAGTAAAGAGATTTGACGTCTCCACCTGCACAAAAATGTTTTCCTTCACCAATTAACAGCACTCTTTGAATATTTTTTTTTTCACTCCATTCTTGAAGTTTTTCAAAAAAAATTTTAGCCATATCAAGATTTAGCGCATTTAATGCTTTTGGGCGATTAAGTGTAATTATGCCAGTATTATTTTTTTCTAAAAAAATTATATCCATTAATTTTTTCGAAATTCTAGTACCTTGTTTGAAAGACCGACTTCTTTTGCTCTAAGTCTGTTGACCTCATCTCTTAATCTGGCAGCTTCTTCAAATTCTAATTTTGATGCATATTCATTCATTTTTTTCTCAAGATGTTTAATATATTTATCAAGATCTTTACCTACCATCTCTTTGGCATTTTCAATTTCTACAGTTACATGATCTTGTTCAGCAGTATTTTCGATTATTTCTTGTATGTTTTTCTTTATACTTATTGGAGTTATTTTGTTGATTTTGTTGTATTCTAACTGCTTAATTCTTCTTCTATTTGTCTCTTCAATTGCCTCCTTCATGCTTTTAGTAGTAGTATCAGCATACATTAATACTTTACTATCAACATTTCTTGCTGCTCTTCCAATAGTTTGAATTAAACTTGTTCTTGAGCGAAGATAGCCTTCTTTATCTGAATCAAGAATAGCCATTAATGCGCATTCAGGTATATCCAATCCTTCTCTTAATAAATTAATTCCAACTAAAATATTAAATACACCTAAACGTAAATCTCTAATAATTTCTATTCTTTCTAAAGTATCTATGTCAGAATGAAGATATCTTACCTTTAGACCTTCTTCGTTTATATATTCTGTTAGATCCTCCGCCATTTTTTTTGTTAAAGTAGTTATTAAAACTCTGTGACCTTTATCAATTGTTTTTTTGCATTCATCAACCAAATTGTCAATTTGGTGTTTTGTAGATCTTATTTCTATTGGAGGATCAATTAAACCTGTAGGTCTTATTACTTGTTCAACGAATGCACCACCTGTTTTTTCAAGTTCGTAATCACCAGGAGTAGCACTAACAAAAATTGTTTGAGGACGCATTGCATCCCATTCCTCTCTTTTTAATGGTCTATTATCAACACAACTTGGAAGTCTAAATCCATATTGTGATAAAGTTGATTTCCTTGAAAAATCTCCTTTATACATACCTGATATTTGACCGCAGGTTTGATGACTTTCATCAATAAATAAAAGTGAGTCTTCTGGAATATATTCATATAATGTTGGAGGAGGTTCACCAGGCTTTCTACCTGATAGATATCTAGAGTAATTTTCTATACCACTACAACTTCCTGTAGTTTCCATCATCTCTAAATCAAAAGTTGTTCTTTCATCAAGTCTTTGCCTTTCTAAATATTTTTTTTCTTTTTCAAAAATTTCGAGTTGTTTTTTTAGATCTAATTTAATCATAGATATAGCTTTTTTTATTGTAGGCTTTGGTGTTACATAATGTGAATTAGCGAATATTCTTATTTGATCCAACTCACCTAATTTTTCACCAGTAAGGGGATCTACTTCACTTATGCTCTCTATTTCATCACCAAACATAGATATTTTCCATGAAATATCTTCGTAATGAGAAGGAAAAATTTCTAAAATATCTCCTTTTGCCCTAAAACTTCCTCTTCGAAAATCCATATCTCTTCGTTTATATAAAAGTTCAACTAATTTTCTTATTATTATCTCTCTGCTTAATGATTGGTTCCTATCTAAAGTAAATGACATTGATGAGTAAGCATCAACTGAACCAATTCCGTAAATACATGATACAGATGCCACAATTATTGTATCTCTTCGTTCAACTAATGATCTTGTTGAAGAATGCCTAAGTCTATCAATTTGTTCATTAATAGATGATTCTTTTTCAATGTATGTGTCTGTTCTTGGAACATATGCTTCAGGGGTATAGTAATCATAATAACTAACAAAATACTCTACAGCGTTATTTGGAAAAAGATTTTTCATCTCGCCATAAAGTTGTGCTGCTAAAGTTTTATTTGGCGCCATTATTAATGTAGGCTTTTGAACTCTTTCAATAACTTTTGCCATTGTGAAAGTTTTACCTGAACCAGTAACGCCTAGAAGAACTTGTTCTTGCGCACCATCATTTATGTTTTTTACAATATTATCAATTGCTTTAGGTTGATCCCCACTTGGATTGAAATCACTGACTATTTTAAACTTTTTATTATTTTCTTTTATAATTTTATTTTTTATTAAAGTTTCACTCATTAAGAATTAATATAATCTTTTAAATAATCATATTTTTCTAAAAAACTACCATTTGATGCAATTGTAGCATTTAGTATTCTTCCGTCATCTTCTTTTAATATATATGGTATGACTTCATTGACTATTCCATCACCAAATTCATTGCTAGAGTCTCTAGGAAGTTCAGATGGTAAATTATCAACTGCCATAACTGCAATACTTCCATCTTTATTATTTGTTTCATTTAATGTACTTTTATTTACAAAAAAATTTGGATTTTCAATTGTTGAGGATCTAATTGTTGTTGGAACAGAACCATCAACATCACAAGTTATATCACCTATTATTTTCAAACTAGGAAATTTTTCTAATTCATTTTTTTCAAATATTTTTGGTGATAAAGGATCCCAATAATGAGCGCTTATATATACATCTGATTTCTCTAAGTATTGTGTGGTATTTTTTTTATAATACTTTGGGTTATTTATAAAATGATCAAGATTAAATGTATTGGTTTTATCTGATGTAACATAATCTTTTGTTTCTAAATTGCAGAATACTGGATGATCAAATTCATTTTGAAACACTTCTTTCGAAACTTCTTTAATATTCGTTTCTTTTAAAACCTCTATTACTCCTTTCGCTACTCTTCCATCACCAGTAACTAAAATTTTTATTTTGGGAAAGTATAAGTTTTTTAAATTACTAATTATTCTTTTGTAACTATTTATTTTATAGGCCCTTGCAAGTGGTTGTTTTTTAATATGTTCTAAAAACAGATTTAGTGTATTGTAACAACCAACTATTCCAGCAAATCTTCCAAATCCTAGATATCTTTTACTGTTTTTATCCCTAATATTTTCATAATCGATTAATTTTATATTTTTTTCTAAAACAGATTTTAAAAGCTCTTTTTTATCCATGCCTGGAGTGCCTTGAGCATTATTTAAAGTTTCTTTATTAAGTTTGTAAGTATGAGAAAAAAATAAATATGTTTTATTTTTTATCAAAAATTTTGTATCAATTTCTTTTACACCAAATATTACGGAACAATTATTTAAGTTTTCATTTATCTCTGCACCGCTATTTTTATATTCGTCATCAGAAAAACATCTATTTTTTGAAGGTTGAATCAAAAAATTTAAATTTGGAAATTTTATTATAAGTTGTTCAATATGTTTAGGAGCAAGAGGAGCTCTATTTTCATCTGGACGAGACTCTCTTATGACTCCAAAATTTTTAATTGGATTATTCATTTTTTTGCTGAATAATAATATTATTTTCTTTTAGTATTTTAAAAAAATACATTATATGTTCAAAATCATGAGGCGCAGTTTTAACTCCGGATGTGATTTTTCCTTGCATAATAAGATCTATTGCCGCAGAAAGAGTAATTGAAACCAATTTACCCATTGCGGTATTTTCTCCAGAACCTTTTTCATCTAAGAAGAATGAGCTGCTAAATATTTTGTTTTTTTTATCATAAGCTTTTAGTTTTACTGACAATACAACTCGATCCTCTTCATCAGTTTGATAACTGTTTTTTATCAATAATTCTTCACTCTTTTTATTGATATCGTCTTCAATTGTATCTGTTTGACTATCAAGCATTGTAAATATATCTTTCCACGCGTTTTTCCATCCATCTAATCTTAATGTTCCTCTAACAAATTCTTTTATTCTCCAATTTTCATCAAAATTATATTCATTAACATAAGGGGTTGAGTCACGATTTGGGTAAGCTTCAAAGTTTTCATTATTAATTGAATAAGAACTGATAGATTTGTAGGGTGTTACAGTTTTTATTTTTCCGTCTGTTATGAATTTGGCATCATTATTCAGAGCTTTAATAACACCTGCGGGTGACCAACTAAATTTGTATCGAAAATCATTTGGTATAGCAGGAAAACCTCCACAATATGACTCATAAAAAACCTGAGTATTTTTTGATTTTATATTCTTTAAATCCCGAACTAATAAATGAGAGAAAAAATGATCAATGCCTGGATCTAAACCAATTTCATTAATAAATGTAAGATTATGTTTTTTAACAATCTCATCTAAAGCAAGTATTTTAGGGTTTAGATAACTTGTTGATGCAAAATGACATTTATGTTCTAAGCATAATTTAGCTATTTCTAAATGTTTTGTTGCAGGTAGTTGTGAAATTACGATATCACCTGGATTTACTTCTTTAAACATAACATTAATATCAAATTTTTTTGCTTTAACGTTTTGCTTTTCTACGTGATTTATACTTTTTTGCGCCTTATCAAGACTTCTGTTCCATATTGTAAAATTTTCTAAATTCTGCGCCAACCTTCTTATTCCTGGAATAGAAGATAACCCTGTTCCAATCCAATGTACGTGTTTCATAGTATTATTTACTTTTATTATAAATTGTTTACTACATTTATTAAACTTTAAATACGGAAAATGCATTGGGTATAATAGTATTTACTTTTTTATTAACAGGACTTGCTTCAGGATTTGTTGCTGGTTTACTTGGTGTTGGTGGGGGTATAATAATAGTACCAGTAACTTATTTTGTATTACTTAAACTCGGGTATCCATCAGAGGTGGTTATGCATGTTGCTATAGCTTCATCACTTGGTGTAATATGTTTTACTTCAATTTCATCAATAAGATCTCATTTAAAGCTTAAAAATACTAATATAAGTATCGTTAAGAAATGGGCATTTGGCATAGCTATAGGATCAATTTTAGGTTCATTTTCAGCAAGTTTAATTTCTGGAGAAAATCTTGTAATAATTTTTGTAATATTAGCATTCTTAATATCTATAAATATGCTCTTGCAACAGCAACCAATTTTATTGAATACTGATCTACCATCATCAAAACTAGTTAATTTTTCAATTAGTTCGGTTATAGGGTTTTTTTCTTCAATAATAGGAATTGGAGGAGGAAGTTTTAGTGTACCAACTTTGACTATGTTCTCAAAAAAAATTCATGAAGCAGTTGGAACTTCTGCTGTTTTTGGTTTTTTAATAGCTTTTCCAGGTGCAATAACATTTATCCTTACAGGATTAAGAAAGGAAGGTTTACCTTTCTATTCAATTGGTTATGTAAACATTCTAATAGTTTTAATAATCTCACTAACCAGTGTTTTTACTGCTGGATATGGTGCAAGAATTTCAAAAAATATAGATAAATTGGTTTTAAGAAAAATATTTGCAATTTTTTTGTTGTTAACTTGTGTAAGTCTTATTATTGAACATTTTATAATCTAAAATGAACTTTGTAGCAGACAGATTAAATCGTATTAAACCATCAATGACAGTTGGTATTAATGTAAAAGCTAATGCATTAAGGGCAGAGGGAAAAGATGTTTTGGTATTAGCAGCAGGAGAACCTGATTTTGATACTCCTGAAAATATCAGAAAAGCTGCATACAAAGCAATCGAAGATGGTCAAACGAGATATGTTCCAGGAAAAGGAACACCAGCATTACAAAAAGCGATTAAAGAAAAGTTTTTAAATGACAATAATATTAATTATGAACTTGATGAAATTATAGTTGGAGTAGGAGGTAAACATATTATTTATAATGCAATGATGGCTACTATTAATCCTGGTGATGAGGTAATTATTCCTGCACCTTATTGGGTTAGTTATCCTGATATAGTTTTGCTAGCAGAAGGTGTGCCAGTAATAGTTAAATGTTCTCAACATCAAAATTTTAAAATTACCGCTAAACAACTTCAAGATAGCATTACACCTAAAACTAAATGGCTTATGCTTAATAGTCCAAGTAATCCAACAGGTGTTTTATATTCCAAAGATGAATTAAAGGAGTTAGCAAAAATTTTATTAAAATATCCTAATGTTTTGATTATGTCTGATGATATATATGAGAAAATCATTTATGATGGATTGGAATTTTCAACTATAGCATCCGTTGAGCCAGATTTAAAACAAAGATGTTTAACACTGAATGGAGTTTCTAAATCCTATTGTATGACCGGCTGGAGACTTGGTTATTGTGGTGCTTCAAAAGAAATTATAGGTGCTATGAACAAAATTCAATCTCAAAGTACCACTTCAACATCTTCAATTTCTATGGCAGCATCAGTTGAAGCTTTAAATGGTCCTCAAGATTTCATACAAAAACATAATGAAGCTTTTGTTCAAAGAAGAGATATGGTTGTTAATTTATTAAACAAAATTGAAGGTTTATCATGTCTTGTTCCTCAGGGAGCATTTTATGTCTATCCAAATTGTGAGGACTTAATAGGAAAACATACTCCAAGTGGAAAAAAATTGAAAAATGATGAAGATTTCATGAATTATTTATTAGAAAGTCAAGGAGTAGCCGGCGTTCATGGTGCTGCATTCGGATTGTCACCTTATTTTAGGCTCTCTTATGCTACTAGTGACGAAATTTTAAAAGATGCTTGTAGTCGTATAAAAAAAGCTTGCGATAATCTTAAGTAAGATTCTCATCAGAAATTATTTTAGCTATCCTTAATAGATTAGTTGATCCTGCATTACCAAAAGGAACACCAGCTGTAATAATAACTTTATCATCAGCTTTAACAAGCTGCTTATTTTTAGCTATACTACAAGCAATTTTTACCATTTCAGTTGCGTTCGAAGAATCTTCAGAATGGCATGAATTTACCCCCCAAAGAATTTGCATTTTTCGTGCGGTATTTAGATTTGGAGATAGTCCAATAATTTGCACTGGAGCTCTTTCTTTAGCCATTCTGATTGTTGTTTTTCCACTCACTGAGAAAGTAATGATAGCTTTTGCTGCAGCATTTTTTGCAATGGAATAAGCTGCATTAGTAATAGCATCCGTGTTATCAACATTTTTGTTTAATTCTTTATTTTCATATTCAAGATTAAAATTATTTTTATCTTTTTCAACATATTCAATTATGTTGTTCATTGTTGTTACTGATTCAATTGGATTTTTGCCAATAGCTGATTCTCCAGATAACATTACAGCATCAGTTCCATCATAAATTGCATTTGCTACATCAGAAGCTTCGGCTCTTGTAGGTGTTAAATTCATAATCATACTTTCAAGCATTTGTGTAGCAACAACGACAGGTTTACCAAAATTTCTACATCTTTTAATAATATTTTTTTGGACAATGGGAACTCTCTCTGGTGGCATTTCGACACCTAAATCCCCCCTAGCTATCATAACTCCATCTGCTGCATTAATTATTTGATCTATATTTTTTACAGCTGAAGGTTTCTCAATTTTTGCCATTATAAGGGCTTTATTTTTTACAATTTCTTTGAGTTTATCAATGTCTTCAACTTGCTGGACAAATGATAAAGCTATCCAGTCAACTTCCATTTCAAGTGCTTTCCTTAAATCAGATTTGTCTTTGTAAGTTAATGAATCAATTGGAAGAATTACATCTGGAACATTAACCCCTTTATTATTTGAAATAATCCCATCATTCAATATTTCAGTTATTAAAGTATCTTTTTTTTGTTCAATAATTTGCAAGCAAATTCTCCCATCATTGACTAAAAGATTTGTATTTGGTGTTAGATTTTCATATATTTCTGGGTAAGGGAAGTTGACTCTTTTTTCATTTCCTAAATCATTATTAAGATCAAGTTTAAAGAGATTTCCTTTTTTTAACATTGCTTCGTTATTTTTAAAATTGCCAACTCTAAGCTTAGGACCTTGTAAATCTGCTAAAACGCAAGTAGCATGGTTATATTTTTTTTCTAACTTTCTAATATATTGTATATTTGTCCGATGTGTTTCTATTGAGCCATGAGAAAAATTTAAACGAAATACATCACATCCAGCAATAAATAGATCTTCTATAATTTTAGATGATGAAGATGCGGGACCTAAAGTAGCTAAAATTTTAGCTTTTCTGTTACGTTTCATTTATTTTATATATATATAATCATTTGTTATTAAATTAAACTTATTTGATTAAAAATATATGAAAAAAGAATTAGATAGAGATTTGTTGGCTGATGTAGCTCAAAGATTAGTTAAACATCTTCAAGAAAGAACAGATGTACAAAATATAGATTTGATGAATTTATCAGGATTTTGTAGAAACTGTTTATCTAAATGGTACTTAGCCGCTGCACAAAAAAGAAATATTTCTTTGGATTATGATAAGTCAAGAGAGCTAATCTATGGCATGCCTTATGATGAATGGAAGAACAAACATCAACAAGAAGCAACTAAAGAACAAATAGAAAAATTTAAAAATAAATAGGTTTAAAAGAGACTTTCTAGTTTTTCACCATATTTACTTTTTACCATAAAGCGACGAACTTTCATCGAAGGGGTCATCATACTATTTTCAATAGTAAATTCATGATCAATTAATATAAATTTCCTGATTTGCTCAATTACTGATAAGTTTTTATTTACTTTGTCTACTACTTCTTTAATAACTTTATTAAAATCATCATCTTTAATAATTGATTTTAGATTCTCATCTTTTGAATTATTTTTTGCCCAATGCAAAGCAAAATCTTTATCGGGAACTATAACAGCAACAAGATAATTTTTAAAATCTCCATAAAGCATAGATTGTGATATTTGTGGTTCTATATCAAGTTTTGCTTCAACCCTAGACGGTGATATATTATCACCTCCTGCATTTACAATAATATCTTTTTTTCTATCTGTAATTTTTAAATAGTCTTCTTCATCAAACTCACCAATATCTCCAGTATGGATCCATCCATTAACAAGTGTTTTTGATGTTGCTTCTGGATCATTCCAATAACCATTCATGATATTTTCACCACTAACTAAAATTTCTCCATCATCGGCAATTTTTACTTTAACTCCATGAAAAAGTTTGCCAACAGTATCTAATTTGACCTTTTCAGGTGGATTAGCTGATACAACTGGTGCAGTTTCAGTTTGTCCATATCCCTGTAATAAAGGTAAACCTAAAGCTGTCAAATATAGACCAACTTCAAAATTGAGTGCGGAGCCTCCTGAAATTAAAGCTTTCAGTGATCCGCCAAATCTTTTATTAACTTTTCTTCTAACTAGCTTATCAAGAATATTGTTAATTATATTTTCAACTAAACTAAGTTTCTCACCATTATATTTTTTTTTACCTAACTTAAGAGTACTTGCAAAAAGAGTTTGACTTAATTTACCTTGTTTTTTTAATCCTTGAGAAATTCTTGTATGCAAGGAGTCATAAAATCTTGGTACTGCAGTCATAAAATGGGGACTTACTTCACCCATATTAACTACAAGTTTATCAATTCCTTCAGAATAATAAACTTGAGCACCAATACCTAAAGTAAAGAACTGTAATGTATGTTCATAGGAATGAGATAAAGGTAGCCAAGAAAGAAATTTTATTTCATCCATTCCCTCTAATAGATTTTGAAGTAAAATTTTTGCACCAGTACAATTTGATAACATTGCTCCATGACTGAGCATTACACCTTTAGGATTTCCACCAGTGCCAGAAGTATAAATAATGCATGCAGTATCTGATCTTTTTATAGATTTAATTTCTTCTTCAAAATTATAGTTTTGATAATCTTCAATTTTTATATTATTTGATTTTTCTTGGATATTTTTTTTAATTAAATCATCCCATTGCAAAATACTAATAGGATTATCATATGAATGACCATCTTGATTGATCTTTATTACATTTTTACACTTAGAAGAATTTTCTATTGCTGGTAGTGCCTTAAGGCAAAGTTCATGAGAAGATATTATCATACATCTTGCTCCTGAATGATTTATAACATGACTATAATCTGCAGTAGTGCTTGTAGTATAAACAGGTACAGTTATTGCTCCAATAGACATTATAGCTAAATCTACGATTTGCCATTCCGGTCTGTTTTCTGATAGGATAACAACTCTATCACCTTTTAATATTCCTAAACCTAAAAGAGATCTTGCTACTGACTTAACTGAAAGTTCTACTTCTTCCCATGATAATGATTCAAATTTATTATTATTTTTTTTCCACAAATAAGGCTCACCCTTCATTTCTTTTGATTTTTCAAAAAACATCGAGATAATATTATTAAAACTATCGAAATTTATAGACATTTGACTTTACCTCCCTACAAACACTATAATTAATACCTATATTTATTTCATACTATGAATGCTAATAATAATCAAATTAATGAAGAAAAAAACCTAGGAAAACTTCCTATTTGGAATCTAAAAGATCTATATTATTCACAAAATGATAAGAGACTTATTAAAGATCTTAATATTATTAAGAATGAAACAACTAAATTTGAAAAAAAATATCTAAAAAAAGTTAAATTTTTAACTGCTGACAATTTATTTAAAGCTATATTTAGGTTAGAAAAAATTGATATCTTAATGGATAAAATTTTATCATATGCTCATTTGTTAGTTGCAGAAAATGGCAACAACGAAAAAAATAAAATTTTTTATCAGCAAATGCAGGAGAAAATTACTAACTACGCTTCTTCAATAATTTTTTTTACACTTGAATTAAATCAGATCAGTGAAAAACAACACAGAGAATTAATAAAAAATAAAAACTTAAAAAAATATAAAAATTGGATTGCAATTAAAAGATCATTTAAGTCTCATCAATTAGATTTGAACATCGAAAAAATTCTTCAAGATAAAAATATTACTTCACATTCAGCTTGGATAAGATTATTTGATGATTTGATAGCATCTTTAAAATTTGAATTTAAAAAAAAACAATTAACAAGTGCTCAGATTTTTAATATATTTTCTGATAGAAATGAAACAAATAGAAGGTTGGCAGCTAAAGCTGTTGGTAATGTTTTAGCTAGTAATATTAAAATTTTTGCTACTATTACAAATACACTTGCAAAAGATAAATCAATCAATGACAGATGGAGAAAACTACCCACCCCGGTAAGTGCAAGAAATTTATCAAATGTAGTTGAAGATTCTGTAGTAGATAGCTTGGTTTACTCAGTAGTAGAATCTTATCCAAAATTATCACACAGATATTATGCTTTAAAAGCTAAATGGTTTAAAAAAAAATATTTAATGTATTGGGATAGAAATGCACCTCTGCCCTTTCAAAGTACCAAAATGTTTACTTGGAAAGAAGCACAAAGTACAGTTATTGAATCCTATTCAGAATTTAATTCAGAGATAGGAAGTATTGTTAAAAAATTTTTTGAAGAAAAATGGATACATGCTCCTGTACTAGATGGAAAATCCCCTGGAGCTTTTGCAGCTTCAACAGTTTCATCAGTTCACCCATTTATACTTGTTAATTTCCAAGGAAAATCTAGAGATGTAGCAACATTAGCACATGAATTAGGTCATGGAGTGCATCAATATCTTGCAGGTAAAAACCAGACGCACTTTAATTCATCAACCCCACTAACATTAGCTGAGACTGCCAGTGTTTTTGGTGAAATGCTCACTTTTAAAAATATTCTAAAACAAGCAAATTCAAGAAAAGAAAAAAAAGCTCTTTTGGCAAATAAAGTTGAAGATATGCTAAATACAGTAGTTAGACAAATTGCTTTTTTTCAATTTGAAAAAGAAATTCATAATTTGCGAAAAAATTCAGAATTAAGTATTGATAAAATTTGTTCTATCTGGATGGATGTACAAAAATCTAGCCTAGGACCGTATATTAAATATGAAGAAGAATATAAATACTATTGGAGTTACATCCCCCATTTTATTCATTCACCATTTTACGTTTATGCATATGCTTTTGGAGATTGTTTGGTTAATTCTTTATTTAACATATATGAAAAAAATCTTAAGAGTTTTGATAATAAATACATTGATTTGCTTAAAAGTGGAGGTTCTAAAAAATATGATGAATTATTTAAACCATTTAATTTAGATTTATCTAAAAAATCTTTTTGGAAAAAAGGTTTAAGTGTTATTGAAAATTTAATTGATGAGTTGGAAACACTTTAGATGGCAGATAATGAATCAAGAACTATTGCAAAGCAAATAAAAAGGTATGCTCAAGTTGGTGGTGTAGTTGGCAAACTTGCTACTAAGCTAGCAAGTCAAAAATACCTAGGTGTTAAACTTAATAAGGAAAAACATGCATTAGAAATTAGAGAAGCTCTTGGGGGAATAAAGGGACCACTAATGAAAGTAGCTCAACTTTCTGCGACTATCCCCGATCTTTTACCTGAAGAATATACTAAGGAATTAATGCATCTGCAATCTAATGCGCCTCCAATGGGATGCCTGTTTGTAAAAAGAAGAATGGCAACTGAACTTTCACAAGATTGGCAAAAAAAATTTAAAGAATTTGATAAAGAAGCTACTAGAGCAGCTTCTTTAGGTCAAGTTCACAAAGCAGTTTTGAAAAACACTGAGACAGTTGCCTGTAAACTCCAATACCCTGATATGCAATCAGCTGTAAGTGCAGATTTATCTCAATTAAAGATGATTTTTTCAATTTATCAAAGTTACAACAAAGCGATAAAAACAGATGAGGTTTACAAGGAAATAACAGAAAGATTAAATGAAGAATTAGATTACGAAAGAGAAAAAAAATTAATGAAAGTATTTAGTAAAATTTTTTCAAAAAATAATTTTATACATGTCCCCAAGACTTATGATAAATTAAGCACAAAAAGATTGTTAACAATGTCTTGGTTAGAAGGTAGATCAATATTAAAATACAAAGAAGCTAATAAAGATACTAGAAATTATCTCGCAAGAAATATGTATTATGCTTGGTATAAACCTTTTTTTGATTATGGAGTTATACATGGAGATCCACATTTAGGAAATTATTCTATACAAGATGATCTAAGTATTAACCTATTTGACTTTGGTTGCATGAGAATATTTAAATCAAAATTTATACAAGGTGTTATTGATTTATATTTTGCACTTCAAAAAAATGATGAAGCTCTTGCTGTTCATGCTTATGAACAATGGGGGTTTAATGATATAAACAAAGAAAAGTTAAAAATATTGAGTAAGTGGGCTAACTTTTTATATGCTCCTTTAATGAAGGATAAAGTGCAAAAAATTCAAGAGAGTGATAGTGGTGTATATGGAGCTAAAATAGCATCTGAAGTTCATAGAGAACTAAAAAAAATTGGTGGAGTAAAACCTCCTAAAGAATTCGTATTTATGGATAGAGCTGCCGTTGGTCTTGGATCAGTATTTATGCATTTAAGAGCTGAGGTAAATTGGTATAGAGTTTTTCATGAATTAATTGATCAATTTAGCCAAAAAAAATTAAAAGAAAAACAACAAAATACTTTAAAATTAGCTAACCTATAATTATAAGTCCTTATGAAGATATCAGCTTTAAAAGAAAATTTTAATGATGAAAATAGAGTGGCTATAACACCAGACACCATTAAATTATTTCAACGATTAGGTTTAGATGTATTAATAGAAAATGGTGCAGGTAATAATTCTGGTTATCTTAATAACATGTATGAAGAAAATGGCGCAAAAATTGTAACGAGAAATGACTGTTTAAAAGCAAATATTTGTCTTTGTGTAAAAATGCCAAATCAAGAAGATTTAAATCAATTAAATGAGAATAGTGTTTTGATAGGAATATTAAACCCTTATGAAAATAAAAAATATTTTAACACATTAAAAGATAAAAGAATAATATCTTGTTGTATGGAATTAATTCCAAGAATTAGTAGAGCGCAAAGTATGGATGTTTTATCTTCTCAAGCAAATTTAGCAGGGTACAGAAGTGTAATTGATGCAGCCGAACAATTTGGTAAAGCATTTCCAATGATGATGACTGCTGCTGGAAGAGTTAACCCTGCTAAAGTTATGGTTTTAGGTGTAGGAGTAGCTGGTTTACAAGCTATTGCAACTGCTAAAAGATTAGGCGCTGTAGTATCTGCAACTGATGTAAGATCTGTAACTAAAGAGCAAGTAGAGAGTCTAGGTGGAAAATTCATTATGGTAGAAGATGAAGAGTCTACAAATGCAGAAACTATTAGTGGATATGCTAAAGAAATGAGTGATGAGTACAAAAAAAAACAAGCCAAACTTATTTCCGATACTATAGCTAAGCAAGATATAGTTATTTGCACTGCCCTAATACCTGGTAAAAAGGCGCCAGTTTTAATTTCTCAAGAAATGGTTGAGTCGATGGTCTCTGGATCTGTAGTGGTTGATTTAGCAGTTGAAGCTGGTGGAAATTGCCCTCTAAGTAAACTAGGTAAAGTAATTAATCACAAAGGGGTAAAAGTTATTGGTTATGCAAATGTACCTGGAAAAGTTGCTAAAGACGCATCTGCTTTGTACTCAAAAAATATCTTTAATTTTTTAAGTTTAATTATTAATAAAGAAGAAAAAAAAATTAATCTTAATTGGGAAGATGAAATTGTTAATGCTGTAGTATTAACTAATGAAGGAAAATTAAGATTGGAAAAGTTTAATTAAAATGGAAGCTCATAGTTCAGAAATATTTGTTATTGGTTTAACAGTATTTTTTTTAGCTTGTATAATTGGATATTATGTTGTTTGGTCAGTAACACCAGCGTTGCACAGTCCTTTGATGGGGGTCACTAATGCAATTTCTAGTGTTATTATTGTTGGCGCTATTCTTGCAGCAGGACCATTAGGACACGACACATCTAAAATTTTTGGTATTATTGGAGTAGTGCTTGCCTCTATAAACATTTTCGGTGGATTTATTGTTACTTATCGAATGCTATCTATGTTTAAGAAAAAACCAAAAAAGAAAAAAAAGGATTAAATAAATGTCAGCAAATATGGTCGCAGTTTTATATTTAATATCAGCTTTACTTTTTATATTTGCTTTAAGAGGTTTGTCCCATCCAGAGTCTTCCAGGTTAGGTAACATTTTTGGAATAATAGGTATGATTATTGCAATTGTTACAACTTTAATGTTCAAATCTGTTCTTAGCTATGCAGAGATTGGAGCCGCTATAATTGTTGGAGGCGCTATAGGGACATTTATAGCATTGAGAATAGAAATGACTGCATTACCACAGTTAGTTGCTGCCTTTCATAGTTTAGTTGGAATAGCAGCTGTCTTTGTTGCTGCTGCAGCTTTCTATGATCCTGCATCTTTTGGTATTGGAAATATTGGTTCAATTGGGACAAGTAGTTTGATAGAAATGAGTATAGGTACCTTCATTGGTGCTATAACTTTTTCAGGTTCAATTCTTGCTTTTGGTAAATTGCAAGGAACAGTCTCAGGTAGACCTATAGTATTCAAATTTCAGCATACAACAAACGCTTTAATTTTACTTTTAATATTAGCTCTTATTATTATATTTGTTATGAATCAGTCCTCAAATATTTTTTGGACAATTGTTATTTTGTCAATAATATTAGGTTTTTTAGTTGTGATTCCCATTGGTGGTGCAGATATGCCAGTAGTTGTTTCAATGCTCAACTCATACTCTGGCTGGGCTGCATGTGGAATTGGTTTTACTTTAAGTAATAACCTTTTAATAATCACTGGCGCTCTTGTTGGAGCTTCCGGTGCTATTCTTAGTTACATCATGAGTAAAGGAATGAATAGATCAATTATAAGTGTTGTATTAGGTGGTTTTGGTGGTGAGCAAGCAGTTAGTGAATCTAATGATAATTCTGATAAAATAGTTAAGCAGGGTAATGCTGAAGATGCAGCTTATATTATGAAAAATGCTGACTCAGTTATTATTGTTCCAGGTTATGGTATGGCAGTTGCTCAAGCTCAACATGCTCTTAGAGAAATGGGAGATATATTAAAAAAAGAAGGAATTAATGTTAGATATGCAATTCACCCAGTGGCAGGAAGAATGCCAGGTCATATGAATGTTTTATTAGCAGAAGCAAATGTTCCTTATGAAGAAGTTTTAGAATTAGACGAAATTAACCATGACTTTCCAATGACTGAGGTTTCATTTGTTATTGGCGCTAATGATGTAACTAATCCAGCTGCTAAAACAGATGAAACATCACCAATTTATGGAATGCCTATACTAGATGTTGAAAAATCACAGACAGTTTTATTTGTTAAAAGAACAATGGCAACTGGATATTCTGGAGTAGATAACGAACTATTTTATAGAGACAATACAACTATGTTATTTGGCGATGCAAAAAAGATGTGTGAGGATATAGTAAAAAGTTTGGGTTAAGAATTTTTTCTTGCTGATTTTCTTGCTCTTCTAATATTTTCTTCTTTCTCTCTTGCTCTTTTTAAGCAAGGTTTTTCATAATGTTTTCTCAATTTCATTTCTTTGTACAAACCTTCTCTTTGCATCTTTTTTTTCAAGCTTCTTATGGCTTGTTCAACATTATTATCTTTTACATTAACTACTAAAGTCATGTGGCGCATCTATCACAATGTTATTTTATTTGCAAACAAAGAAATTAATTTATAATTTGTTTATATTAATTTTTTTGTTATATAAATTGTGTGTCTATATTAAAAATTGCAAAAATAGGTCATCCAGTTTTGTTAAAAAAAACTAACGAAATTAAGCAATTAAAGTCAGAAAAGTTAAAAAGAATCATTTTTGATATGTCAGAAACTATGATTGATGCTGATGGAATTGGTTTGGCAGCTCCTCAAGTATACTTGAGTTTAAAAATGTTTATATTTAGAAATCCTGATCAAAAAGATTTAGAAGGCAAAATTAATATTACTGCATTAATTAATCCTGCAATTGAAATATTGTCAAAAGAAACAGAGGATGACTGGGAAGGATGTCTTTCAATACCTGGAATGTCAGGCTTGGTAAGAAGATATAAAAGAATTAGATATTCTGGATATGATTTTGAAGGTAATAAAATTGTTAATGAAGTTGATGGACTACATTCTAGATTGATACAACATGAATTTGATCATTTACAGGGAATATTATATACATCAAGATTAGCACATCAAGATGCCTTCGGCCACTCTGAGGAAATTGAAAAATATTGGAAAAAAAATGAAAACAAAGAAAAAAAATAAATTATATAAAGAAAAGTTTAAAATACTTAATCTTTCAAAAAAAATTATAATTCTCAATGGCTGGAACCAGGAGTCTTTTTTTTTAATTGGAAATCATAAAAACATTAACAAAAATAAATTGAATATTTTATTTCCTAACGGCTATATTGATCTTTTATATTTTGCACTTGATTGTTTAAATGACTCACTTTTGAAAAATTCTTTAAAATTAAAACTTTTGCATAAACCACTGCACAAAAAAGTTAGAGAAATCTTACTATTAAAAATTAAAATTATGGAAATTGAAAAAAAATTTTATAAAAAATGTTTTTTTTTCATGCTTAATCCAGTTAATAAAGTTAGAGTTTTATCTCAATTATACAAATCAGTAGATCTAATTTGGTATATATCAGGTGATAATTCAACTGATTTTAATTATTATTCAAAAAGAATTATATTAGCAGGAATTTATTTTAGAACTTTAATTCATTTTTTTAATAATAATAATATTGCAGAGACTGAAATGATTTTAGACAAAAGTTTATCAAAAGTAAAAAAAATACCTATATTAAAAGATAAGCTTCTTTTTTTTAAAAATTATTTCCCTAAATTATTGAGAGGATTTTCAACTAAAATTTAAGCTATTATATCTGGCTCAAGTTTATTTTTTAGTTCATTAATTTTATCTTTAAGTAGTAATTTCCTTTTTTTTAATCTTTGAATTTGTTGAAAGTCTACAGTATGTTTTTCTTGAACTTGAATTAATATTTGATCAAGATCTCTGTGCTCTTGTTCAAAAATTCTTAATTTTTCAATTAGTTTGTTAAAATTTTGCATTATCAAAATAAATATTAATATAATTAATAATAGTATATAAGCACGCGGTGGTAAAAAAGATAGGAATTTTAACAAGTGGTGGTGATTGCGCTGGTTTAAATGCAGTGATTAGAGCAGTTACTTTTAGAGCAGTGAAAGAATATAATTGGGAAGTATACGGTATAAAAGATGGTACTTTAGGTTTATTAAAAAAACCTTTAGATGTAGTAAAATTAACACCAAATGAATTTGATGGAAATTTAATGAGACTGGGAGGTACATTCCTTGGATCAAATAACAAAGGCAAACCATTTGGAAAAATAAATATAGATAATAAAATATTTGAAATTTCTGATTTAATTATTCAAGGTTTTAAAAAAATAGGATTAGATGCTTTAATAGGAATTGGCGGCGATGGGAGTTTAAAAATTTTAAAGTCATTAACAGAAAAAGGAAATATTAATTTTGTAGGTATACCTAAAACTATAGATAACGATGTAAAAAATACTGAATTATCTATAGGTTATGATACAGCAGTTGATGTAGCTACTAATGCACTTGATATGCTTCAACCTACCGCAGCTAGTCATAGAAGAGTAATGATACTTGAGGTGATGGGACGTGATGCAGGTCATATTGCACTAAATGCAGGAATTGCTGGAGGAGCAGATGTTATTTTAATACCTGAAATAACTTATTCCATAAAAGAAATAGCTAAACATATAGAAAAAATAAGGTCAGAGGGAAGAAATCATGCTTTGATAATAGTGGCCGAAGCAGTAAAAAAAGAAAATGGAAAAAGAGCAACAGTAAAGTTTGTAGATGGAGAAGTTCGACTTGGAGGAATAGGAGCATATCTTGGAGACGAGATCTATAAATTGACTGATGCAGAAACAAGAGTAACAGTTTTAGGCCACGTTCAAAGAGGTGCACAGCCTACTCATAGAGATAGATTAATAGCTAGTGCATTTGGTGTTCATGCAGTTGATTTAATTGCGCAAAATAAATTTAACAGAGTGGTTGTATGGAAAAATAGATCTGTAAAAGATGTAAATCTAAATGAAGTTGCCGGTTCTTCAAAAACAATAAATAAAAAAGATCCATTAATTGAAGTTGCAAGAGGCTTAGGTATTTATATAGGAGATATTAATTAAAAATTTCCTAATTTTTTCCAAAGATAGAAGTATACTTTATAAGGCAATATACGCATTATTTTAACAAAAAAAACTATCATAAAAGGAAAAGTAATTTCAAATTTATTTTTATTAACTAAACCGTTGTAAATTTTTCTAGCTGCAAAATCTGCAGATTTTAAAAAAGGCATTTTAAACTCATTCAATCTTGTGGCCTCAGTATCAATAAAACCTGGATTAATAACAGAAACATTTATATTTATTTTTTTAAAATCAAAGTACAAACTTTCAGCTAGATTTAGTTGAGCAGCTTTTGTCATACCATAAGCACCGGATGTTGGCCATCCTCTATAACCAATAGGAGATGATACAATTGCAATCTTATTATTTCTTCCTTGCATGAAATGTTTTAAAGTATTTATACAAAAAAGAGTTCCTTTTAGATTAACATCAATTAATAATTCATAGTTTTGAATATCAAAATTTTGGTTTTTATTTGGAGAATAAGCTGCAGCATTTAATAAGGCAATATCAATATTAGCAATTTTCTCTTCAATAAATTTAATTGAATTTTTAACTTCATTTTTTTTACTGATATCACATTTTAATAAATGTAGATTGTTATGATCTACATATTTGCTTAATTTATCACCAGCACTATTTAATTTTTCAAGATTGCTTGAACTTATAACAACTCTCCAATTATTATTAAGAAATTCTTTTGCCGTTGCATATCCGATTCCAGAAGAACCACCAGTTATCCAGATAGTTTTCAATTATTTTTCCAGTCATTTCTAACTGTTGTAACTTCTTTTTTATCTTTCCAGTTTGTAAATTTAAATTGAATAAGTTCATTATTATAATACCAAATAGTATATTCTGGAAATGGTCCTAGATCCTTTGGATTTTTTGAAGCATTTAATGTATACTTTTCTGTATCTAATTTTTCTCCATTAATTTCAATAATTTCATTATCTAGTTTTTTTGAAGATATCTCACGAACTATACCTTTTTGAGTATCAAAAATTTTTTTTTGTTTTAGAATATCTTTATTCCAATAATTTAGAGACAAAATAGATTGTTCTAATGAAAGTTCACCATCCATTCCATTAGCGATAAATTGATTATCTATATCTTTACCATTAATATGATACTCTCTTTCATCCTCAAAATCTGTAAAACCAATAATTTCTATAAGTTCTTTATCTTTCCATATCTCAGTTGTTTCTTGAAAAAATTTATATGCAGGAATAAAAAGTACTTTTACTTGAATATCAACAATAGTATGAATTTTTAAAATTTCATCATCTTTAGTAAATGTAGAAGTAACATTACCAATAATTTTATTTTTTCTTATTATATCAAAACTTGCTTTTCCATCTTTTGGTATAGGAAATGATTTAGCATTAAATGTATATAATATTATAAATAATAAAAATAAAATAATCTTCATTTTTGATTTACATTATTACTATTTCTTATTTTAGAATGATAGTAAGAAATCATTAGTGTAGATAGTAAAATTACTGAATTGGCCTGATGTAGACTTGCATAAGGAATATGGACATTGCTTAGTAATGTTAAAATACCTAAAAAAAATTGAGTTGAGAGAGCTATAAGCACAAATAAAAAAATTAAATTTGAGGTTTTGAAATTTTTGTTTAACATGAGAAATAAGAATAATGAAAACACATATATAAAAGTAAATGTCCCCATCCATCTATGATTAAAATTAATAGCAATTGTATTTTCAAACATATTTAATAGACCTAAATCATATAAATAATAATCATCAGGAATGATTTTACCATTCATGAGGGGATAGGTGTTGAAAGATTGTCCTGCATGAGTTCCTGCCATAAAACCACCTGTTATAATTGTAAATAATGTTAGAAGAATGGCAATTAAAATAAGAAATTCTAAGTTTAATTTGATTTTAAAAAAATTAACATTTTTTGAATAGTAATATTCCATAGTAGTCCAAAGAAGTAACAAGAAAATCAACAAGGCATTAAATAAGTGAAAAGTTAAGCGGTAAGCACTAACATATGGATCATCACTAAGTCCACTTTTAACCATCCACCATCCAACAAAAGCTTGTAAAGCCCCCAACAAAAAAATAAATAAAAGTCGGACGTGTAATGAAATTTTAATATATTTTTTATAAGTAAAATATAATAAAGGCAATATCATTACTAACCCAATCATTCTTGCAAAAAAGCGATGAAACCATTCCCACCAAAAAATATATTTAAATTCAACTAGACTCATATTTTTGTTAACATACAAATATTCAGGACTTAGTTTGTATAGTTCAAATTTTTCATTCCAATCATTAAGTGATAAAGGAGGAATAGTCCCTAATATTGGTTGCCAATCAACCATTGATAACCCAGAGTCTGTTAATCTAGTCAACCCCCCAATTATAATGATTGCAAGAACCATAATTGTTAGTGTAATTAGCCAAATAAATATGGATAATTTATATTCATCATGGGTTTTTAATAAATGCATAGAGGTTATATAATTCGTAGAATGAAAAAATAAAGTTGTTATTTGATAGTATGGTACAAAAGACTGATGTTGTAATTATTGGAGCGGGACCAGTAGGATTATTCGCTATATTTGAACTAGGACTTTTAAATATAAAGACCCATGTTATAGATAATTTAGACAAGCCAGGGGGGCAGTGTGCAGAACTTTATCCAGAAAAACCAATATACGATATACCCTCAAGACCAAAAATTACTGGTAAAGAATTAACTGATGATTTGTTAAAACAAGTTAAGCCATTTGAACCAATATTTCATTTTAATCAACAAGTAGATAAAATAACTAGATCAAATAACGGATGGATTGTTGAAACAAATTCAGAAAATAAAATAGAAGCAAAATGCATTGTAATAGCAGCTGGAGCAGGCAGTTTTGTACCTAGAAGGCCTGCGATAGAAAATATTGAAAATTTTGAAGGCAAGAATATTTTTTATTCAGTCAAGAATAAATCAATTTTAAGAAATAAAAATTTGTTAGTTGCTGGTGGTGGAGATTCTGCAATAGATTGGACAAATGATTTGTCAAAAATTGCAAATGTATCACTTATCCATCGAAGAAAAGAATTTAGAGCTGCACCTGATTCAGTAAAAAAAATGTATGCTCTTGAGGCAAAAGAACAAATAAATTTAATTATAGGACAAATAAAAGCTGTTGATATGTCTAATAATAATAAATTAATTGTTAAATTTAATGATACGAATGATGAAATAAAAAACATTGAAGTTGATTTTCTATTACCTTTTTTTGGATTAAAAATGGAATTAGGACCAATAGCTAATTGGGGCTTAAATTTAAATGAAAATTTAATTAAAGTTGATACAGAGAAGTTTGAAACTTCCATTCCTTCAATATTTGCTATTGGAGACATAAATTCATATCCTGGAAAGCTTAAATTAATTTTATCTGGATTTCATGAAGCTGCATTAATGGCACAACAATGTTTCAAATACTGCTTTCCTGAGAAAAAAAATATTTTTAGATACACTACATCATCAAAATCGCTTCACAAAAAATTAGGAGTTTAATGCCAAAAATATTTATAAAGGATAGACAAGGTAAAGATCATCAAATTGACGGAGATTACGAAAGCACTTTAATGGAAATTTTAAGAGATAAAGGATTTGAAATAGAAGCATCTTGTGGTGGTTGTTGTGCTTGTGCAACTTGCCATATTTATATTGGGGAGAAATGGTTAGATAAGTTGCCTCAAAAAGATGATGATGAAGAATCCATGCTAGATCAAGCATTCGACGTGCGTAAAAATTCCAGATTGGGTTGTCAAATAGAGTTTAATGAAGAAATTGATGGTATTGAGATTGAAATTGCACCTGAATAAAGGTTGACAAACAGTATAGTTTGTATACAAACTAATTGTATACAAACTATGGCAGACACTTCTCTTAATGAGAACCGATTAGGATTATTAATATGGCAAATATCTAATCTTTGGCAATCAAAATTAAGACAATGTCTTAAGAATTATAAAATATCATTAAATGAATATTTAATTCTTGAAGCAATATATAAACTAGAATTTAAAAACGTATCCATTTCTCAAAAAAATATTGCTGTAAATTCATCAATTGACACATCTGTTGTAAGTATTAAATTAAATATACTTGAGGGCAAGAAACTGATTTATAAAGTTAAACCAAAAAATAATCGTACAAGTAATATAAGTCTTACAAATGAAGGTAAAAAATTAATTATAAAATCTATGAATATAATTTATAAGGAAGAAAAAAAAATATTTGAAAAATTAAATGATGAAACTTTAAATTTTAAAAATTCATTAAGGTTAATTTTGGGTAAAAAAATTAGAATAAAAGCAAATAATTATGCATAAAATAGATAAGAGCATTATTAAAGATATCAAATCTTGGCCTTTTAGTGAAGCTGTAAAAATTATTGATAGTTTTGGAGGTATTGAAAAATTTGTATTACCAGCAAAAGGATACATTTTATTAGAAACAGGTTACGGACCCTCTGGATTACCGCATATTGGTACTTTCGGAGAAGTTGTACGAACCACAATGGTAAAAAATTCACTTGAAAATTTAATAGATGCCTCAGTTAAAATAGTGACATTTTCGGATGATATGGATGGTTTGAGGAAAGTTCCAGATAATGTTCCAAATAAAGACATGTTAAAAAAAAATATTGGTAAACCTCTTACATCCATACCGGATCCTTTTGAAAAATTTCAAAGTTTTGGTCATCATAATAATGCTAAATTGCGATCTTTTTTAGATGAATTTAATTTTGACTATGATTTTGTAAGCTCAACAGAAAAATACCGAGAAGGATTTTTTGATAGTACAATTATTGAAATTCTTCAAAATTACGAAAGAATACTTGAAATTATTTTACCTACTTTAAGAAAAGAAAGGAAAAGTAATTATAGCCCCTTTTTGCCTATAAGCAAACAGACAGGTAAAGTTTTACAAGTAAAAATTGATGAATATAGACCTAAGCACAACAGTGTAATTTATACAGAACCCACAAATCAAAAAAAAGTAGAAGTTTTAGTAACTGGTGGCCAGTGTAAAATGCAGTGGAAAGTTGATTGGGCTATGAGATGGATGGCATTAGGAGTTGATTATGAAATGTGTGGAAAAGATTTAACAGAAAGCGTCGATTTAGCATCAAAAATTTGTAAGGCTATTGGTAAAAAAAGTCCAGTAAACTTAATTTATGAAATGTTCTTAGATGAAAAAGGTGAGAAAATTTCAAAATCAATTGGAAATGGAATTGGTGTTGATGAATGGTTGCGCTACGGCTCACCTGAAAGCTTATCGTTATATATGTATCAAAAACCCAAATCAGCAAAAAAACTTTTTTTTGATGTTATTCCAAAAACAGTTGATGAATACATTTCTCATTATAAAAGTTATGATGCCCTAGATCCTCTAAAAAAATATGATAGTCCAATTTGGCATATTCACGCAGGTAGTCCAAAAAAATTTAAATCTGAAATTAGTTTTAATTCTCTAACTAATCTTGTTAGTATTTGTAATACTGATGACAAAGAAATAATTTGGGGTTTTATAAATCAATATGACAATGAAATTAGTCCAACAAATAATCCTGAATTTGATAAATTAATTGATTATGCAATTAATTATTATAAAGATTTTGTTTTACCGAATAAAAATTATTTAAAAATAGATGATGATAATATCTTTATTTTTGAAGAATTAAGAGATATTTTGAAATTTAAAATTAATAAAAATAGTTCTGCTGAGGAAATACAAACATTGCTTTATGAAGTTGGAAAAAAATATAAATTTTCAAATTTAAAGGACTTTTTTAAACTTATTTATCAAGTTATATTGGGTCAAGAGCAGGGTCCTCGCTTGGGATCATTTATAAAATTATTTGGTGTTGAGGAAACAATAAATGTTATTGAAAAAGCAATAGAATTAAAAAAATTATAGTGTATGCTAATAAGCTTATTAAGATTATTTCCACCTGAGGTGGCTCATCAGTTAACGATTACTATTTTAAAATCTAATTTTTCTATAAGAAATAAAAAAATTGATGAATTTAAATTATTAAAGCAAAATATTCTTGGTATAGATTTTCCAAATCCATTAGGTCTTGCAGCAGGTTTTGATAAAAATGCAGAGGTGATAAGACAAATGATAGAGTATGGATTTGGTTTTGTTGAGGTAGGTACAGTTACCCCAAACCCTCAGAAAGGCAATCAAAGACCAAGAATTTTTAGATTGCATGAGGATGAAGGAATTATTAACCACTTAGGATTTAATAATAAAGGAAGTGAAAAAATATTAAAAAATTTAAAAAAAATTAATCAAGATAATAAATTTAATGGAGTCATAGGAATAAATATAGGCAAAAATAAATCAACACAAAATGATATTGACGATTATCTTTATTGTATAGAAAAAATTGGTTCTTATGGTAATTATATTACGATAAATATATCATCTCCAAATACTCCAGGATTAAGGGATTTGCAATTACGTGGAAGAATTGAAAATTTAGTTAAAAATATCCAAAAAAAACAATTAGAAGTTGAGCAACTAAGTGATAAACCAATATTTATAAAAATATCACCTGATCTTGATGATGAACAATTGAGGGATATTGCTTTAATGGCTCTAGCTAATAATGTTAATGGGCTAATAATATCAAACTCAACTATTAAAAGACCTAAAACATTAATATCATCTTATAGGAATGAAATAGGAGGTTTAAGTGGTAAGCCAATTTTTTTAGATTCAACTATTGTACTTAAAAAATTGTATTTACTAACAAATGGTCAAATTCCATTAATAGGTGTTGGAGGAGTCTCCAATGGTTATGAGTGTTATGAAAAAATAAAAGCAGGAGCTAGTTTAGTTCAATTATATACAGCATTAGTATTTCAGGGACCTAAATTAATAAATAATATAATAAAGGAATTGAATAATTTAGTATTAACTGATGGATTTAATAATATTTCAGAAGTGATTGGAAAGTCATCTTGATGACTAAAATTATAAATAATATTTCTGAAATAATTGATAAATACGAAGTTATAATCTTAGACCAATGGGGTGTAATGCATGATGGTTTTAAAGGGTATGATCATGCTATTAGCGCTGTAAATAATTTAGTAGATAATAATAAAAAATTAATAATTATTTCTAACTCATCAAAAAGGAAAAATAGTTCTGTAAAAAATTTAAACCTTCTAGGATTTAATAAAAATCATTTTTTTGAAACTATAACTAGTGGAGAAATGATCTGGCAAGAATTATTTTACTCTTTAGAAAACTATGGCAATAAATTAAATAATTGCTTTCATATTTATGACTCTTCAAAAGAAGATGGTTCGGATTTTAGAGCAGGGTTAGATAAATTAAATTTTGTTTCAAAAATTAATGAAGCCAACTTTATTTTAGCATGTACGCCTTTTGCAAATACAGAACCTCTTGATTATATACCTATTTTAACAGACGCTTTAAATCTTAAACTTATTATGTTTTGTGCAAATCCTGATTATGAAACAATTGAAAAAGATCATAATAAAAAGAATATTTTTTGTATGGGCACTATAGCAGATTTGTATCAGAGTATGGGAGGAAGAGTTATTATATTGGGTAAGCCAGCTAAAGAGATATATATTGAAGCTACAAAAAAAATAGTAAGTTTAGATTTATCAAAAGTCATAGCTATAGGTGATTCATTAGATCATGATATTATGGGAGCACATAATTTTGGAATAGACTCTATTCTTATAGCAAATGGTATACATAAGGAGTTTTTTACAAATAGTCTTGAAACAGGTTTAAATAATATTAAAAATTCTGCAAAACATTATATTGAACCTACATACATATGTAGTAATTTTTCTTACTAACTTTCCTTGACAAATTATCATTTACATTTACTAAACCGATCCATTATGACAATGAAATGCGAATTAACTGGTAAATCATTCCAAACAGGAAATAATGTTAGTCATGCAAAAAATAGAACAAAAAGAAGATTTCTTCCCAATCTTCAAAAAATAACTTTTGTTAGTGAAAAACTGGGTCAAAAAATACAACTTAAAGTTGCTGCAAGTACAGTAAGAACTGTAGAGAAAAAAGGTGGATTAGATGATTTTTTAGTTTCTACTCCAAATAGTAAACTGCCAGAAAAGGCTAAGAAATTAAAAAAAACTATTCTAAGTAAAAGTAACTAAATCCTTTAATGGATTTCTTCATAAATTTTATATCATATCTGAATTCTTTAAATACTTTTACATTATGGTTATTTATGCTTTTTTTTTGCTTCTTTTCTATTTTAATTTTTTTAAAAATATTTGGATATGTTGGTCTTTATTTATATTCAGCTTTAGCTGTAATAGCTGGCAATATTCAAGTTTTAAAAACTGTTGATTTTTTTTATTCCCCTGAACCAGTAGCATTAGGCACTGTCCTATTTTCTTCTACTTTTTTGTGTACTGATATTCTATCTGAGTATTTTGGAAAAGAAAAAGCAAAAAAAAATGTAATAATTAGTTTTTCTAGTTTTTTATTTATGACAATTATAATGTTAATTACTATTGGTTTTAATCCATCTTCATATGATTTTGCCCAAGAAAGTTTAGAAAATATATTCACACCTATGTCTCGATTTTTTATAGCAAGTATGATTGCCTATTTATTAAGTCAATATTTTGATGTTTGGATTTATTCTGTTATTAAAAAATTATCAACAAACAAATTTTTATGGTTTAGAAATAATGTTTCAACTTTCTTATCTTCTTTAATTGATAATACAGTTTTTAGTATTCTTGCTTGGATAATATTAAACCCAAATCCTGAAACATTATATAATGTTATAATGATTTATATTTTTGGCACTTACACTCTTAGAATTTTCATTGCACTTGTTGATACTCCTTTTATTTATCTTTCAAAGCTTTGTATTAATAAGAAATGACACAGTTTTCTTGGACAGTAAATACTTTAGCAAAAAACTCTAATGCAAGAACAGGTGAAATTCTAACTCCTCATGGAAAAATTAAAACACCCGCATTTATATTTTGTGCAACTAAGGGTGCCTTAAAATCATTCTCAACTTTAGAGGCTAAAAAAAACAATACTCAAATTATACTTTCAAATACTTATCATTTGATGCTTCAGCCAGGAAGTGAATTAATAGCTAGTCATGGAGGCTTACATAAATTTATGAATTGGGATTCACCAATTTTAACTGATAGTGGGGGTTTTCAAATATTTTCATTAGGTTATGGATCAGTAGCTGATGAAATCAAAGGAAGGGGGAAAAGTTTAAAAAAAAATAAAAGTTTGTTAAATATTACAGAAGAGGGTAGTTTATTTAAATCATATGTTGACGGATCATTTAAATTATTAACACCTGAAAAATCAATAGAAGTTCAGAGAAATCTTGGAGCTGATTTGATTCTTGTCTTTGATGAATGTACTCCTTTTCATGTTAATAAATCTTACACCAATAATTCAATGAAAAGAAGTCATAGGTGGGCAATAAGATCTTTAAATCATTACAATTCAAAAACTAATTTCAAATCAGGTTATGGTTCAGCTGGTCAGCAGAAACTATATGGAATAATTCAAGGCGGTATTTATGAAGATCTTAGAGAAGAAAGTATTAATTTTAATTTAAACCATTTAGATACTTTTGGATTAGCAATTGGAGGTAGCTTGGGATCTTCTAAAGAAGAGATGTATAAAGTTGTAAATTTTACAGCTAAAAAACTTGGAAATAATTACCCTGTACATCTTCTTGGCATAGGTGATCCTAATGATATATGGAAATTAGTAAAAACTGGGATTGATACTTTTGACTGTGTTAGTCCAACAAGATTAGCACGACATGGTAGTGCTTTAACTAGAAGCAAAAAGGGTAAAATAAATTTGAAAAATATTAAACATGCAAATAGTCTGCATCCTATTGATAATAAATGTGAATGTAGTACCTGCAAAAATTACTCATTATCATACTTACATTATTTATTTAAATCTAATGAATTACTCGGTTTTCAACTTATTACATGTCACAACATATATTTTATGAACAATTTAATGTATATTATAAGAAAAGCTATCGTAAATAATAATTTAGAAGAAGCTGAAAAAAACTGGTTTGTTGGAATATAGAATATTATTTTTTTACTGAAAAAATGTCTGATAGTTCTTTTAATAAAACTTCACCCAATTGATCTACATCCATAATAGTAACTGCTTTTGAATAATATCTAGATACGTCATGACCAATTCCAATTGCTATTAATTCTACTTTATTTTGATTTTCAATTTTAGTTATTGTATCTCGTAAATTTTTTTCTAGATAGTTTCCTGTATTTACTGATAATGTTGAGTCATCCACTGGTGCTCCATCACTTATAACTATGAGAATCTTTCGTTTTTCATACCTAGTGTGTAAGCGTTTATATGACCAAGCTAGAGCTTCCCCATCAACATTTTCTTTTAAAATGCCTTCTTTTAATAAAAGTCCAAGATTTTTTTTGGCTCTTCTCCAAGGAGCATCTGCAGATTTATAAATTATATGTCTTAGATCATTTAACCTGCCTGGATTTGATGGTTTACCTGATTTGATCCACTTTTCTCTTGATTCTCCACCTTTCCAAGCTTTCGTTGTAAAACCGAGTATTTCAGTTTTGATGAGACATCTTTCCAAAGTTTTGGCAAGTATATCTGAACATAATGCCGCTACAGTAATAGGTCTCCCTCTCATTGATCCAGAATTATCTATCAATAATGTAACTATAGTATCTTTAAACTCAACATCTTTTTCTTTTTTGAAAGATAATTTGTTTATTGGATTTGTAATGATTTTGGCTAATCGAGAATTATCTAAAATTCCTTCTTCCATATTAAATTGCCACTGTCTCTTTTGTTGAGCCAATAACTTTCTTTGTAATCTATTTGCTATCTTTGAAATCAGAGGTTGAAAAGAAAAAACTTGTTGATCAAGATTATATCTTAATTTATCTAGTTCTTTACCATCGCACAGTTCATATGCGTTGATTGTTTCATCGAATTTAGTACAATAAGATTTGTATTCATTAATATTATCTAAATTAATTATGTTGTTTTCATATTTTATGTCTTCATTATTACTATCACCTATATCTTCATTTATTTCTGTAACAGAAAGTGTTTGATTCAAATCAGTAGATGAACTTTCAAAATCAATTTTATCTTCCGTTATATTATTGTTTTTTTCATTATTATTTTTAGATTCATTTTTTAAATCATTATTATCATTTTCTGCATCAATACTATTTTGCTGATTATTATCTGAAGTTTCATTTAAAAAGCCAATATCATCTAAATATTTTTTTAATTTAAAAGCAAAATTTTCTTGATTATTAAGATTTTTCCGCAAATCAGTAAAAATTTGCTTATATTTTTTTCCTAATTTTTTTTTTATTACTTTTCGGTTTATATCATTTATATGTCCAAAACTAAACTCTAATAATTCTTCATAAGCAACATAACGAAAAGCTTCTGCAATATTAACTTTATCTTTAGTGTGAGTCTTTTGTTTTAAATCTAAAACATGTTTATTTATAATATTATTTTTTATACCTTTAAATAATTTTGATCCACTTACTTCTACTCTTGAGTTTTCTATAGCATTAAAAATTTCATTAGTTTTTTCATCATTTGAAATAAATTTATTATGAATTTTTTTTGAGTGAATTCTAAATTCTAAAGCCATTGCGTCAGCTTCAGCTCTAATATAGGTTAAATTCTTTTTTATATTTTCGATATTTGGTTCTGATAATTTAACTAAATTTCCTTCAATTTTGGGATTTTCTTTAACGAAGTCAATTTCTATATTTTCATTTTTACTGATTGATTTAAATGTAACTATTAAAGATTTTTTAAATTGTTCTAAGATCGTATCATTCTTTAACATTAATCACCTTGGCATCTGATATATCTTCACCAAATGAACGCTGAAAGTATTCTTCAATAATTCCTCTCTCCATTTCATCACATCTATTTAAAAAAGATAATTTAAATGAATATTCAATATCATTAAAAATTAGATAATTTTCAGCCCATGTCAAAACAGTTCTTGGGCTCATAACAGTAGATATATCGCCATTAATAAATCCTGATCTACTTAAATCAGCAGTTGCAACCATACTTTTTACAACCTCTTTTCCATCTTTGTTATTTAAATTTTTTAATTTACTTAAAATTATATCTTCCTCTTTTTTATTATCTAAATAATTTAGTGAAGTAACAATATTCCATCTATCCATTTGTCCTTGATTAATTTGTTGAGTTCCATGATATAGTCCAGTTGTATCTCCTAAACCAACGGTGTTAGCCGTCGCAAACAAACGAAAATATTTATTTGGTCTAATGACTTTGGATTGATCTAGTAAAGTTAGTTTTCCATCTGTTTCTAATATTCTTTGAATTACAAACATTACATCTGGTCTACCGGCATCATATTCGTCAAATACCAAAGCAACTGGATTTTTAAATGACCAAGGTAATATACCATCTTGAAATTCAGTAATTTGCTTATCATTTTTTAGCACTATTGCATCTTTACCAATTAAATCTACTCTACTTATGTGACTATCTAAATTAACTCTAACACAAGCCCAATTTAATCTAGCGGCAACCTGTTCGATATGTGTTGATTTTCCTGTCCCATGATAACCTTGTATTAAAACTCTTCTATTTTTACAAAAGCCTGCTAAAATAGAAAGGGTAGTTGTAGGATCAAAAATATAACTATGATCAACTTGTGGAACATAATCATTTTTTTCTTTAAATGCAAAAACATCAAAATCACAAGAAATACCGAATACTTTTTTTGTATTAATTTTTACTTCAGGTTTTTGTTCAAAATTTTCTTTCATTTTATTTTACTTTACAAATTTTTTTAATAATATTTTATAAGATTCATTAATTTCTTTAAATTTATTTTCAGCATCTTTATTATTACCATTTACATCAGGATGAAATATTTTCACTAGTTTTTTATATTTTTTTTTAATTTTTTCCATAGTTAAAGGAAGATTCAAACTTAGTATTTCCAAAGCTTTATGTTGATCTTTTGTTAATGTTTCATCTACTAGTTTATTTTTAAAAAATTTACCAGTATCTTTTTCATTAGAATAAATTGAAAAATCTTCTTTTATAATTTCGTCGATTTGACTAATAATTTTATCAGGATTTCCTTTTAATGGCCAAGATGGGCGATCCCAAACTGTATCTTGTCTCATTGCATGCTCTATTTCATCAGTAGTTAATCCTTTATAAAAATCCCAGGATTTATTATATTCCTTAACATGCTTTAAGCAGAATAAAAAATATTCATTTAAACGAATACGTGATTTTGGAGCTTTAAATTCGCCTTTGTTTTTACAATTAGATTTATCACATATTCTTTGAATTTTTTTTTCCCAAGATAAATTATTTTTTTGTATTTCTAATTTAGATTTATTCATCAATTACTATATAGTTTAATTTTTATGAGTCGTAAAAAAAGAATTAAAAAGTTATTAGAAAGTAAATTAAATAATTTTTCAATTACTATTGTAGACAATTCTATTAATCATAAGAATCATAATAATTTTGATGGATCAGGAGAAACTCATATACTGGTTATATTAAAAAAAATAAAAGAAAAGCCAGTAAATCGTCTAAAAACTCATAGATTAATAAATAATATTTTGAAAGATGAATTTAAACTAGGTTTACATTCCTTAGAAATTAAAATTATTTAATTTTACTAATTTCAATTTTTGAAATTTGTTTTCTTGAGTGTGATAAAATTTTATATTCAAAAAAATTATCTTTAACTGTTTCTCCATAAAAAGGAATTTTTTTTGCAATTTCCATAATATGTCCCGCTATTGTTGATGCTTCACTTTTAGGCGCTTCCAAATCAAAATTTTTATATAAATCCTTAAGATTTTTTTCACCACTAGTTATTATCAGTCCCTTGCTATCAAGATGCAAATCTTCTTGGGGGATATCAATTTCATCAACAATCTCTCCGACTATTTCCTCAATTATATCTTCTAAAGTTATGATTCCTAATAGTACACCATATTCATCTACTACAAATGCTAAATGCTCTTTTCTTTTTTTAAACTCAACTAATTGTTCAAGTAAATTAGTAGTTTCAGGAATAAACCAAGGCTTTGTTATTTTTTCAAAAATAATTTGTTTTGATTTTTCCTGATTGGATAAATCCACATTTAAAGATCTAATATTCAAAACCCCAATGATGTTTTCTGGATTATTTTTCCAAAAGGGTATTCTGGTGAATCTCGATTGATTTATTTTTGATATTATTTCTGTAATTTCTAATGAATTTTCTATTGAATAAATATTCTTTCTATGTGTAAATACTTCTTCAACTGTAGTATCATTTAATTGAAGAATACTTTGGAGCATTTCTTTTTCATGTTCAGAATCTGGATTAGAAGTTTTGTATAAATCTATTACTCCTTGAAGTTCTTCTTCAGACTGTTGATCTAAAATAGTCTTATCATTATCTTTTGTTTGAACTAATGATTTTACAAATAAATTAATTATAAATACAATAGGATATAGTAGTTTGTTTAAATAATATATTACTGGTGAAATATTTAATGAAGTTCTAGTTGGCTTATTCAAAGAATAAGTTTTTGGAAGCACTTCAGCAAAAACAACTATAACAATTGTCATAATTAGAGTTGCATAAAATATACCTTTAACTCCAAAAATATCATATAAAACAGCAGTAGCTAAAGAGGACGCTAAAATATTAACTAGGTTATTTGATAATAATAATGAAGAAATTACATTATCTTTTTGATTTAAAATCTTTAAGACAAACTCAGCTCTTTTACTTCCTTTTTTAATTTTTGAAATTATTCTAGCTTTTGAAGTAGCTGTAATAGCTGTTTCTGATCCAGATAAAAATCCAGAAATAACTACTAATAAAACTAAAATTAATAGTAAAAATAAAGTAATTAAAGACATTGTGATTTTTAAATTATATTTTGTTTTATTATTTTAATATTCAAATTTCTTTTAAAATAAGATTTCCCAATTTTTTTTAATAGAACTAAATTAATATTTTTTCCATAATTTTTTTTATCTTTTAATAAAATATTAAAAAAAATACTACTGTGAGAATTTTTATCTTTTATAGGCAATCCGCAATTGAGCAAATGGTTTTTTATTTTATTTAAATCTGTTTTACTTAATTTGCCTATTGAATATGATAATTTTGATTCCATGAACATACCTATTGATATTGCTTCACCATGGGTAAGTTTTTTTTTATATTTATAAAAAGTTTCTAATGCATGACCAAATGTATGACCAAAGTTAAGCATAGATCTTGAATTTTCACTAACTAATTTTTCTTCCGGGTCAGTTAATATGTATTTGTTTTTTATTTTAATACTTTTATATATTGCTTCTTCCATTGTTGTTTTATTTAGCATTAATATTTTTTTATAATATTTTTCTAACCAATAAAAAAATTTTGCATCATTTATTAAAGCGTGTTTTAATATTTCTGCATAACCTGATTTGAGCTCTCTATTTGATAATGTATTGAGAATAGCTGGATCAATAATTACTTTGGTGGGTTGATAAAATGTTCCAATTAAGTTTTTACCATGAATTGTGTTGATTCCATTTTTACCTCCTACTGAACTATCAACTTGAGAAAGTAAAGTTGTTGGTATTAAAATAAAATTTATACCTCTTAATATTGTAGCAGCAATAAAACCTGATAAATCTCCAATAGTTCCACCTCCAATACCAATCAACAATGATTTGCGATCTATGCCATATGTTATTATATCATTGGAAATTTTTTTATAAAAATTAAAGCTTTTTATATTTTCACCAGCGTTTGTTAAAATTATATTTACGTTAGAGTAATTTTTAAAATTTTTAATTAAATATTTAACTTTCTTATCTATTATTATATGAACTTTATTATTATTATTATCTTTAATAATTTTTGTTAATTTTTTGATTACAGAATTGTTTTCAATTTCTATATTGTAACTTTTATTTTTAAATTTACTTTTAATTATTTTACTCATTTATTTTTTTTAAATATGATATTATTTTTTTTACTATCTCATTTGGTTGGCTTGAATTATTTTTTATACTTAAGTCAGCTTTTTTGTAATACTTATGACGAATTTTATATAACTGAGAAAGCTTATCTTTAATATTTGCATTAAATAATAACGGTCTCTTTTTTGAATGTTCTAGCCTTTTGTGTAATATTTCAATCTCAACATCTAAGTATATTGTAAAAGATTTATTTACTAGCAGTTTTTGAATTTTTTTACTTAATATTGATCCACCTCCTAAAGAAATGACACTTTTGTTAAAATTTAAACTTTTTATAACAATCTTTTCTTCAATTTTTCTAAAATGCTTTTCTCCGTATTTTTCAAAAATTTCTATTATTGAAAAACCCGTTTCTTTTTGAATTGTTGAATCTGTATCTATGTAGTTAAAATCTAATTTTTTTGCCAATTTTTTACCAATAATAGATTTGCCAGAACCCATTAATCCTATTAATGCAATATTACTTTTCTTTAAGATTTTCCCGTATAACTTCATTTTTGATGAATCCATATTATTGACAAATTTAAATTACAATAAGAAAAAACTTAAAAAAAATTATTAATTCTATAATAGACTAAAATTTATAAGGTTTTTGTAATGAAAAATAAATATATTGCTTATTTTATGATGATTTTGTTCATTTTTTTGTTTTTGGGGCTTTATTTAATAGAAATACCTAATCCGTCTATACTCGTTGAAGAAAGTTATAATTTAAATTTAAAATGATAAAAAAATATTTATTTATAGTTTTAGTGAGCTTATTTACAAGTAAATTTGCTTATTCTGCAGATGTTGAAATTATTGAATTACATTCTACTAAAAGCCTTGATCAATTAGTACTTGATGTAGATCAGGATAATAACAAAGACCAAATTGATGAACAAATCAATACTGATAGTCAAAATGTTGAAATTCAAGAAAATGAAAGTAGCTCAGAGCTTGCTTTGGATAATAATGAAATAAATGAGGGAGATTTAGATAGTCAAGAAATTGTCAGCATACTTAATATTTGGCAAAATGTAGATTCTATTTCTTTAGAAAATAATCTAAAAAATATAAATCTTATTAAGTCAGAAGTTTTAAGAAATGAATTTATTAAACTATTGTCAGATTTCAATTTAGAAGAAAATAATAATAATGCACAAATAAAATATTTAATAGTAAAAAAACTTTATGATATTGGTGAAATTAAAAAAGCTTTTAATTTATCTAAATTAAATAAAAATGATGATAACAAAATTTTTTACACTACATTAGAATTAAATTATTTATTATCAACTTATCAGCTAGATGAAGTGTGTGAATTAAAAAATGACTTATCAAAAGGTAAAAATAAACTCCCGAATTTTTTATTAGAAAAAATAGATATCTTTTGTTTAATAATGCAAGATAAGATTAATGAAGCTGAGTTATTAAACTCATTATTATTAGAAACAGAAACAGATATTGATAATTATTTTCAAAATTTATTTATGGCATTAGTTGATAAAGAAAAAAATGATGAAAGCCGAAGTTTTGATTTTTCTAGTTCAAATAAAGAACTCATTTTTTTATATAGCGCTATGTTAAGAATAGCTGAACTTCCATTAACTGAAAAATTTTTAGAAATTGACTCAGATAATCTTTCAATACCTGTAATATTAAGTAGTTCTACTGATATGAGTATTCGTTTAAAAGCGGCCAACAAGTCTTTTATAAAAAATATAATTGGAGTAGATAGTTTATCAGCATTATATCAATCAGTTGATTTTTCTGGAAGTCAGTTAGACAATTCTAAAGAAACAATAAATTCTCTTAAAAACGATAAAGAATTACTTATGGCATTTTTTTACCAATTATCAAATGTTCAAATTTTTCCTTCAGAAAGATTAGATGTTATCTTAAAATTTTGGGATTATGCAATAGAAAACAATTTACAACAAATAGCCTATTCTTTGACATATAATATTATTTCAGCAATAGAACCATCTACTGAAAATGCAAAATATGGTTCAGAAATAGCAATTTCACATATTTATAATTCAGATTATGATAGTGCATTAAAGTGGATTAAATTTTTTGAAGGAACATCATCTGATTTAAAAAAGATACAAAAAGTAAAACTCCTATTAGATTTGAATAAATCTGATGATATTAACATATTATCTAAATATTTAGGTGATAACGAAAATGATTTTACAAAAGATTATTCAAATGAAATTGAAGAAATTATTTTTGTTATAAAGAAATTTCTTAATTTAGAAGATAATTTTGAATATGATTTAGATTATAATAATTTTTATGATAATAGGTTAATGCCAACAATATTTTTAAATTCAGAAATAAATAAATACATTGAAATAAATGATAGTTTAAATCTAATTTTAATTTTGATTGCGTCAATTGATAATAAGGAGTGGTATGAACTTCATCCTATGCATTTAGAAATGCTACTTAACGGATTAAATAATTATAAAAATTCAATTTTATTAAAATCAATTATTGTTGAAATTCTTCGAAATTATAAAATCATATAATGATAAAATATTTTGATTTTGAAAAAAAAATTGAATCTATAGAAAAAATAATTAATTCTAATAATTCAAATCAAGCTTTAAATGACAAAAATATTGATGAATTAATTTTAGAAAAAAAAAGAGAGTTTAAAAAAATCTATTCTAAGCTGACACCATGGCAAAAAGTACAAGTTGCTAGACATGGTGAAAGACCTCATGCAATAGATTATGTTAAAAATATATTTAGCAATATATTTTATTTACATGGAGATAAAAAATTTGCTGACGATAAAGCTGTTATTGGTGGATTTGGTAAAATTGATCAGTATTCAGTTATTTTTATTGGAACGGAAAAGGGCAATGATATGGAATCTCGAATAAAGCATAATTTTGGTATGGCACGGCCTGAAGGCTATAGAAAAGCTCAAAGATTAATGCAGATAGCAGAAAAATTTAAATTACCTATAGTGACATTTGTTGATACAGCAGGTGCTTTTCCAGGTAAAGATGCTGAGGAAAGAGGTCAATCTGAATCAATTGCTTCATCTATATTATTATCTTTGAAAATTAAAACACCTTTAATTTCTGTAATTATTGGTGAAGGTGGATCTGGCGGAGCAATAGGATTAGCAACTTCAGATATATCTTTAATGTTAGAGCACGCAATTTTTTCAGTTATTTCTCCAGAAGGATGTGCATCCATTTTATGGCGAAACACTGATTTTGCTCAAAAAGCTGCGGATTCTCTAAAATTAACTGCTCAAGATTGTAAAAATTTTAAAATTATTGATGAAATTATTCCTGAAATACCTGGTGGCGCTCATAGATTTCCAAAAGAACAGTCAACAAAAGTAAGTAATTATATAATTAAATATTTAGAAGAATTAAAAAAGATTAAAGTAGACTCATTAGTTAAAAAAAGAAACGAAAAGTACTTACATATTACTTCTAATATTTAACTGCCATGACAAGCTTTATACTTTTTTCCTGATCCACATGGGCATTTTTCATTTCTTCCAATTTTTTTTGATATTATTCTTCTTGGCTCTTCTTTTTTTTGTTCAGCATTATTAGCAACAAGTTCTAAATTAAATAATGTTTTTAGGACCTTTTCATTTTGATTAGATAACATTTCATCAAAATAATCAAATGATTCTTTTTTATACTCAAAAAAAGGATCTTTTCCCCCCATTGCCCTTAAATTTACACTACCTCTTAACATATCCATGGCAGCAAGATGTTCTCTCCAATCTTTATCTAACTGAAACAACATTACTTTTTTTTCTGCAAATTTTAGTAATTCATTTGAGTACTTATACTTTTTTTCATTATATTTTTGTTTAATTTGATCATGTAGTCTCTTTTTTATTTCATCTTCATCTACTCCCTCTTCATCAAACCATTCTTGAATAGGAAGATTTAAATTAAAGATTGTTTCCATTTTTTCTTTTAACAATGATCCATCCCATTCATGATTATATTTTTTTGGAGGTATAGTTAGTAAAATTATATCATTTATATAATCTTCAATCATATCTTCTATTATTTTTGATTGATCTTCAGTAGTTAAAATTTCATATCTATTTTGATATATAATTTTTCTTTGATCATTTAATATATCATCAAATTTTAGTATTTGTTTTCTCATATCATAATTGTGAGCCTCTACTTTTTGTTGAGCTTTTTCTAATGATCTGGTAATCAACGAATGAGTTATTACTTCGCCTTCTTTTAATCCTAATTTATTAAGAACATTCTCTAAAGTTTTTGAGCCAAAAATACGCATTAAATCATCTTCAAGAGATAAAAAAAATATACTTTCACCAATATCACCTTGTCTCCCGGAACGACCTCTCAATTGATTGTCAATTCTTCTACTTTCATGTCTTTCTGTTCCTATGACTAATAGTCCCCCAGCTTGGATTGCTGTTTGTTTTGATTTTTCATTGTCATTGCCTAGTTTTATATCAGTTCCTCTTCCAGCCATATTAGTTGAAATTGTTACATTGCCTGGAATACCAGCATCTAAAATAATTTCTGCTTCTTTTTCATGATGTTTTGCATTTAAAACTTTATGCTTTATATTTTCACCATCTAAAAATTTGGATATTAGTTCAGAATTTTCAACTGAAGTAGTTCCAATTAATATTGGTTGATTAATTTTATGTCTTTCTTTAACTAAATTAATAACTGCTGCATATTTTTCTTTTTTAGTCATATAAATTTGATCATTTCTATCTAGTCTATTTACTTTAATGTTAGGGGGGATTGCTGTTACTCCTAAATTATAAATTCCCTCAAATTCTGCAGCTTCAGTAAGTGCTGTTCCTGTCATGCCAGATAGTTTTTTATATGTTCTAAAAAAATTTTGATAAGTAATGGATGCAATTGTTTGATTTTCTTTTTGAATATTTAAATTTTCTTTTGCTTCTATTGCTTGATGTAATCCATCCCCATATCTCCTCCCTTCCATAGGTCTTCCACTTAACTCATCTATGATAATTATATTCTTATTTTTAATTATGTAGTCTCTATCTTTTAAAAATAGTTTTTGAGCTCTAAGACCTTGTATTAAATTATGATTTAATGACATGTTATCAAGATCTTGCAGTGTCCCTTCTTTTATTAAACCATTATCAATTAATAATTTTTCTGCAAATTCCATACCTTCATTTGTTAATAATATACTTTTAGTTTCTTCATTAATTTCATAATCATTTTTTTTAAATGATTTAACAATTTTGTTTATTATAGGAAAAATTTTTACAGATGTGTTTGTTTCCCCTGATATTACTAAAGGAGTTCTGGCTTCATCTACTAAAATACTATCAACTTCATCAACAATGGCAAAAGCATCTTTTCTGAAGCATAGGAGAGATTTATCACCTTTTAAATTATCTCTGAGATAATCAAATCCAATTTCGTTATTAGTAGCATAAACTATATCTTTGTTATATTCTCTTGGTCTATCTTCATAATTAGTTTCAGAATTTATACAACCTACTGTTAATCCTAAAAATGAATAAATTTTACCCATCCACTCTGAATCCCTTTTTGCTAGATAATCATTTACAGTCACTATATGTACTGATTTGTTATCTAGGCAGTTAAGATAAGCAGCTAATGTAGCAACAATAGTTTTACCCTCACCTGTTTTCATTTCAGCAATCTTACCTTCGTGTAAAACAATACCTCCAATAAGTTGAACGTCAAAATGCCTCATTTTTAAAGTTCTCTTTGATACTTCTCTTACTACTGCAAAAGCTTCTGGCAAAATACTTTCAAGACTATTGCCATTTTGTAATAATTTTTTAAAATAAGATGTTTTTTCTTTAATTTCATCATCTGTTAAGCTTGAAATTTCTATTTCAAATTTATTGATTTTTTCAACTGTAGACGAATATTTTTTTAAAGAATTTGCCCCAATTGATTTAAAGAGTTTATTAACAATATTAAGCATTTTATGTTAAAGGGCTGATATCATATGAAACAAAAGACTTCTACAAAGGATTTGGCTTTATCAAGCAATGAAAGATTATTTGAAGAAAGTAAATCTATTTTTAAGCCCAAAAAAAGTAAAAATATATCACCGATTAATCCTAAATTTTATACTTTTCATTCTGGCTTAAAAAATAGAAACAAAGATTTATTAATTGTATTATTTGAAAAATCAGTAAATGTTGCAAGTGTTTATTCAAAAACATCAACTCCTTCAGCGCCTATAATCTGGAATAGAAAAAATAATAATGGCAAATGTAAAGTATTAATTGTAAACTCTGGTAATGCCAATGCACATACTGGTAAAGAAGGCTTAAAAATAATTGATAAATATGCATTTGAAATATCTAAGCAATTTTTTTGTAATAAAAATGAAATATTAGTTTCTTCAACTGGAGTAATTGGTGAAATTTTTGATCCAAAATTAATTATTGATTGTATAAAAAAAATTAAAAAAACAAATAACACTGATTTAGTTTGCGCTGTTAAAGCAATTACCACAACAGATACATATTTAAAAACATCTATAGTAAAGGTGAAAATTAATAATAAAAATTTTCGCATTTATGGAATGGCCAAAGGTTCAGGTATGATTCAGCCAAATATGGGTACAATGCTTGCTTACATATTTATTGAATGTAATTTAAACAAAAAAAATTTAAATCAACTTATTAAAAAAAATTTAGAAGACACTTTTAATTCAATAAGTGTTGATAGTGATACTTCAACTAGTGATACTCTAATGTTATTTTCTTCTTCAAAAATAAAAATTAATATTAGAGATAAAAAAAACTTTAATAAAATATCTGAAGGAATCTTCAAAGTTATGAAAGATCTATCTTTACAAGTTATAAAAGATGGTGAAGGTTTATCTAAATTAATAAACATTAATATCATTGGTGCAAAAAATAAATATCAAGCAAAAAAAATTGCTTTTTCGATAGTTAATTCACCTCTTGTCAAAACTTCTATTAGTGGTGAGGATGCAAATTGGGGTAGAGTAATTATGGCAATAGGTAAAACCAATGAAAAGATCAAGCAGGAAAAAATAAAAATATATTATGGCAAATATTTGGTTTGTAGTGATGGAGGTCCATACAGAAAATGTAAAATACAAAAATTAAATAAATATATGAAAAATAAAAATATAAAAATTACAGTTGATCTTGGCATTGGTGAATGCTCTAGATCAGTTATTGGTAATGATTTAAATTATGAATACATAAGAATTAATGCTGATTATAGATCTTGATTAGTTTTAAAATACTCAATTTTTTCTATGTATTAACTGATTTTTATCGTAATTTATTAAATTATTTATAAAAAAAATTTTTTATCTTAATAACTGATAATTTTTTTTATTTATCATTTTAAAATACTCAATATATAACATGCAATAATAAATGAATGAAATTAATACTCAAATTGAAAATATTTTTGATGAAGAAATTAAATCTATAAATCATAAAATTACGGGTGTTCTTTTTTTGGAATTACTGAAATTTAAACTTATAGATAGAATTTTTAATATATTAAGTGAAAAAAATTTAAAAATTTTATCTTCATCAAAATTTGAATTTAAAAAAATAATTGAAGAAAAAATAATTAATGTAAGATTAGTTTTAACAAAAAATGGCATTTCATTGATAAATCAAAACATCGATAAAAGTACCTTATTTTTATCTATAGATGGTATTTTAAATCTTGGTATTTTGTTGAATAAAGAAAAAAAAATATTTAATAATTTAAGTATACTTCCAAAAATGGGTATTTGTCTTCCAACTAACACTATAATAAATTTAAAACTTAACAAAAATAAGTCATATTTTGAAATTACTATGTTAGAAAAACTAGATATTGAAAATAAAAAAAACTATACAATATAGATACTATGATTGTTTTTAATTTAAAATGTCAAACTTGTTCTTTAATATTTGAAGGTTGGTTTGACTCAAATAAAGATTTTGTAAAACAAAAAAAAAATAAAATAATTAATTGCCCTAGTTGTAATAGCCAATTTATTAAAAAAACTTTGGTCGCGCCTAATATATCTAAAAAAAGTAATTCTAAAGATAAAAATATTAAAAAATCACTAGCTACAAACATATCAAATTTAAAAAAAATTGTTGAAAAAAATTTTGATTATGTTGGTGATGAATTTACAAAAGAAGCAAAAAAAATTAAATATGGTGAAACTAAAGAAAGACCTATTTATGGCGAGGCAACTATTGAAGAAACTAAAGAATTAATAGATGAAGAAATAAATGTTGTACCTTTGCCATTTGCTCCTACAAAAAAGACAAATTAATTTTTTTTTGCTGAACAAAAATAATTAATATTTGTATTTTTTTTATTCAATTTCCATCTTTTGCTAAATGGATTATAAGTTAAACCACAAAGATTATTAATAATAAAATCTTCGTTTTTTAAACAATCAGTTAGTTCATCGGGTTTAATTAATTTACTATATTTATGAGTATTTTTTGGAATCCATTTTAAAATATTTTCTGCAATTTCAATTGCAAAAATTTTAGATAAAAAATTTCTATTAATAGTTGAAATAATTAATAGTCCATCTTTCAATAATAATTTTTTAATTTTTTTTACCAGCATCTCCCAATTTTCTAAATGTTCTAAAACTTCAAATATAATTATTAAATTATATTTTTTTTTATGATTTAATTTTTGTATATCTTCATAAATATAATTAATTTTAAGATTATTTATAAATGCATGTTTTTTTGCAATTTTAATGTTGTTTTTTACAAAATCAATTCCAGTTACTATGCCACCTTTCATTGCTAATGATTCAGTTATCAATCCTCCACCACAACCGATATCTAATATTTTAGAATTTTTGATTTTTTTTGGTTTATATTGATCAATTATATATTTCATTCTAATATGTCTAATTCTGTGAAGTAATTTAAATTTACCATTTTCAGACCACCATTCATTTGATAACTCTGTAAAATGTTCTAATTCTGAATTTTTTGATGGTATTTCAATCATATAGCTTGTGTGTTTAGTACAATAATAATATTACGCACATTTAATTAATTTAATAAGGTAGTCAATGAACTTAGTTGTTATGAAATTTGGAGGGACTTCTGTTGGAAATGTTGAAAAAATACAGAATGTAGCTAATATTGTTGAAAAGGAGTCAAAATTTAACAAAATTATAGTTGTTTTGTCTGCTATGTCTGGTGCAACTAATAATTTACAATCTTATTTAGATAAAATTGACTCAAAACCATCAGTAGAAAGTGATTTAGTATTAACATCTGGTGAACAAGTTACAGTTGGGATCTTATCAATTATATTAAAAAATAAAGGTATAAGAGCTCTACCACTTTTAGGATGGCAGCTTCCAATCATAACGGATGATATTCATGAAAAAGCAAAGATACTTAAAATAGATACAAATAATATAAAAAATTATTTTAAATCAAATGATGTTATCGTTTTAGCTGGATTTCAAGGTGTAAGCACTGATGGTTTTATTACTTCTTTAGGTAGGGGGGGGTCAGATACAACTGCTGTAGCTATAGCCAGCGCTATATCTGCTGATAGGTGTGATATCTATACAGATGTTGAAGGTGTTTATTCTGCTGATCCAAATATTGAACCAAAAGCTAAAAAAATTGACAAAGTTTCATTTGAAGAAATGCTAGAAATGTCATCAACTGGTGCTAAAGTTCTACACACACGTTCAGTTGAATTAGCTATGAAAAATAATTTACGTTTACAAGTATTATCTTCAATTACTAAAAAAGAAGGAACATTTGTATTAGATGAAAATGACATTATAGAGAAAGAAATAGTAAGTGGTGTTAGTCATAGCAAAAATGAATCAAAAATAACTATTTCAGGGATTTTAGATAAACCCGGTATTTCAGCAAAAATTTTTGGCTTAATGTCTGAAAATAATATTAATGTAGATATGATAGTGCAAAATATTTCTCAAGATGGTGTTTTGGCTAATATTACATATACTGTTGCAACGAAAGATTTAAATTTTGCTATGTTAATTTTAGAAAAAAATTTAAAAATTTTAAATTATAAATCTATTGATGCTAATGAAAAAGTTTCAAAAGTTTCTGTAATTGGAATGGGGATGATGTCCCAATCTGGCGTAGCTGAAAAAATGTTTAAAACATTGGCAAACAATTCAATTAATATTTTAGCAATTTCAACTTCTGAGATCAAAATTAGTGTTTTAATTGATGAAAAATATACAAATTTAGCTGTAAAATCCTTACATGAGGTTTATAAACTATAAATAATTATGAATACAATTTTAATTGGTGAAGTTATTAAAAAACAAAGATTATTAATTAAAATATCTATATCCAAAGTATCAGAGGAACTTCATATTCCAATATCAGTTATAGAAAATATAGAAACTAACGATATAGACAAAAGTATTGATATTGTATTTTTTTTGGGACATCTAAGATCTTATGCTAAATTTTTAGGTCTCGATGCAGAAGAAACTGTTAGAGATTTTAAAAAGCAAAATTTTTTACAACCAAAAAAATCGTCAGAAGTTTTACCTAAGCCAATTATATCAAATTTAGATATGTTGCCTTATGCAAAAATTTTTTCTTTAACTTCAATAGTTGGAATTTTTTTAGCTTTTTATTTTCTTTTCGTTGATAGTGATAATCTGTCAAAAGATTTTGCAATTACATCTGATATTCCTGAAAATTTAGAATCATTAGTTGAAAAAACACAAATTGAAATTGCTAAAAAAGAACAAATAATAAAACTTCAAAATGAACAAGATATTAAAAATAATAGAGATAAATCCTCAATTGATGCTTATGCTTACTCAAAAAATTCTGACTCATATATTGAAAATAAAATAGTTACTCTAAAATTTACAAATTCTACATGGATACAAGTGAGAGACACTAAAGATCAAATTGTATTAAGTAAGTTAATGTCAAATAGTGATCAATATTCATATGACCTAAATTCAAATTACTCAATTACCACTGGAAATGCTGGAAATGTATTAGTAGTTATAGACAATAAAGTCTTAGGCAAATTAGGAAAAATTGGAGAGGTTATTGATTCCATAGTTATTGATAATAATTTTAAAAATTAAATAAATGTTTAGATCCTATCAAAAAATAGATAGAAGAAAATCACGTGTAGTTAATATAGGTAATGTATTTGTAGGAGGAACACATCCTATATCTGTTCAAACTATGACAAATACACCAACAATCGATATTAAAAAAACTTTAAGTCAAATTAATAGATCTATAGATGTAGGTGCTGATATTGTTAGAGTATCAGTTCCAGATGAAGAGTCTACTAAAGCCCTTAAAATAATCACAAAAGAAAGTAGAGTGCCTATAGTTGCAGATATACATTTTCATTATAAAAGAGCTCTAGAAGCTGCTGATAATGGCGCAGCATGTTTAAGAATAAATCCAGGTAATATTGGTTCGATTGAAAAAATAAAAGAAGTTATAAGAGCAGCTAAAAATAATAATTGTTCAATTAGGATAGGTGTAAATTCAGGGAGTTTAGAAAAACAAATAATTGAAAAATTTTCTGAACCTAATCCAGAAGCTTTAGTTGAAAGTGCATTACTTAATATAAAAATTCTAGAGGATAATGATTTTTTTAATTTTAAAGTTAGTGTTAAGTCTTCAGATATATTTATGGCTGTTGTTGCTTATAAAAAATTAGCATCTATATGTGATTATCCTCTTCATTTAGGAATAACTGAAGCAGGAAGTAGAAGAACGGGATCAATAAAGTCTTCTATAGGCATTGGTAATCTTCTTTTAAACGGCATAGGAGATACTATTCGTGTTTCTTTATCAGATGAGCCTGAAGAAGAGGTTAGAGTGGGATACGAAATTCTTAAAAGTTTAGGTTTAAGAAATAGAGGTGTAAAAATTATTTCATGTCCATCTTGTGCGAGACAACAATTTCCAGTTATAGAAACAATCAAAAAATTAGAAGAGTCTCTTCAAGATATTAAAGAACCTATAACTGTATCTATAATTGGTTGTGTTGTTAATGGACCAGGAGAAGCAAAAATGACTAATATTGGTATAACTGGTGGTGGTAATAATACCCATATGGTCTACATAGATGGTAAAAAGTCACATAGAATTAAAGATGTTGATTTACCTATTTATTTAGAAAAAATAATAAGAGATAAATCTCAAAACTTGAAATATAAATCATAATATGAAAATTCAACCCATTAGAGGAACACATGATTTATTTGGAAATGAAATTAAGAAATATAATCAAATTAAAGAAGAAGTAAATTCAATAGCAAATAATTTTAATTTTTCTGAGTTGCAAACACCAATTTTTGAATCTTCAAATTTATTTTTTAAACCCTTAGGGGAACAAAGTGATGTTGTGTTAAAGGAAATGTATACTTTTGTTGATAGAGGAGGAGATTCATTAACACTTAGACCAGAATATACTACACCAATGATTAGAGCAGCAATTTTCAATAACTTACTTAATATACTTCCTTGTAAAGTTTTTGGAGTTGGTCCAATGTTTAGAAGAGAAAGGCCTCAAAAGGGAAGATATCGACAATTCAACCAAATAAACTTTGAAAATTTTGGAACTGAGAATCCTTTTGCTGATGTTGAAATTATTTTATTAGCTAAAAATCTACTAAGTAATTTATTACCAAAAATTGACATTAAATTACAAATAAATACTCTTGGTGACAGAAGCACACTTAAAAAATTTAAAAAAGAATTAACTAATTTTTTTAATAAAAATTCACAATTATTATCTAAAGAAAGTAAAAATAAAATTTTTACCAACCCTCTTAGGATACTAGATTCAAAAAATGAAGATGATAAAAAATTAATTTTACAAGCACCTGTGATAAAAGAATTTATTAATAGTAAAGCAGTTGATCATTATGACTCAGTTAAAAATTCACTAAATAACTTAAACATTGAGTATATTGAACAAAATTCATTAGTAAGAGGACTTGACTATTATTGTCATACTGTTTTTGAATTCAAAACTTCATCATTAGGTAGTCAGGACACTCTTATAGGAGGTGGAAGATACGATGGATTAATAAAAACATTAGGTGGAAAAGACCTACCTGGTGTTGGTTGGGCAGGCGGTATAGAAAGAATAGCTATGTTAATGGATGATGTAAAATTAAATACTTCATCTATTCATTTCGCCATTTTAGATGAAAAATTTAAAGATCATGCACTTGTTGCATATAATTTACTAAGTAAGAATAATTTCTCTGTTTATTGGAATTTCAAATATAATTTGAAAAAATCTTTATCAACCGCGAATTCTGCCCAAGCAATGTATTTGGTTATAATTGGAGAAGATGAGTTTAATAAAAAAAAATTTACAGTAAAAAATTTAAAATCTAGTGAGCAAACTTTAGAAGATATTGATAATATAATAAGTTTATTAAAATGATAAATTTTGAAAAACAGTTTTCAAATATTTTAAATAAATACAAAGAAATTGAAATATCATTAAATAAGCAAGAAGGGTTGAATACAGAAAGATTAGTTAAATTAAATAAAGAATATGCTGAATTGAAACCTATAGTTGATACAATATTAAATTATCAAAATAATAAGCAAGATATTAAAGAATTAACATCTCTTTTAACTGATAGTGATTCATCAATAAAACAAATGGCTGAAGAAGAATTAATTGATAAAAAAAATAATATGAAAACTATAGAAAATAATCTAACACGTTTATTAATTCCTAAAGATGAAAATGATAAAAAAAATTCCATTTTAGAAATCAGAGCAGGAACCGGAGGAGATGAGGCATCTTTGTTTGCTGCAGATTTACTTTCAATGTATCAGAAATATGCTGATATAAATGATTGGAAGTTTGAGATTTTGTCAATTTCAGAAACAGGATTAAAAGGAATTAAGGAAGCAATTTGTAACATTTCCGGATATAATGTTTTTTCTAAGTTAAAATTTGAATCTGGAGTTCATAGAGTGCAAAGAGTTCCTTCAACTGAAAGCAGTGGGAGAGTTCATACATCTGCAGCTACTGTAGCAGTTTTACCTGAAGCTGAAGAAGTTGATATTAAAGTAGAAGATAAAGATTTGAGAATTGATGTCTTTAGATCTAGTGGACCAGGTGGCCAATCAGTAAATACAACTGACAGTGCTGTAAGAATTACACATATCCCAACAGGAATCGTAGTGTCTCAGCAAGATGAAAAATCACAGCATAAAAATAAATCAAAAGCTCTTAAAATTCTTAGATCTAGAATTTTAGATAATGAAATTAAAGAAAAAAATCAACAAAGATCTAAAGAAAGAAAAAGCCAAGTTGGTTCAGGGGATCGTTCAGAAAGAATAAGAACTTATAATTTTCCTCAAGGTAGAATTTCTGACCATAGAATTAATTTAACCCTGTACAATTTAAATGAAATTTTAGAAGGTAAGTTGGATGATATAATTAATCCTCTTACGACAAATGAAGAAACTACTAAACTTTCTGAACTAAGTAATGAATAATTTTATTTACGAAAATTTAAAAAAATTAAAATTAAAAAAATTTCTTACACCAGAATTAGATCTAAGAATTTTATTAAATAATTCAAAAAAAATAAAAAAAGAATTATTTTTGTCTAATTTTGATCAAAAGGATATTAATTTAAAAAAATTAAATTTTTTTATTAAAAAAAGGTTACAAAATCAACCTATTTCTAAAATATTAAAGAAAAAAAACTTTTGGAAATATGAATTTTTTGTTAATAAAAATGTTTTAGATCCCAGACCAGAGTCAGAATTAATAATTGAAGAAAGTTTATCAGCAATAAAAGATAAAAACAAAAAAATTAACATCTTAGATATTGGTACAGGCAGTGGTTGTTTATCAGTTTGTTTAGCTAATGAATTTATTAATTCTACAATTTTAGGAATTGATATTTCACAAAAGGCAATTAATGTCGCAAAAAAAAATGTTGAATTACATTCTAAATATAAAAATATAATTTTAAAAAAAGCTGATATTAATATTATTAAAAATCAATTTGATTTGATTGTTTCCAACCCACCTTATTTATCGGAAGAAGAATATCGCAATACTTCAATTGAAATTAAAAAATATGAACCAAAAATTGCATTTATTGGTGGAAAAGATGGTTTAAAATTTTATAGAGTTTTTTCTAAAAAATTACCAAATTTACTTAAGCACAATGGTTTATTATTAATAGAAATTGGAGAAAATCAGCTTTTATGTTGTAAGCAGATCTTTAAAAATTGTGGCTTAAAATTAATAAAAATTACAAAAGATTATGCAAAAAAAGATAGAATCTTGATTTTTTCAAAGATATAGGTTGATTAAAATTTTTGATTATATAGAAGGTATTAATATTGAAAACTAATATAGTTTTATAGTTTTACACTAAATTTTAAAAGAACATGTATAATAAAAAAAACGGAAGAGTTACGTTTAAGTCTAATAGACGATCGGGATTTAAGAGGTCTAGTAATTATTCTAATCCTAAATTTCGTAATAAAGGCAATGTTACGCAACAATACAACAAATATTTAAAACTGGGAAAAGAAGCTTTTACTTCAGGGGATCGAATTCAATCTGAATATTATTATCAGTTTACAGATCATTATTATAGATTAATGGTTGAAATGGGTATTAACTTTGAAGATAGTGAATCAATATCAAATTCTAAATCTGATACTGAAAAATTAAATGAAAAAGTTATCAATTCAAAAAATGAATCTGTAGATAGTAATATCAAAGAAGAAGTCCAACCAGACGATCAAAATGATCAAGAAAATGAAGATGAGTCAATTGAATCAATACCATTTATTGCAGAGCCCGCAAAAAAGAAAAGAGTTAGATCTACTAAATAAACTATTCATAAAGTGCATTTAGATGATTTGCATAAATTATTTTATAATCCTTTAGAAATCTTTTATATTCTTCACCTTTTAGTTTTTTGCCTGATGGTAAATTTAATTTTAATGGATTTATCTGTTTGTTTTGAAAAATTATTTCATAATGTAAATGAGGACCTGTAGATCTGCCAGTACTACCAACAAATCCAATTATGTCTCCTTGATTTACTCTAGCACCTTTTGTTATACCTTTGTTAAAACTTGATAAATGTGCATATGCTGTTTTGTACTCATTGTTATGTCTTATTCTTATATAATTTCCATACCCACCATTTCTACCCACAAATTCAATAACTCCATTACCACCAGCGTATATAGGGGTCCCTGTCGGTGCTGCAAAATCAATACCTCTGTGCATTTTATTATAACCTAATATTGGATGTTTTCTCATTCCATAAGAAGATGAGAGTCTAGCACCATCTATAGGTGTTTTCAAAATTGATTTTTTTACATTTTCACCTTTTTTGTTAAAGTAATCTATATAACCATCATCAGTTTTAAATTTGAAATATTCAATATTTTTTTTGTTAATTGAAATTAATGAATAATTTATATCTCCAAAAATTATTTCTTCTTTTCCTTCAATATTTATTACATCATATGAAATAGAGACTTTAGTATTTATTTTTATATCACGTTGAAAATCTAAATCGAAACTATAAAGCTTAATTAATTTTATTAATATATCTATTGGAATTTCATTTTTTATACCATCCAAGTATAAAGAATTTTTTATAATATATTCCTTAGATTGAATTTCTTTTTGCTCTTTTAATTGAATTTTATTTACAGTTATTCTATCTAATAAATGTATTTCTAAATTATTTTTTTTATCAATTTCAAATATAATTTTTTCTATTTTATTTTGATTATTTTCTAAAAAATAAATTTTTTGACCAACTTTTAATTTTTTTAAATCATAAACTTTTTGTACTGCATTTGATATTTCAATAATAATTTGTGCTGAACTAAAATATTTATTTAAAATTGAAAAGAAAGTTTGATTTTTTTTAACTTCTATTTCTATAATATTTAATTTTAATTTATTATTAATTTTTTCTTCAACTACAGGATTATCTTTAGAAATTTTAAAATTTTCTGTAGAAACTTTTTTATTTAATTTACTAATATTATTTTTTGGATTCTCCGATATATTATTTTTAATATTTATATAATTTAATTCAAAATATGTATTAAAAAAAAAATAAAAACCTGATGATAAGAAAAACAAAAAACTAATTAATTTGATAGATTGATTCACAATATCAGAAATATTTAGATTTAAAATAAATTAATGGATCAGTATTATTTTTATATTTAACAAAAACTACTTCACAAATAAAAATTATGTGATCCCCCTGAGAAATTAATTTTGTTTTTTTGCACTCTAAATTAACAATACTATTTTTAATAATAGGAGTATTTAAATAACCTAGTTCAAAAAATTTTTTATTTGATTTTACATTTTTTTTAGCAAATATAACTGACATTTTTTTTTGTTTCTTGCTTAAAATATTTACACTAAAAAAATTAGATTTTTTATAACTATTTAATGATGATGATTTTTTATTTAGAGAAAATAAAATTAATGGTGGTGATAATGATAGCGCAGAAAATGAATTAATTGTTTTACCAATATAATTATTTTTTTCATTAATACCTATAATAGTAATACCTGTTGGAAACATACTTAATGCTTTTTTAAATATTTTTGAATTAATTTTTTTCATATTTTTTTTTGCATTATAATTGAATCTATCCACTTATTTTTTTTGAAGCCTACTTTTTTTATTACTCCAATATGATTAAATCCAGTTTTTTTATGCAGTTTTATAGAGGCTATATTTTCACTATCTCCAATTATTGCAATAATATTTTTAATTTTTTTATTTGTTTTTGAGATCTGAATTAATTTTTTTAGCAATTTTGCTCCTAAACCCTTACCTTGAAATTCAGGATGTATATATATTGAGTTTTCAAATGCAAATTTATAACCACTTTTATTTCTATAATTACTTAAATAAGCCAAGCCCAATATTTTTTTATTAATAGCAATAACTAAAAAAGGTAACTTATTTGTAAGTGTTTTTTTTATTAATAAATTAAATTTATATATGGATATTTTTGATTCTTCAAAATTAGAAAAGGAATTTTCAATATAATAATTATATATGTAAAGGGTTTGTTTTACATCACCTTTTTTTATAGTTCTTATATTTGAATTCATAATTAAGTTTTTTATAGATTTATTTAAATTTTAGAATAATAATTTTATTTTTAATAAGGTTTGATATAGAAATTACTCAATAAAATGGGTGCTTAGCTCAGTGGTAGAGCACTTGCTCGACATGCAAGGGGTCACAGGTTCAATCCCTGTCGCACCCACCAATAATTTAATATGGCTAAATGTTTTTTATTTTTTAAAAATATATTGCTTACAAAATTGTCTTTAGATTTTTAAAATTTATTGTTTTTTTTTTCTAAATTAATATATATTAAGTTTATGAAAGTATTGATAATATCAGCCTTATTAGCCTCATTAATATTCTTAATAATAGATGTTATTTGGCTTAGTTTTGCTACTAAATCTTTTTATCGACCTCATATAGGTAATTTACTTCTCGATCAGCCTATTATGTGGGCTGCTTTTTTATTTTATCTTATTTACATGTTTGGCATGACTATAGTAGTTATTCAACCATCTTTAGATTTAAACTCAATAACCAGGTCAATATATATCGGTTTTATTTTTGGCTTTGTTGCATATGGAACTTATAATTTAACAAATATGGCAGTCTTAAAAGGCTGGTCACCATATGTTGTATTTGTAGATATGTTCTGGGGTGGTTTCCTAACGGCTTTTTCTTCATCATTAGGTATTTTTATAGCTAAAAAAATAATTACTTAATTAAGTTTTTTTACACAATGAAACAGAATTTCTTCTAATTCAGGGTATAACTTTATTTGTTTTGAATATTTTTTTTTAAATTTATTTATTTTATAGTTACAAAATTCATAAATATTTTTTTTACCAATGTAATTCATTAAGATACTTTTTTGTTGTTTTTTATCTTTACCAGGTGTTTTGCCAATTTGTTTAAAAGATTTTTTTTCATCAATATAATCATCTATAATTTGAAATAATAATCCATATAGTGATCCATAATTTTTACTAAAGTTAATAAGTTCCTTAGAATTTTTTGAAATTAAAAAAGGTGAACTAAAAGCAAATTCAAATAATTTAGCTGTTTTTTTATTATACATTTCTAATATTTTTTTTTGTTTAATTTTTTTTCTTTCATATAATAGATCCAAAGATTGACCACCTGCTAAACCATCAAAACCAATAGACTTTGACATGAAATTAATTAATTCAACAATTTTTTTATTATCAACATTTGTAAGTTTTTCTGATATTAACTCAAACGCAAGATCATGAAGCGCATCACCTGCTAATATAGCAGTTGCTTCATTAAATTTTTTGTGTGTACTCAGCTTACCCCTTCTATAATCATCATTATCCATGCTAGGTAAGTCATCATGTATTAATGAATATGAATGTATTGATTCTACACAAGAGGCTAAGATTAAATAATTACTTTTTGAGATATTTGCAATTTTTGATGCTTGATAAAGTAGAAAAGGTCTTATTCTTTTCCCCCCACTCATAGATCCATATATCATAGCTTTTGATAGAATCGAGTCACCTAACTTATTTTTTAATAGTGAAAGATAGTATTTATCAAAAGTGGCTTTATTATTGTTTATTAAGATATTTATATCCATTTTTAATTTTATTATTTGTTTTAATCTGTAAATTATTTATTACTTTAAATCGATTATTTTCTATGCGTATTGAGGAAGAATTAAAATTAGATTATTCAGATGTGCTTTTTAGGCCCAAGAGAAGTGCTTTAAAAAGTAGAAAAGAAGTTGATTTGAGCAGAAATTATCAATTCAAACACTCACAATTAAAATGGAATGGGGTGCCTATAATTGCTGCTAATATGGATGGTGTTGGAGAAATTGAAGTAGCAAAAAAACTAGCATCTTTCAAACTTATGACCGCACTAACTAAACAGCATGAATCTAAAGATATCAACAAAATATACAAAAATAAAATGATTCATAGTTTGGTTGCTTTAAGTTGTGGAACAAGCAAAGAGAGTTTTAATCGATTAACAAAATTAATAGTAAAATACCCAAATTTTCAGTTTATATGTATAGATGTGGCAAATGGTTATTCTGAAAATTTTAGTCAATTCGTTTATAATGTTAGAAAAAAATACCCAAAAAAAACAATAATAGCTGGTAATGTTGTAACAGCTGATATGACACAGGAATTAGTTTTAAGTGGTGCTGATATAGTTAAAGTTGGTATAGGTCCAGGAAGTGTATGCACAACGCGTATTCAAACAGGTGTTGGTTATCCTCAATTAAGCGCTGTAATTGAGTGTGCTGACGCTGCTCATGGTTTAGGTGCACATATAATAGCTGACGGTGGTTGTACATGTGCTGGAGATGTAGCAAAGGGTTTTGGAGCTGGAGCTGATTTTGTGATGCTTGGCGGCATGTTAGCAGGACACTCGGAAGGTGGTGGTAATCTTATAGAAGAGAATGGAAACAAATATATTGAATTTTATGGATCTAGTTCAGAAGAGGCTAATACAAAACATTACGGCGGATTAGCAGATTATAGATCTTCTGAAGGTAAAAAAGTAAAAATAACTTATAGACCATCTCTTGAGAAAACAATAAGGGATATATTGGGAGGTATTAGGAGTAGTTGTACTTATGTAGGAGCGCCAACATTAAAGCAATTAAGTAAATGCACAACTTTTATAAGGGTTAATAATCAATATAATGACACCTTCGGAAAGATTTAGATAAAAAAATTTTTATTTTAAGACTAATAGAAATAAAAATAAAATTTATATAAATTATTTTACATCTAAGTAAAAAAATAATTTTCCATATTAGGCACTTATTTGCACTAAAATATATAATTTTATAGCTTATTTTTAATATATGTTTGACAATTTTAACTAAAGAATTTATTGACCTGTTTACTTATTATGAAAGTTCGATGCTCACTTAAATCTGCAAAAACAAGAGATAAAGATTGCAAATTAGTTAGAAGAAAGGGTAGGATTTATATTATTAATAAAAAAAATCCTAGAATGAAAGCCAGACAAGGTTAGTAATTTTCAGCAATAAATTTTTCAGCCTCTAAAGCTGCCATACACCCCATACCAGCAGCAGTTACAGCTTGTCTAAAAATCTTATCTTTTACATCTCCTGCTGCAAATACACCTTTTATGTTTGTTTCTGTACTATCAGGCTTAGTTATAATATAATTTTCTTGGTCCATATTAATTTTACCTTTAAATAAAGAAGTTGATGGATCATGACCAATAGCTATAAATGCACCCGTAGCTTCTAAAATTTTTTCACTATTATCTTCAACATTTACTAAACGTACTTGCTTTAGAGATAATGGTTCATCTGAACCAATAAACTCTTTAACCTTGTGATTCCAAATTATGTTTATTTTTGGATTTTTAAAAAGTCTGTCTTGTAAAATTTTTTCAGCTCTAAGTTTGTCTCTTCTATGAATTAATGTTACTTTAGAAGCAAAATTTGTTAGATATAAAGCTTCTTCTACAGCGCTATTACCTCCACCAACCACAACTATGTTTTGATTTTTAAAAAAGAAACCATCACAAGTTGCACAAGCTGATATACCAAAACCTTTGTATTTACTTTCTGATTCTATATTTAACCATCTTGCTTGAGCACCAGTAGCAATAATAATTGTTTTTGATTCAAAACTTAATCCTGAGTCAGTTGCTGCTTTAAATAGATTGAGTGAGAAATCAACATTATTAACAATATCATGATGAAATTTTGTTCCAACTTTTAATGCCTGTTCTTTCATTTGTTCCATTAACCAAGGACCTTGAATAACATTCCCATATCCAGGATAATTTTCAACGTCAGTTGTAATTGTTAACTGACCTCCTGGTTCTAATCCAGAAACTAAATGAGGCTTTAGATTAGCTCTTGCTGCATAAATTGCTGCAGAGTAACCTGCTGGTCCTGAACCAATTATTAAGACATCTGTGTTGATTAAATTACTCATAAAATAAATATTGTTTTGATTATTTAATTTTCAACTGGCCAATCTGTTTTAAAGCTAACATAATTAATTTGTATACAACGTCTTTCTTTTTTTATTTCTTTCAGTTCAAGGCCATGCCAAGTATCTTCACCTGATGAAAAAAAATATCCATTATTATGTTTATATTGAACTGTTTTTACTAATTTAAAATCATTGTCATATAAATCTGTACCTAAACTGGAAGATTCATTATATGGATTTGCCCAAATCATCATTGTCATCAATTTTTCTTGAATATCCTTATGAGGCTTTAACCAGAATCCCTTTTTGTCACCAATTATTTCTAATCTTAAAAAAGAATTGCTTAAATCTTTATCAATTATATTACCTATTTTTTGATACATATCTCTTTTTTGAAGTTCATTAATAACCTTTGTCAAATTTGGATAATCATCAGAGTTGTTATTATCAATAAAAAGTCTTAATTTTCCATCAATTCCATCACCCGTATAATCTGCTGCTCTGGTACCATCATATGCTCTTTGTCCTTCAGGGATATTGGAAAATGATATTTCATCTAATGCTTTTTGATCTAAACAATCATAAATTTCCCAATGTTTAAATGGACATTTTGAGAGGGTAATTTTTTCAAGATTCATAAGTTTTCTTCTATAATTCTTTTTTTGATAATACTAGCAATTCTTTTAGATTCATTCAATGAATCATAGGTCCATTTTTGAAGTAGTTTAATGTTTTCTAAATTTCTAGTTATTCCTAGTGAATTAAACTCTTTATGGAAATTTTCTATTCTTTTGCTCTTTCTTTTAAAAGGTAAATGAAAAATATATATTGGTTTATTTGTCACAGCAGATTCACTTATCATTGAAGTTGAATCAGATGTAACTATAAAAAATGAAGAATTTTTTAGAGCATATTCATAAGGATTTGTACCTTCCCCAGTCCAAATTGTAGATATACTATTCATTTTTTCTAATAAAATTTTTTTTATTTTTTTTGAAGTTCTTCTTGATGTAATAAAAAGTAATTTCAGATCATTATTATTTTTTTTTATTTCCAATATCTTCTCACATAAATCAATTATTTCTTTTTTATCAAAATAATAGTGTTGGTTATCTCCTCCTATAATACAAGTTAATAAATTTTCTTTTGAATTATTTTTTATATGAGTAAAATGATGCAAAGCTCCAACTGAGTTTAATATATTTTTTCCATAAAAATTGTCATGATTAGGCGAAATTACAAAATTAAAATTTTCGCTTGAAATTTTAGGGTTTTGAATATGAATATTGATAATTTGTTTATATTTTTTTTTTAAATAAAGAGATAAATAAATACTCTTTCTACCACAAGAAATAACCATATCAGGAACAATATTATTTGGAATTTCTATTTTAAAAATCCATTTATATATTGGTAAAATTCCTGGTTGTAATTTGTTCCATGGAAAAACAAGATCAGTTTTTATTTGCGTGACTTTTGTACTGAATTGTTTAGCTAAACCATTAGTTTGACTGATCATTCCTTGAGAGCCATCAGTAACTGACCAAATATTTAAATTTTCAAAATTCAAATGTATTTTACAGATAGTATAGTGTAGGTTTTTGTGCCTTTAGGGCTGTTGATTTCTACTACATCTTCAACTGTTTTATTAATTAATCCTCTTGCCAAAGGGCTACTAACAGACAATTTTTTATTTTTAATATCAGATTCATATTCTCCAACAATTTGATATACTGATATGTCCCCATTATCATCATCTTTAATTTCTACTGTAGCTCCAAATTTAATTTCATCACCAGATATACTATTAACATCAATTACTTCCACTCGACTTATAGCACTTTCTAGATCTGCAATTTTTCCTTCAATTAAACTTTGCTGTTCTTTTGCATATTGATATTCTGCATTTTCTGATAAATCACCATGACTTCTGGCTTCAGCGATTGCTGAGATAATATTTGGTCTATCCTCATTTAACAGTTTTTTAAGTTCTGATTGCAGATTTTCAAATCCTATAGATGTCATTGGGATTTTATTCATTTGTATATGATGGTATAAATTTTTTTTAAGTCAATATATTTAAGATAATTCTTGTAAACTTTTAACTTTTAGCTTGTTTTTTTTCAAGTGTTCAATAGCATCAACTGCTACTTTTGCTCCAGCAATTGTAGTATAATAGGGAATATTATTTGTAAGAGAAGTTCTCCTAATACTGTAACTATCTCTGATGGAGCCTTGAGTTTTAGTTGTGTTTATCACTAAGTCAATTTCATTATTTTTTATAGCATCAACAATGTGAGGATCGCCTTCTTTTACCTTATTGATAGTTTCTATTTTTATATTATGTTTTTTTATAAAACTGGCTGTCCCCCTGGTAGCAATCAATGTAAAGCTTAAATTTATTAATTTTTTGACTATTTTTACAATAAATTTTTTGTTGTCATCATCAATTGATATAAAGACCTTACCTTTTGATGGTAAAATAGTGCCACATGCGATTTGACTTTTAGCAAATGCAGATAAAAAAGTATTATCAATTCCCATAACTTCTCCAGTAGATTTCATTTCAGGTCCTAAAACTAAATCTACACCATCAAATTTATTAAAAGGGAATACAGATTCTTTAACATTAAATGTGTTTAATTCTTTAATCTTACTTTGAGATAATATTTTTTCAAGCAAGTCTCCTGTCATTACTTTTGCTGCTATTTTTGCTACTGGAATCCCTCTTGCTTTAGCCACAAAAGGTACTGTTCTACTAGCTCTAGGATTTACCTCTAAAACATAAATATTATTATATTTAATAGCTAATTGCGTGTTCATTAAACCTACAACTTTAATTTTGTTTGCAATTTTAGATACCAAATTAATTATTTCTTTCTGCATTTGTGAATTAATCGAAAATGGTGGTAAGGAACAAGCACTATCACCTGAATGTATCCCAGCTTCCTCTATATGTTCCATTATACCAGCAACAAATATATTACCTTTATTATCTCTAATTAAATCTACATCTATTTCTGTTGCATTTTCAAGATATTGATCAACTAAAATAATGTTATTAGATGACACATCTAATGCATTTTTAGTGAAAGACTTTAAATGGTTTTCATTGTAAGCAATTTCCATTGCTCTTCCACCTAAAACATAAGAAGGTCTTATTAATACTGGATATCCAATATCTTTAGCAATATGGATTGCCTCATCAATATTTTTAGCAAATCCATTTTTAGGTTGTTTAATATTTAAACTTCTTAAAATTTCACTAAATCTATCTCTATCTTCAGCTAAATCTATAGCTTCTGTTGATGTTCCCAAAATTTTTACACCAGCCTTTTCTATTTCATTTGCAATTTTTAATGGAGTTTGACCACCAAATTGAACAAAGACTCCAAGCACTTCTCCATTCTCTTCTTCTTTTTTATAAATTTCGAGAACACTTTCGGCTGTAAGTGGTTCAAAATATAATCTATCGGCGGTATCGTAATCAGTAGATACTGTTTCTGGATTGCAATTTATCATTATCGTTTCAAATCCTTTTTCTTTCAATGCATAAACAGCATGAACACAGCAATAGTCAAATTCTATACCTTGACCGATTCTATTAGGACCACCCCCAAGTATAATTATTTTTTTATTATTCGTTGGATTCGACTCACAAAATGCTTTGTTTTCAAAATTCCAATCATAACTTGAATAAAGATAAGGGGTCTGTGATGAAAATTCTCCCGCACATGTATCTACAAGTCTAAATATTGGTTTAATATTATTGCTGCATCTTAGTTCTCTTATTTTTATTTCAGAACAATTTTTTAATTTAGATATTTTTTTATCAGTAAATCCATTTTTTTTTGCTATCAACAATATCTCTTTATTAATTTCATTTTTTTTTATAAATTCTTCAATTTCAATAATTGATTTTAGTTGATTTATAAACCAGTGGTCGTATTTTGTAATATTATTAATTTCTTTTGTTTCTATACCTAATCTAAGAGCCTGACCTATTGTTAAAAGTTTTTGTGAAGATTGTTTTTTTAAATCAATTAAAATATTTTTTTTATCCAATTTTAAATTTTGTGGAATGTCTAATCCATCCAAACCATATTCAAGTGAACTGAATCCTTTCTGGAGACTTTCGTTAAATGATCTTCCTATGCTCATAGTCTCGCCAACAGACTTCATAGAAGTAGTTAAATTTGAATCTGCACCACTAAATTTTTCGAATGTAAATCTTGGTATTTTAGTAACTATGTAATCTATTGTCGGCTCAAAGCTTGCTGGGGTCGTTTTGGTAATATCATTTTTTAATTCATCTAAGGAATATCCAATAGCTAATTTGGCTGCAATTTTAGCTATAGGGAAACCTGTAGCTTTGGATGCTAGTGCAGAGGATCTACTAACTCTCGGATTCATTTCTATAACATTAATTTCACCATTTTTTGGATTAATAGCAAATTGAACATTTGATCCACCAGTATCAACTCCAATTTTTTTTAATACTTTAATACTTGCATCTCTCAAAATTTGATATTCTTTGTCTGTTAGAGTTAAAGAAGGAGCAATTGTTATACTATCGCCTGTGTGAACACCCATTGGATCGATGTTTTCTATTGAACAAACTATTATACAATTATCTTTATTATCTCTAACAACTTCCATTTCAAATTCTTTCCAGCCTGAGACAGATTTTTCAATTAATATTTGATTTGTTGGACTAGCTTTTAACCCTCTTTGGCATAATTCAACAAATTCTTTGTCAGAGTAGGCAACTCCTCCACCAGTACCCCCCAAAGTAAAACTTGGTCTAATAACTAGAGGTAATGCGAGTTTTGTTTTAACCTCAATTGCTTTTGATAATTTTTCGACAATAAAACTTTCAGGACATTTTAATCCAATTTCTCTCATTGCATTTTTAAATTTTTGCCTATCTTCTGCGAGTTCAATAGCTTCTGGATTTGCTCCTATCATTTTAACTTTATTTTTTTTTAAAATACCTGATTTAGCAAGTTCCATAGAAACATTTAAAGCAGTTTGACCTCCCATAGTAGGTAATAAAGCATCTGGTTTTTCTAACTTTATTATTTGTTCAACAAAATCTTTTGTAATCGGTTCAATATAGGTTTTATCTGATAAATTAGGATCAGTCATTATTGTTGCGGGGTTAGAGTTTACTAATATTATTTCATAACCTTCTTCTCTAAGTGATTTACAAGCTTGTGCTCCTGAATAATCGAATTCACATGCCTGACCTATAACTATTGGTCCTGCTCCGATTATTAAAATTTTTTTTATATCTGTTCTTTTAGGCATTCGATTCAACTAATTTATAAAATTCTCTGAACAGATAAGAACTATCATGTGGCCCAGGACTTGCCTCTGGGTGATACTGTACACTGAAAATGGGAAGTTTTTTGTGTTTTATTCCTTCATTAGATCCATCAAATAATGAAATATGTGTTTCAAGAACATTACTAGGTAAACTAGATCTATCAACTTCAAATCCATGATTCTGAGAAGTAATTTCAACTTTTTGGTTATTAAGATTCTTTACAGGTTGATTTGCCCCTCTATGACCTTGATACATTTTTTTAGTTTTGGCTCCTAAAGCTAAACTTATTATTTGATGACCTAGGCAAATTCCAAAAATAGGAATTTTTAACTTTATAAGTTCTTTAATTGTTGGAAGTATAATTTTTATTGTAGCATCAGGGTCTCCTGGCCCATTTGACAAAAATATACCTTTGGGATTTTTTTCCAATATTTTACCTATATTGCTAGTTGCAGGCAAAATAGTAGTTTCAAAATTTAACTCTTTTAAATTTCTTAAAATATTTTGTTTTATGCCAAAATCTAAACATACAATTGGGTAAGATTTTAAAGATTTATGAGCAACTTCATTATTCCATAAACCTTTATGCCAGTTATATTCTTTTTTAGTTGAAACTACTGTTGCAAGGTCTAAATTTTCTAGACCATTCCATTCATTCAGCTCTAATTTTAATTTTTCAAAACTGTTTTGATCTTCACCAAAATTAACTAGAGCAACTTTTTTTGCCCCTTCATTAGATAACTTTCTTGTTAAATATCTTGTATCTATTCCATTTATGCCAGGAATATTATTATTTTTTAAAAAAGAATCTAAACCTTCTTCAGCTCTCCAATTTGAATAATTATCAATTTTTTGATTAATAACACAACCTTCAGCATAAATTTTACCAGACTCTTGATCTTGATTATTTGTACCTACAATTCCAATATGAGGAAAAGTAAAAGTGATAATTTGTTTTGCATATGAGGGATCAGTAAGAGTTTCTTGATATCCAGATTGAGATGTATTGAAGCATAGCTCGGCTATAACAGACTTAATTTCACCTATGCCATACCCCCATAAAATTTCTCCATCATCAAAAATCAATGCCGCTGAGATTGGACGTAAGTATTGGTTTTTAAAATTCTCCAGTAGCATTATTTCTTAAGAAATGATGGATTACTAGGCATTTTGAAAACTTTAGTCAAGGATTAGTTGAATTTAGTCATAACAGTTATATTAATAACTAAAATAAATATTTATCGATTCTAATAAGGTGGGGGTTTATGAGTTTAAGAGAATTAATAGACAATGATTATAAGCAGTCAATTAAAAATAAAGAACAGGATAAAACTAATACATTACGATTAATCAAGAGTGCAATAAAAGATAAAGATATATCTTCAAGGTCAGCATCAAACAATGAAGTTATTAAAGATACAGAAATACTTACATTACTATTAAATTTAATAAAACAAAGAAAAGATTCAATTGAGCAATTTCAAAAAGCGAATAGGGAAGATTTGATTGAAAGGGAACAAAATGAAATAGACATAATAGGTAAATATTTACCAAAACAAAAAAGTATAGAAGAAACGGAAAATATTGTTAATGATTTAATAAAAAAACATAAGCTTGAAAGCATTAAAGAAATGGGAAAACTAATGGGACTAATAAAAAAAAATTATGCAGGAGAGGTGGACATGGGACTAGTTGGCAAAATTGCTAAATCTAAGTTTGAAAATTAATGGCGTTTAATAAAATTGATTTAGATAATATTAAATCAAAGATTCAAATATCAACAGAAATAGAAAAAAAAACAAAACTTATAAAAAAGGGAAAAGATCTATGGTGTTGTTGTCCATTTCATAATGAGAAAACTCCCTCATGCAAAATAAATGATGATTTAGGTACATTTTATTGTTTTGGATGTGGTGCAAAAGGAGATATTTTTACCATTTATCAAGACCTATTTAATTATACTTTTTTAGATGCAGTAAAAGAACTTGCTGAAAGAGTTGGTGTAAAAATAAATTTAGAAAAAAGTAATTTTAACAAGAAAAATAATAATATTTTAAAAATTTTAGAAATATCAACTCAATGGTTTGAAGACAATTTACATAAAGAGGGAAAGGAGTGTCTAGCGTATCTAGATAAACGTTCAATTACACATCAAACTATTAAAAAATTTAGACTCGGCTATTCATATAATAGCAAAAATTCACTATACAATTATCTAAAAAAATTTTCTTTTGAGAATGATGAAATATTAAAAAGCAATTTAGTAAAAAAAGATAAAAATAACAATTACAAAGATTTTTTTTATAAAAGATTAATGTTCCCTATAATAAATTTACAGGGTAAAGTAGTAGGATTTGGAGGAAGAGTTCTTGATAATTCAAATCCTAAATACATTAATTCTCCTGAAAGTAATTTTTTCATTAAAAGAAGTATGCTTTATAATTTAAATTTAGCTAAAGATTTTGCAAGACAGAAAAATAATATTTTAATTTGTGAGGGGTATATGGATGTTATATCTCTTTATCAAAACAATATCAAAAGTGTCGTTGCTCCTTTAGGAACTTCCTTTACAGAAGATCAACTTAAACTTTCATGGAGATATGTTGATAAACCTACTATAATGTTTGATGGAGATGCCGCAGGAAAAAGAGCATCCTATAAAGTGGCCTTGATGACGTTGCAGCATTTGAACTCAAAAAAATTCATGCAATTTATTAAACTGCCTGAACAAATGGATCCAGACAGTTATTTAAAAAAATATTCATTTAATGATTTAAAACAAACATTAAAAAAACCTATTCCATTAATTAATTTTATTTTTAATGAATCAATTGAAACTGTTGATCTAAATAATGCTGATAATAAAATTATTTTTGATAAATATTTAGATGACTTAATTATCACTATAAAAGATAAGAAAGTAAAATATTTTTATAAAAATGAATTTAAAAATTTATTTTTCAACAGTTTAAGAGAAAAAAAATCATCAGTTGTTAAATCAAATAATTTGTTATCTCTGAATCAACTGAATGAAAAACAAATTCTGTCATTTTTTTCTGCATTATTAAATCATGTTAGTATTAGACTAGAAATTTTAAATCTTCTTGAAAGTTCAATGCTTTTAAATAGTGAGCAAATTAAATTAGTAAAACTTCTTAAATTGGAAGAAAATTTAAAATCAAATTATAGAGATTTATTTATAAATGCAGACTTTAAAGATTATTCACATATTTTAAAAAAAACACAAGAAAAGTCAATTTTTCAACTGTTTCCTTATGCAAATATTAAATTTAACTCACAAAAAACATATATTGAGGTTAAAGAATCAATAAAAAACTTAAATAGAAGACTTTCAAATTTGCAAAAAATAAATAAAAGCCTAGATGAATTTGATAATAACTCTAGTTCTTTGAGCTGGGAAGAATTATTGAAAATCAGTCAAGAAATGCATAGTAATTTAAATAAAGAATAATATGGCTAAAAAGAAAAAAAATACAAACAAAAAGAAATTAAAGAAAAAAGTCATAAAAAAAGATAAAAAAAAGAAAATAATTAAGAAAAAAAATACTAAAATAAAAAAAAGTACAAAAAAATCAACTAAATCAATTAAGACAAAAAAATCAAATATTAAAAGTAAGAATATAAATAAGAAAAAAACTCAACTATCAAAAATTAAAAAATCTTTAGTTATAAAAAAAGAAAAAAATGTTTCTAAATCTAAAAAGAAAAATAATAAAAAAGTAAAAACTAATTCTATAGTTAAGATTAAAAAAGCGATAAATTTTGATGATCATATAAAAGATGTAATTACTAAATTACTTAATAAGCATAAAGTAGATGGTATTTATACTTTGAAGATTATTGAAAAAGCTGTACCTAAAAAGTTTAGAATTCCTGAAAATGTATCTAAGGTTTTAAATTATTTAAAAACAAATAAAATTACAATTGTATCTGAGCAAGAAGCTGCAGATTTAATAAAAGCCGCAAAAGCTGAAAAAAATAAAACTGACGGTGATTCAGCTGATCAAGAAAAAAAACAAACAGGAAAAACTGATGATCCGGTAAGACTATATTTAAGAGATATGGGGGCAGTTGAGCTTTTAAGTAGAGAGGGAGAAATAGCTATTGCAAAAAGAATAGAAGCTGGAAGAGAAAAGATGATTGGTGCAATTTGTGAGAGTCCTATGACTATTAGATCAATTATTAATTGGAAAGAGTCAATTAAAGATGGAACAATGCTTTTGAGAGATATAGTCGACTTAGAGGCTACATATGACATGTCTGATATAGGTGATGCAAAAATTGATGATACATTGAAATTAATTGAGGGATCTAATGAAAAAAAAGAAAAAAAGTCAGAAGATAAAAAAACCAAAGAAAAAAAAGACAAATTAGAGGGTGATAATAATGGTGTATCTTCTGATCAGGAAGAAGAGGAAGAAGATGGTTTAAATGTTTCTTTAGCTGCAATGGAAGAAAAACTTAAGCCAAAAGTTCTTAGTGATTTTGATGAAATAACAAAACTTTTTAAAAAACTGCAAAAACATAGTCAAGAATTAATGCTAGGTAATAAAAAAAATGAGTCAACTTATACTAACTTAGAAAGAAAATATAAAAAAGTTCAAAAAGATATGGTTGTTGCTATGAAAGCAGTTCATTTTAATTCTAATACAATAGAAGCTTTAATGGAGTCTTTGTATGAACTAAATAAAAAATTATTAGTTAGAGAAGGTAGAATGTTAAGAATGGCTGTAAAATCAGGCGTGAAAAGAAGTTCGTTTATAGAACAATATCTAAGTTTTAATTTTGAAAAAAATTGGATACAACTGTTACTTTCTTTAAAAGATAAGAATTGGGAAAAATTTATTAACAGTAATCATTTAGAGATTAATAAACTAATAGATGAAATAAAAGAAATTCAACAAGCTTCTGAAGTTCCTTTACCTGAATTTAGGAGGATTGTAAGTACAGTACAACAGGGAGAAAGATCGGCAAATAGAGCGAAGAAAGAAATGATTGAATCTAATTTAAGATTAGTCATATCAATAGCAAAAAAATATACAAATAGAGGTTTACAATTTCTTGATTTGATTCAGGAGGGTAATATAGGTTTAATGAAAGCAGTTGATAAATTTGAATATAGAAGAGGTTATAAATTTTCAACTTATGCCACATGGTGGATAAGACAAGCTATAACTAGATCAATTGCAGACCAAGCACGTACTATACGTATACCTGTTCATATGATTGAGACAATTAATAAAATAGTAAGAACAACTCGCCAAATAATGGCTGAAATAGGTAGAGAACCTACACCAAATGAACTTGCTGATAGGTTACATATGCCTTTAGACAAAGTAAAAAAAGTTTTAAAAATTGCTAAAGAGCCTATAAGTCTTGAAACTCCAGTTGGTGATGAGGAAGACAGCTCTTTAGGAGATTTTATTGAAGATAAAAATGCATTGATTCCAATTGAAGCCGCTGTAAAAAGTTCATTAAGAGATACTACTACGAGAATATTATCTTCTTTGACTCCAAGGGAAGAAAGAGTTCTTAGAATGCGTTTTGGCATTGGAATGAATAGTGACCATACTTTAGAAGAAGTTGGTCAACAGTTTAGTGTAACAAGAGAAAGAATTAGACAAATTGAGGCAAAAGCCCTAAGAAAATTAAAGCACCCAACTAGAGCCAGAAAACTAAAAACATTTTTGGATGAATAATGGAGCTCACACTCCTGGGTACAGGCTGTCCAAAAGTTGATTTTAAAAGATTTGGACCATCTAACTTAATTTCAACAAATAAAAGTAACATATTAGTTGATTGCGGATCAGGTGTTACTCAAAGATTAAATCAAATAAATGTTTCAACAGCTGATATAGACGCACTTTTATTAACTCATCTGCATTCTGATCACGTAGTAGACTTGTATCAATTAATAATATCATCATGGCACTCATATAGAATCAAGCCTTGGAAAGTTTATGGACCTAAAGGAACAAAAAAATTTGTTAAAAAAATAATGAACGCATGGAAAGAAGAAAGAGAACAAAGAATTAAATATGAATCACGTTCTTCACTAAAAGCTTTTGATATTTATGTTAATGAATTTAATTCAGAAGGATTAATAAAAATTAAAGATATTGTTATAAAATATTTTGAAGTTGATCATAAACCAGTAAAATATGCGTATGGTTTTAACTTCCTTTACAAAAATAAAAAATTAACAATTAGTGGTGATACAAAACCATGTGAAAATATTATGAAATTTGCTCAGTTGGCTGATGTTCTTTTGCATGAAGTTTTTATTGATGGTGAAATCATTAATACAAATAAAATGCGCACCTCTAAAACATTACATAATGTAAGAGAATACCATACTCCTTCTACTTTAGTTGGAAAAATAGCTAAAATATCTAGATGTAAAAAGCTTGTTCTTACCCATCTTGTTCCTACACAGTTTAATGAAAATAAATTAAAAAAAGTTGTTAAGTCAGATTTTGGAAAAAACCCTATTATAGGTAAAGATTTGTTAAAGATAAAAATATAATTTTGCAATTAATTATAATTAGGAAGATAACTTCCATGGGCATCTATCATTTCATCAGTCATTTTATAAATTTCGTCAATTGACAGATTTGAAGATGTTAAAGGGTCTAACATAGCTGCATGATATATTTTTTCTTTCTTTTTAGTTATTGCAGCTTCAGCTGTAAGTAAATGTACATTAATATTAGTTCTCATTAGACATGCTAAATGCTCAGGTAAAGCACCAATTTTATTTGGCTGAAATCCTTTTTCATTTACTATACATGGTACTTCAACACAGCAATTACTTGGTAAATTTTCAATTAAACCATTGTTTATTACATTGCCATAAACTGTTGTTTCTCTATTTTTTATAACAGCTTCTAAAATATATGAAGCATATTCATTACTTCTTTTGAAAACTTGATTTGATAATGGAGAAATATCAATATTTAATTTATCCCACATATCAATATATAATTTACATCTATCTAAATATTCTCCTATCGGAATTTTATATTTTTCAATTAAATCATTTCTATTTTTTTTAATAAACCAAGGGACATATTCAGCAAAATGCTCACTAGATTCTGTTACAAAATAGCCAAATCTTTTTAATATTTCATAACGTATTTTTTCATGTAATTTTTTATCAGTGAAATATTCTTTTTTCATTGTTCTAGTTGACATTTGTTCATCATTTATTATTTTTTCTGCCAATATCTTAAGTTTTGGGTAAAGATCTTCACCAGTACTTTTTTTAGTAATTTTTTGATAAAAAGACATATGATTAATTCCTGCACATAAATAATCAATATCTTCAATACTTTCATTCAAGTCATTAGCTAACATTTGGATTGTTCCTTGAACAGAATGACATAATCCAATTGATTTTATCTCAGGATATACTTTATTTATAGCTATCATGTTTGCAGACATAGGATTCACATATTGCATCCATAAAGCAGTTGGGCAAACCTCACTTATATCTTTTGCGATATCCAACAGCACTGGTATGGTTCTTAGGCCTCTCATAATACCTCCTATTCCTAAAGTGTCAGCAATAGTTTGTTGCAGTCCATATTTTTTTGGAATTTCAAAATCAATAATGGTTGCTGGTTTATAACCCCCTACTTGAATAGTAGTTTGAACAAAATCTGCATTTTGTAATGCTTCTTTTCTATTAGTAAATTTTGAGATTCTAGGTTTTAAATTAAATTTTTTGAAAATTATTTTTAATAATTCATACGTTTTATCTAATCTCTTTACATCAATATCCATTAAAGAAATTTCAATTGATTCAAATTTATCTATTGTAAGTAAATCAACTACAATATTTTTTGTAAAGACTGTACTGCCAGCACCAATGATTGTAAGTTTAGGCATTATTTATTTTATATTAATTAATATTAAAAAAATATATAAATCTTATAATAATAAAACTTAATTTTTTATAATATATTCTATATAGTTTTATATTATAGGGCCCTTAGCTCAGTTGGTTAGAGCGCTCCGCTCATAACGGAGTGGTCCGAGGTTCAAGTCCTCGAGGGCCCACCACATTTTCCATTTCTTTTAATATTATTACTAAATTAGCTGTTTTAAATGTTGATTGATATGTTAGAAATAAATTACAATTTTATTAGGAGGAAAAATGAAAAAACTACTAACTTTAATAATTTTGTTTACCTCAACTGTTGTTTCTGCTGGTACATTGGTTGTTAATTCTAACCAATCAGGGGAATCCTCTAAAGCTGCTTTTGATGCATACGTTGATGCATTTAGAGCTGCACATCCTGAGGTAACAGTAGTCGTAAATGAATTTGAACATGAGGCTTATAAAACAGCAATTAGAAACTTTTTAACAGCTGAAGCCCCTGATGTTGCAATATGGTTTGCTGGTAACAGAATGAAATTTTTTGTTGATCAAGGCTTATTTCAAGATGTAAGTGATGTTTGGGCAGATGCTGGATTAAATGACTCTATGGCTTCTAGCAAAGGATCACTCACGGTAGATGGAAAACAATATGGTGTTCCTTGGGGTTATTATCAATGGGGTGTTTATTACCGTAAAGATCTATTTGATAATCTAGATTTAAATGTACCAAGAAATTGGGAAGAGTTTAAGTGGGTTTGTGCTATGTTGAAAAAAAATGGCATTACTCCAATAACTATTGGAACAAAGTTTCTTTGGACAGCTGGTGGATGGTTTGATTATCTTAATTTAAGAATCAATGGTTATCAATTCCATATGGATTTAACTGCTGGTAAAGTTAGTTATGAAGATCCTAGATTAGATGCTACATTTGATCATTGGAGAGAATTACTTGATGCTGGATATTTTCTAGAAGATCATGCTTCATTTTCTTGGCAAGATGCACAAGCACCTCAGATTAATGGGGAAGCTGCTATGTACCTAATTGGAAACTTCTATGTTCCTACTTTAGAGAGTGCTGGTGTTGTAGATAAGATGGACTTCTTTCAATTCCCTACAATTTATAACGGTGTTGGAATTGCAGAGGATGCTCCTACTGATACAATGCACATTCCAAGTGGTGCTAAAAATGTAGAAGATGCTAAAAAATTCTTAGCATTTATGTCTAATAAAGAGGCTGCTACAAATTGGGCAAAAATGGGCGGTATGTTAAGTCCAAATAAATATGCTGACAAACCTACAAATAGATTTTCTGTAATGGGAGCTAAAATGCTCGCAGCTGCAGATGATATAGCTCAGTTCTGGGATAGAGATGCTAACCCAGATATGGCAGGAGCCGCTATGGAAGGTTTCCAAGAGTTTATGGTTAAGCCTGATCGTGAGGATAAAATAAGAGCTCGTTTAGAAAAAGAACGAGAAAGAATTCACGGTCCATTATAATTTTTTTAAATCTGAGGCGGATTTTTTTATTCCGCCTCTTTTAAATAGTAATTAAAAATAATGACATTTTGGGAACGTAATCAATTAAAAATTGCACCATTTCTTTTTTTAGCTCCAGCAATATTAGTATTTTTAATTTATGTAATATATCCAATTATTGATTCAATATGGGTAAGTTTCCATGAATGGAATGGAATGGACAAAAGTGGAATTAGAGGTAATGGTAACCCTAATTGGAGATGGGTTGGTTTAGAACATTATATTACTTTATTTACTGATGATGATGAGTTTTATGTTTCCTTATTTAATAATATTAGATGGTTGTTATTCAGTCTAATTGCTATTCCAATTGGTTTGCTGTTGGCCTTATTTGTTAATCAAAGAATATTAGGTATGAGATATATAAAATCTCTATTTTATTTCCCTTTTGTTATTAATGCTGTTGTAATAGGTGTAATTTTTACTTGGTTTTATAATCCAAAATATGGAGCTTTAACGTTAGTATTAGGTTTTTTTGGTTTAGACTCAATTCCTGTTTTGGCAGATGAAAATTTAGCAACTTACGGTATAATTGTAGCATCTTTTTTTCCAGGAATTGCCTATACTATGATTTTGTATATTACTGGTCTAACTGGCGTTAATAGAGAAATGATTGAAGCTGGAAGAATTGATGGTGCTTCAGGCTTTACGATGTTATGGCATGTTGTGTTACCACAATTAAAACCAGCTACTTTAATAGCTGTTGTAGTAACGATAGTAGGCTCACTTAGAAGTTTTGATTTAATTGCAGTAATGACAGCTGGTGGACCTTGGGGTAGTTCAGAAGTTTTGGCATATAAAATGTATCAAGAATCTTTATTTAATTACAGAATGGGATACGGTGCTGCAATAGCTACAATATTATTTTTAATTATGGATATTTATATTGCTTGGTTTTTATATAGATTATTTAAAAATGAGAGATCAGAAAAATAATGTTTCCAACACCAATACAAAACTATTCTTTAAAAGTTAATATTGTTTATAGACTATTGCTTTTGTTAACCCTTTTTGTTTGGTTATTGCCATTAATTGCAGTGATGTTAACATCTATAAGGACATTTGATGATGTTCTTGCTGGTAACTATTGGACCTTTCCTGAAAAAACGGCATTAATTTCAAATTACTCTGCTGTTTTTGAAGGTGGTAAAATGGGCAGGTTTTTTTTAAATAGTATAATAATTACCTTACCGACTGTAGTAGGAACTTTATTTCTAAGTTCTTTAGCCGGTTATTCATTAGCTATGCACAAATTTAAATTAAACTTATTAGTATTTGCAATGTTTATTGCTGGAAATTTTGTCCCTTTTCAAATTTTAATGATACCTGTTAGAAATATTTCTATTGAAATGGGAATGTATAATACGCACATAGGATTAATAATTTTTCATATTGCTTTTCAAACTGGGTTTTGTACTTTCTTTTTAAGAAATTTTATAAAAGAACTTCCATTTGAGTTAATTGAGGCTGCTAGAGCAGATGGTGCAACTGAATGGACAATTTATAGAAAAATCATCTTACCATTAATAATTCCAGCACTGGCAGCACTTGGTGTTTTAGAATTTACTTTTATTTGGAATGACTATTTTTGGGCATTAGTTTTGACTCAAGGAGATTCAGTTAAACCTATAACTGTAGGACTTGATGTTTTAAGAGGACAATGGACAACAAGTTGGAACTTAGTATCTGCTGGTTCTGTTGTAGCTGCATTACCACCTGTTATTATGTTCTTTATTTTACAAAGACAATTTATCCATGGTCTTACTTTTGGGGCAGTAAAAGGTTAGAATCATAGACAAATTATAGTATTCTTTTAAAGTAATTATATATGGCTATTATATCTCTTAGACAACTCTTAGATCATGCAGCTGAGAATGCTTACGGTGTTCCTGCATTTAATGTAAATAATTTAGAACAAATCAGAGCAATTATGGAAGGGGCTAAAGAAATGAATAGTCCTGTTATTGTGCAAGCTTCAGCTGGTGCTAGAAAATATGCTGGACCAAGATTTATTAAAAGCATGATGGAAGCTGCTGTTGAAGAGTTTCCTGAAATTCCTATTGTTATGCATCAAGATCATGGCGGCTCACCTATAGATTGTAAGGTATGTATTGATTTAGGTTTCAGTTCAGTAATGATGGATGGATCTTTACTTGAAGATCAAAAAACTCCTTCTGATTTTAATTATAATGTTAAAGTTACAAAACAAACAGTTTTAATGGCACATGCATTAGGAGTTTCTGTTGAAGGAGAATTAGGATGCCTAGGTTCACTTGAAACAGGAATGGGTGAAAAAGAAGATGGTGTAGGAGCTGAGGGAGTATTATCTCATAAACAACTTTTGACTGATCCAGATGAAGCTGCTGATTTTGTTAAATCTACTCATGTGGATGCGCTAGCTATTGCTATTGGCACGAGCCATGGAGCATATAAATTTTCTCGACCGCCAACTGGAGAAACGTTAGCAATGGATCGCATAAAAGAAATAAATAAAAAAATACCAAATACTCATTTAGTTATGCACGGTTCTTCATCCGTCCCTCAAGATCTAATAAAAATTATTAATGAAAATGGAGGTAAAATAAAAGAAACATATGGTGTTCCTGTTTCAGAGATTCAAGAAGGTATTAAACATGGGGTAAGAAAGATTAATATAGATACAGATCTAAGGTTAGCTTCTACAGCTGCAATTAGAAAACATTTTATAAAAGATCCCACTCAATTTGATCCAAGAAAATATTTAATTGACTCCAAAGATTGGATGAAAAAAATAGTTGTCAGTAGATTAGAAGAATTTGGAACGGCTAATAATGCATCTATGTTAAAACCCATACCTTTACTATCATTTGCAAAGCAATATAAATCAGGTGTATTAGCACCAAAGATAAATTAATTATATATTATGCAAAAAGTTCGCTGGGGTATTATTGGACCGGGAAATATAGCAAATAATTTTGCTGATGGATTGATTAGTTCTTATTCTGGGCAGTTAATAGCTATAGCTAGTAATAATGATGATCGTCGAAATTCATTTGGTGATAAATACAGTATTAATGAAGATTTTAGATTTAATTCTTATGATCAAATTGTTAATTCAGAACACATCGATGCTATTTACATTTCTACTCCCCACACGCTTCACGCGGAATGGTCAATAAAAGCTGCAGGTAAGGGAAAGCATGTTTTGTGCGAAAAACCAGGTGCAGTAAATTTTAAAGAAGGTCAAAAAGTAATAGATGCTGTTGATAAGGCAGGAGTTTTTTATATGGAAGGCTTCATGTATAGATGCCACCCGCAAATACCAAAACTTTTAGAATTAATTAAAAGTAAAATTATTGGCAATGTAGTATCTATAGAATCTTCATTTGGTTTTGATGTAGGTAAGACAGTGCCAAATTCTAGATTATTTAAAAAAGATTTAGCAGGTGGAGGAATTTTAGATGTTGGTTTGTACCCTATTTCTTTTTCAAGATTAGTTGCTGGTGTTGCTTCAGGTAAAAAGTTTTTAGAACCAAATTTTTTAAGTGTTGATGCAAAAATTGGAGAGACGGGAGTTGATGAAATTGCATATGCAAATATAAAATTTAAAAATGAAATAAAAGCAAAGGTTTCTTGTGCAATAAGAGAAAATATGAAGAATAATTCAATAATTATTGGGACAGATGGAATTATTGAATTACCAGATCCTTGGCTGCCAGGAAAAGATGGTGGGCCATATAATGCTCAAATATTAATTACAAAAAAAGATAAAAAGGAAGTAATAGATTTGAAAGGCCCGGAGCATCTTTTTTTCTTTGAAGCAGAACTAGTAAGTCAATGTATTGTAAAAGAAAAAAAACAAGCCCCCCATCCTGGAATGACTTGGAATGATACATTAGGCAATTTAAAAGCATTGGATCAATGGAGAAATAAAATAAATTATAATTTACCTCAGGATAATTTATGAAATATAATAAAATTGAAGGCCTAGAAAGAGATATATCAAGTTTAATTATGGGAAATGATAATCAAATTTATTTTGATGAAGCAGCTAAATTATGGGATCATTGGATAGAAGTTGGAGGAAATGCCTTTGATACTGCTCATATTTATGGTGGAGGGTCTCAAGAAAAATTATTAGGTGAATGGCATAAAAAAAGAAATAACTTAAAAGAATTAGTTATTATTACAAAAGGAGCTCACACGCCTTATTGTGATCCAGCAAATTTATCATTGCAGTTAACACAATCTTTAGATCGTTTACAAATTGAAAGTGCTGATATTTACATTATGCATCGAGATAACACTGATGTTCCAGTAGATGAATTTATTGATGTACTTGATAAAGAAAAAAATAAAGGAAGAATTAAAATATTTGGAGGTTCTAATTGGACACTAAAAAGATTTAAAGAAGCTAATTATTGGGCAGAAAAAAATAAAAAAAGTAAATTTAGCATTTTAAATAACAATTTAGCTTTATCAAAAATGATTAATCCACTCTGGTCAGGTTGTGTTTCATCTAATGATCAGGAAGTTTTGCAATATTTAAAAGAAACTCAAACTGCTCATTTATCTTGGTCAAGTCAAGGACGTGGATATTTTTTATCTAAAGAAGTTTGTCAAGCAATAGAAGACAAGATAACAAAAGATGAAGCTTCATGGAGGAAACCTGGTGAAAATAGTAGTGGCCCATTAAGTTGTTTTGATAGTAAGGATAACAGAGAAAGACGCAATAGAGCAAAAACATTAGCAAATGAAATAAAAGTTACAACTCAAAATGTTGCTGGAGCTTGGGCACTAAACCAACCTTTTCCCTCATTCGCTTTAATAGGTCCAAGAAAGGTTGAGGAAATAGACACAAGTCTACCTTGTCTTGACATTTCAATTTCTGAAGAACAATCTAATTGGTTGAATTTGATATAAATTAGAATTTAATTATTTTAATATTCAATAACTTAAAGTAATTATAATTATAAATAAAAATAAAAGGAACATATAATGGATAAAAAACAAATTTCTTTACAAGTTTATACAGCTAGAAATTTTAAACCTTATGAAGATATATTTAAATTTTTATCTGAAAGCGGAATTCAGAATGTAGAATTATTTGAAGTGGAAGCATTTGATGAAACTAAAGATTTGTTAGATAAGTATAACTTAACTGCAAAATCTTCTCACATAGGTTTTGATACACTTAAAAATACTAAAGAGATTATTTCAAGTTTACAAAAATTAAATATTAAGCATGCAATTGTACCATGTCCAACTGGAAAACCTGGAGGAAAATTTGAAGCTATATTTGATAAAAATGAAGAAGAGTGGAATAAATTTGGTAATGAATTGTCATCTTATGTTGATATATTTGAAGACAATGGATTGACATTAGGTTATCACAACCATGCATTTGAATATAATAAACTTCCAAGTGGTAAAATGCCTATCGAATGTATTTTAGATCAAAATGAAAAATTAAAATATGAAATTGATCTTGGTTGGGTAGTAGCAGGTAAAGCTGATCCAATATTTTGGACAAAAAAATACTCATCAAGAATTGTCGCCTGTCATTTAAAAGATTTTTCTTCATCAGATAAAAATTTAATTGATCATGATTCACAATGTGCTGTTGGCGATGGGTTCCTTGATTGGATTTCAATATTAAATGAAGTAAAGAAAACTAATTGTGAAATTTTTGCTTTAGAGCATGATAATCCAGTAAATTATAAAGATTATACTTTAAGATCAATAAACAATCTTAAGGATCTTTAAATGAAAATAGGAATTATTGGATGTGGTAATATATCAGATACATATTTTGAAAGTGAAAATTTATATAATAATTTTCAAATTATATCTTGTGCTGATATAAATTTAGATGCTGCTAAAAATAGTGCAGAAAAATTTGGAATAAAATATCAAAATGTTGAGGATATATTAGCTAATAATGATATAGACTTAATAGTAAATCTTACAATTCCTTCTGCTCATAAGGATATCATTTTAAAAACTCTTAATGCAAATAAGCATAGTTTTTCAGAAAAACCATTGGCTATGAATTTTAATGAGGGATTGGAAATCAAAAAAGTTGCAGTTGATAAAGGTTTGTATGTAGGTTGTGCCCCTGACACTTTTTTAGGAGCTGCTGGACAAAAAGCAAAATATTTAATAGACAATAATACTATTGGACCAGTTGTACTTGGTTCTTTTAATCTAATGTCCCATGGAATGGAGCATTGGCATCCTAATCCAGATTTTTTTTTTAAACCAGGAGCTGGGCCTGTACTAGATGTAGGAGTGTATTATATTACACAATTAGTAAGTCTACTAGGACCTGTTAAGAACATAGTCTCCAAGAGTGGAACAGTAGAAAAAGAACGTACTATAACAAGCCAACCTAGATATGGTGAAAAAATTATTGTTGAAACCCCAACTACTTTAATAGGTATTTTAGAATTCTATAATAATTCAAAAATTCAATTTTTTTGCTCTTGGGATGTATGGAATCATAAACATAATGCCATAGAGTTATATGGCAAAGAAGGCTCTCTCATATTGCCTGATCCTAATTATTTTGGAGGTAATATAGCTTTGTCAATTAAAGACAAAGATTGGGAAATTATATCAACAGATAATATGTTACTTGGAATTCCAAATAAAAAAGATGGTGACAAAAAAATTGCAAATTATAGAGGTATAGGTTTGTCTGAAATGATTAATAGTATTAATTTTGGTAAAAGTGCAAGATGCAATATTGATTTACAACTTCATGTTTTAGAGATTATGGAAGGAATATTAATAGCTGCAGAAACAAATAAAACTTACTCCCTTCAATCAAGTTGTCTTCATTCAGAATTATTAGATGAAGAAGAAATTATTAATTTAAAAATTATTTAATTATTTTATTATAACTAATATCATTTTGCTCAATCAATTTTTTATTTAGTTCATTGAGGCTATAGTTTACATTTTTAAGCATTGAATTAAATTCTGATCTTTTTGTTACTACCAAAGATATATCAGCAACGAGAAGGTCAATTACAAAATGCCTATCTTTAGATTTTTTTACTCTCCAGGTAACGTTTAAAGTTCCTGTGCCTGAATATATTTCCATATCAATTAAACTAACTTTATTTTTTTCATCATATTTAGAATTAGTTAACTTATATTCTTGATTTGAATATCCTTGCATTAATGATGCTATGTTAAGTGCCAGATGTCTTTTAAATAATTTTATGTATTCTTTTTTGGTTTCACTTGATGCATTTTTCCAGCTTTTTCCAGCTACAAATTTTGCTATGCCTGCACCAGCAAAATTATTATTAATAGTTTGTTCTATCATTAAAAATTTATTTTCACTTGGAAGATCTGGATTTTGGTATGCAAACAATATTTTATTAATTTCTTTATTTAGCCACTGATTAGCATCCATACCAGAAACAAATTTGGGAAAAAAAAATAAATTAAAGAAAATTAAGATACTGATAATTTTTTTCATTCAAATTCAATACTTATAAGAGGTAGTGGAGCGAGCACATTATCATCTGTGTTATCTATTGCTGCTTTTCTATTTTGATAATAAGAACTTCTAACAGTAGCATAATAATCAACTGAATTATTTCTCAAAGCATTTACTTCATCTATTATTTTTGATCTTTGATCTACAGCATTAACACCAGTTCTCATTGGAACAAACCAAGCTTCACCTTCATTAACAGCATAAGCATTAATAGGATCTGTCATCATAGTTAAAATCATACCTGTAGTATCTCTTAAATTCGAAGGACCAAATAGGGGTAGTACGATATAAAAACCATCTCCAACGCCCCATGTAGCTAAAGTCTGTCCAAAATCTTCCTCCTTTTGTTCAAGGCCAACTTTATCTGCAACATCTACAATACCTAAAACTCCAACTGTAGAATTTACTACAAATCGACCTGTGGATTCAATTGCATTTTTACCTTGTCCTTGAAGAAATTGATTAACGATCACTAATGGCATTTTAAGATTACTGATAAAGTTATTTATGCCCGTTTGTACTGGAGAAGGAAGTTTTTTATATCCTTTTGCGACTGGTTCTAAAATAATTTGATCAGCAACGTTATTAAAGCTAAATATAGCTCTATTTATTGATTCTAATGGATCATAAACTTCATCTTCATAGGTTGTAGTTTCAAAATCAGAAGGCTCAGTTTTGACTTCATCAGAAGCCACAGCAAATACACTAGAATTGACAAACAAAGAAATTGTTATGATTAATATTAATTTTATTTTAAGCATTTATTCAAGTTTATGATTTATTATTTATACTTTTATTTAATTTAATAAATAATATATATTTATATTATAGCACAAAAATGTCAGAAAATTCGACAAAATATCTTAATTTACTCAATAAACAACAGAGAGAAGTTGTTGAAAACATTTATGGATCTACATTAGTTTTGGCAGGCGCTGGAAGTGGTAAAACTAGAGTTCTTACATTCAAAATACTGCATTTATTGGTTGAAAAGTTAGCAAATCCTAATCAAATTATGGCTGTTACTTTTACCAACAAAGCAGCCTCTGAGATGAAAAAACGAATTTCCAATATGTTAAATTTTCCAATAGATAGAATGTGGATAGGAACTTTTCATTCCTTATCAGTTAAAATACTAAGAGAAAATACAGATAAAGCTGGCCTGAAACAGAATTTTATTATTATAGATTCGGATGATCAACTAAAATTAATCAAGAAAATTTGTGAATTAGAATCTGTTGATACTAATGAAATCTCACCAAAATATATTCAAAATACAATAGAGGGATTTAAAAATAAAGGAATTAGCCACAAGGATCTTAGAGAAAATAGGTATAGAAAATATGATAATGAGTTGAGAAAAATTTATAAATTATATCAAGAAGAATTAATACGTTTAAATTGTGTAGATTTTGGAGATTTGATTCTATTTTGTATCAAATTATTTAAGTATGATAAAAAAATTTTAAAAAAATATCAACAAAAATTTAAATTTATTCTCGTTGATGAATATCAAGACATAAATAATATTCAACAAAAATGGCTAGAAAATTTATATGGATTTCATAAAAATATTTGCTGTGTTGGAGATGATGATCAATCTATTTATTCATGGAGAGGTGCAGATGTAAGTAATTTATTGAGTTTTGAAAAAAATTTTGACAAATCTTTAATAATTAGACTTGAGCAGAATTATAGATCTACAAAAATAATTCTTAATTGTGCATCAAACTTAATTGGTAAAAACAAAAGTAGGTATGGAAAAAAATTGTGGAGTGAAAATGCAGAAGGTGAAAAAATTGATATATCAGGCTTTTGGGAAACAAAAGAAGAATCGAAATTTGTAACAGATAAAATTGAAAACATAATTTCAAATAATAATAAACTAGCTGAAATTTCTATATTATTTAGAGTAGCAGCTCATACAAGATCTTTTGAGGACAGATTGATTTCCATAGGATTACCTTATAAAATTATTGGTGGCTTAAGATTTTACGAAAGAAAAGAAATAAAGGATATAATTGCTTTTTTAAGATTGGTTAATAATTTATCAGATGATTTGGCATTTGAAAGAATTATTAATGTTCCCAAAAAAGGAATAGGTAAAACAACATTAAAAAATATTAATACCTACGCTCGCCAAAATCATTTGTCACTGTTTGAGGCTTCAAAAAATTTTTCACAATTTTCTAATTCAAAAATAAATAATGAAATATTCGAATTTGTTAAAAAAATATTAAATTGGAGAAAAATAAAAGAAAAATTTGATCATATTGAACTTACAAAAGTAATTTTAGAAGATTCAAGATACATGGAGTATCTACAAAATGAAGAAAAAAATTTAAAAAATCCTGACACATTATCAAGGGTTGATAATATTAATGAATTTATTGTAAGTTTAAGAGATTTTGAAAATTTAGAGGGTTTTTTGGAACATGTAGGTTTAGTTATGGATAATATTTCTAATACTTCAGAAGATACTATTACTTTAATGACTATGCATGGAGCAAAAGGTTTAGAATTTGATTATGTTTTTCTTGCTGGGTGGGAAGAAGGAGTATTTCCTAGCCAAAGATCAATAGAAGAAACTGGTACTAAAGGATTAGAGGAAGAAAGGAGATTGGCATATGTTGCACTAACTAGAGCAAGAAAAAAAGTATTTATTACTTATGTTAATCAAAATCGATATTCCTATTCATCTCATGACTATAATATGCCTTCAAGATTTATAAGTGAATTACCAAAAGAACTTGTATCCCTTAATGACTCTAGTTATGTGAACGAAAGTAGTTTTTTAAATGAATTTATGCAAGATGATAATAAATCTGAAATATATTTATCACCTGGTCGAAAAAGAATTTTACAAAAGGCAGCAACTGAAGAAATTGATTGGGAAATAAATCAAGATCATGAAATTCATCAGCATATAAAAGTTGGCAATAGAGTTTTTCATCAAAAATTTGGTTATGGAAAAATAACTAAAATTGATGGTGAAAAAGCTGAAGTAAACTTTGAAAAAACATCAACTAAAAATATTTTTATTAAGTATCTTAATCTTACTTATTAATTTTTATTATAAATTCTTCCTCGGTTAAAATTTTAATTCCCAAAGTTTTAGCTTTTTGCACCTTATTACCTGGAGAATCGCCTACTACAAGATAATCAGTATTTCGACTTATGCCAGATAATATTTTAACACCCTTACTTTTTGCTAAGTGTTTTGCCTCATCTCTTGACAAATCTTTTAATGAACCTGTAAAAACGATACTTTTATTTGAAAAAAAATTATTATGAGATTGTTTTGCTATATTTTCTATTTTCAAAATTGAATTAAGTTTATTAATAATTTTTATATTTTCATTATATGAAAAATATTCCTTAATAGCTGAAATTGCTTTTGGTCCAAGTCCGTCAATATTAGATAGTATATTTAAATCTAATATTGAATTTAAAAATTTATTTATAGATTTAAATTCTTTTGCTAGAATTAAAGAATTTGTTTCTCCAATAAATCTAATTCCTAGAGAATATATAAATTTATCAAGAGTTATTTTTTTTGAATTATTAATTGATTTTATTAATTTATTAAATGATTTTTCTCCCCATCCATCAATTTCAATTATTTTTTTCTTGTAATTTTCTAAATTAAATATGTCTGAAACATCTTGAATTATCTTTAAATTATAAAATTGTTTTGCCTGTTTTTCTCCAAAGCCATCAATATTTAAACTTTTTTTACTAATAAAATGAATGATTTGTCCAATTATTTGAGCATAGCAATTATATTTGTTAGAGCACCTTAATATAGACTCATCTATTTCTTTTATTGTTTTACTTTTACATATTGGACAATTTGCAGGTTCATTAATAATATTTTTAATATGTTTAGATTTTTTTATAACTTTGTTTATTTGTGGAATAACATCGCCAGCTCTTTGAATTTCAACTAAATCTCCAATACCTATATTTTTTTTCTTAATTTCATCAAAGTTATGTAAAGTTGCATTTGAAATTATTACACCACCCAGATTAATATCTTCAAGTCTGGCAACAGGTGTAATCGCTCCAGTTCTTCCTACTTGAAAATCTATCGACTTAATAATTGTTTTAGTTTTTTCAGCTGAAAATTTCAGTGCTATAGCCCATCTTGGATTTTTTCCAACATTACCTAGACGGTTTTGTTTGTTTATATCATTGATTTTGTATACCAAGCCATCAATATCATAGTTAAGGGAACTTCTTTGATTTTCGATATTTTCAAAATATTTCATCATCTCATTAATACTATTTTTCTTTAGTGATAGTTTATTTGGGTATATTTTCCATTTGTTTAAATCACTATAAAAATCCATATAAGTTGAATATTCTTTTGATGAATAGCCTAGTCCATGCGCAATAAATTTTAATGGCCTTGATTTGCTTATTTCAGGATCAAGTTGTCTTAAGCTACCTGCTGCAGCATTCCTAGGGTTTGAAAATTTTTCATTATCACCAATTTTTGAATTTATTAGTATAAAATCACTTTTAGATATAAATACCTCACCACGTATTTCTATATATTCTGGAAATTCACCAGATAAATTGGTTGGTATATTTTTAATGTGTAATATATTTTTTGTTACATCTTCCCCTATTTTTCCATCACCTCTAGTTGCAGCAGAAATTAATTTTCCATTTTTATATTTAAGATTTAAGGATAAGCCATCAATCTTTGGTTCACAAATATATTCCAATTTTTTATTAATATCTAAATTTAAAAATTTTTTTATTCTTTCATCAAAATCAATTAAATCATTTTTGTTAAATCCATTTGGCAGAGATAACATTGGTCGCTCATGTAAAATTTTAAGAAATTTAGGTAAAATCTTACTACCCACTCTATTTATTGAACTATTTTTATTCACTAAATCAGGAAAATTTTTTTCCAAATTTAAAATTTCTTTAACTAATCTATCAAACTCATAATCAGAAATTATTGGTTTGTCTTTTGTATGGTAAAGATAATTATGTTTTTTTATAAGTTCAGAAAGCTCTTTAAATCTTTTTTTTGCATTCTTTTTATTAATATTCATTAATTAAAAGAGATTTTTTATTTTATTATAATAACCTGAATTATTTTTGTTATCTTGTAAAAGATTATAACTATATTTATACCATTTAGAATCAGGATAATTATATCCTAGAATAGAAGCAGTTTTTTTTGCATCTTCATAAAGTCCAATATTGTAATAAATTTCTACTATTCTAAAAAGTGCCTCAGGTATAAATTTAGTCATTGAATATTCTTCAACTATGATTTTATATCTGTTTAAGGCTGCACCAAACTTATCTTTTTTTTGATAAAATCTTGCTATATTCATATGTTTAGCGGCAACATTAGATTTAACCAGAATAATTTTTTGCTCACTATCTCTCGCATATTTGCTTTTTGGAAATCTTTTAATAACTTGTTGAAAATTTTCAATTGATTTTATATTATTTTCACCATCAAGACCTTCATTATTTAATTGTTCATAATAACACATCGCCTTCATATAATAAACGTAGTCAATATTTTTTAAAGCTGGGTATTTATTTATAATGATATTAAATTTTAAAATAGCGTCATCATAATTCAATGTAACATAATCTATAAAAGCAATCATAACTTTTGCTTGAATAGCTTCATTTGAAAGAGGATATTGTTTTTCTAAATCATTAAAATGCTTAATTGCATTTATATAATCATTAGTATCAAAGTAATTCATAGCAATTATATAAATACCTTCAGGTGAGGAGTTTTCTTCTAAATTATCTAAATCATCATTTTTACTTGTATTTGATGAGCAGTTTATCAAAAGAACAATTAATAAAAAAAATATTTTTATTTTTAACATTTCAAATTTTTATATATTGATTGTATGATATTTTAAATGAAAATAATACATAAATTTCAATCAATGAATTTTGATAGTAGAAATAATAATGCAATAAAATATATAATTATTCATTATACTGCCTTAAGGAATTTTAGTTTAGCATTAGATTATTTATGCAATCAAAAAAATAGAGTTAGTTGCCACTATTTAATTTCTCAGTCTGGAAAAATTTATTCTCTTGTTCCAGATAAAAAAAGAGCATGGCACGCAGGTCTTTCATTTTGGGATAGTGACAAAGACATAAATTCCATGTCTATAGGTATTGAATTGGACTTTAGTAATTATCCAAAAAATAATTCATATAATTTAAAAATGATTCAATCATTAGAAAACTTGTTAATGAGTTTAAAGAAAAAATATAAAATAAAAAAAAATAATATTTTGGGTCATTCAGATATAGCTCCTTACAGAAAAATTGACCCAGGTCCTAAGTTTCCTTGGAAAAAATTGAGTAAAAAGAATCTAACATTTATCAACACTAATATAGAAAAAAAATATATTATTTTTTTTAGAAAATGGTTAAGAAGGCATAAAATCTATTCAATAAAAAAATCTATACTATTCATGCTTGCTTATATTGGCTATGATGTTTCTTTAAGTTATAAAAATAATAAATATTTTAATCTTTTATTAACTAATTATCATAATCATTACTTACAAAATAAATATACATCAAAAATTAAAATAATTAGATATTTAGAGATTCATTTTTTAAATTTATTATTGAATAAATAAAAAAAAATATTACTGTGTATTTTAGATGATGCGATGATCGCTTGTGTATGCAAGAGGAAAGTCCGGGCTCCACTGGAAAAGAAACCAGGTAATACCTGGCAGGTGAAAGCTTAGGGAAAGTGCAACAGAAAANANACCGCCTTTTANANGGTAAGGGTGAAAAGGTANNGTAAGAGCNTACCGCTTTNTTGGTAACAANNAAGGCNTTGCAAACCCTTTTTGGAGCAAGGTCAAATAGGAANNNCNNTCAGTTCCAGCTGTGNTGTTCGGGTAGACTGCNTGANATAAACGGTGACGTTTATCCTAGATTAATGATCATCAATTTTATATAAAATTACAGAACCCGGCTTATGCATCATCGTAAAATTATATAGAACAAATAGTGAACTTTG